>NZ_POTY01000193.1 GCF_003236315.1 Micromonospora craterilacus
CCACCCGACGGGCGGGAACGCCGACCATGAGCGCGAAGTCCGGTACGTCCCGGGTGACCACGGCACCAGCCGCGATCAAGGCCCATCGGCCGATGGTGATCGGTGCCACGCAGACGGCTCGGGCGCCGATCGCCGTGCCCTCGCCGACCACCACGCCGACCGCCGTCCAGTCGTCCCCGCTCTTGAGTCGCCCGTCGGGGGTCACCGACCGTGGGTACTCGTCGTTGGTGAGCACCGCGGCCGGGCCGACGAAGACCCCGTCGGCCAGTTGCGCCGGCTCGTAGACGAGGGCGTAGTTCTGCAGCTTGACGTTGTCGCCGAGGCGGACGCCGGGCCCCACGTACGCACCGCGGCCGATGATGCAGTTCTGGCCGACCGAGGCACCCTCGCGGACCTGCGCCAGGTGCCAGACGCGCGTGCCCGGACGAACGGTGGCCCGCTCGTCGACGTCGGCGGTCGCGGCGATCTGCACATCGCCACGCTGGGTCCCCGGATCGTTCGTCATCGGTGGCTCCTTCCGCCGTACGGAGGTGTCCTTCGGCTGGAGAACGGTAACTGCTGGTCGACAAGGCCGATGTAGGCAAGCCGACGCAGTGCACGGATATGGACCACCCGGGGCGGACGGCGAACCGAATGGCCCTCTCGCCCCGGCGGCATTGCTGGAATTCTGTCAGTTCACTGGCGTACCCGATGGCGTCTCGATAGCTTGCCGGACGGACCTTCCTGACTCACCCCTCAGTGAACGTGTCCTGTCCTGCCTAGCGAAACGGATGTCCGTGAACTCATCGCACGATCCGATCGGCGTGGCCGTCGTCGGCGCCGGCTACTGGGGTCCCAATCTCGTCCGTAACTTCCAAGCCTCCACCGACTTCCGGCTGCGCTGGCTCTGCGACCTCGACGTGAGCCGGGCCGAGCGGGTGCTCGGCGGCTACTCCACGGTCCAGGCCACCAAGGATCTGGCCGCGGTGCTGGCCGACGACACCGTGCAGGCGGTGGCCATCGCCACCCCGGCCGGCACCCACCTCGAGGTGGCGATGTCGGCGCTGCGGGCCGGCAAACACGTGCTGGTGGAGAAGCCGCTGGCGGCCAGTTCCGCGCAGGGCCGAGCGCTGGTCGCCGAGGCGGAACGTCGGGGCCTGTCGCTGATGTGCGACCACACCTACTGCTACACGCCCGCGGTGCTGCGTATCCGTGAACTGCTCCACAATGGGGAACTGGGCGAGCTGCAGTACCTGGACTCCGTACGGATCAACCTGGGGCTGGTCCAGCGCGACATCGACGTGATGTGGGACCTGGCCCCGCACGACCTGTCGATTCTTGACTTCATCCTGCCGCCCGGCGTGGCTCCGGTCGCGGTGGCCGCGCACGGCGCGGACCGTATCGGCGCGGGCCGGGCCTGCGTCGCCTACCTGACGCTGCGGCTGAACACCGGGGCGATCGCGCACATCCACGTGAACTGGCTCTCGCCGGTGAAGATCCGGACGACCATCATCGGCGGCTCCAAGCGGACGCTGGTCTGGGACGACCTCAACCCCAGTCAGCGGCTTTCCATCTTCGACCGCGGGGTGGACGTGGCCTCGACGGAGGAGCTGGGTGACGAGCAGCGCCGGGACATGCTGGTGTCGTACCGCTCCGGGGACATGGTCGCGCCGGCGCTGACGGAGCGGGAGGCGCTGCGGACCATGGTCGAGGAGTACGCCCGCTCGATCCGCAGCGGCACCCCGGCGCTCACCGACGGGCGGTCCGGTCTGCGGGTGATCGCCATCCTGGAGGCCGCCTCCCGCAGCCTCGCCGACGGCGGAAGACTGGTCGAGCTCGTTGAGTGGACAGAGGCGTGACCGGGCGAGGCATGAAACCCGGTGCGACGGAGCCGCTGAGCGGCACGGATTGGAGCGGATTGCGGTCATGAGCGCGGTGGAGATCGCCGGGGCGCGCGCCCTGGTAACAGGTGGGGCGGGCACGATCGGCTCGCACGTGGTGGACCAGCTGACCGCCGCCGGTGCGGCCGAGGTGGTGGTCCTCGACAACTTCGTTCGTGGCCGGCGGGAGAACCTCGCCCGGGCCCTGCCGCACGGCAGCGTCCGCCTCGTCGAGGGCGACATCCGGGACGCCGCGCTGGTGCACGAACTCACCCAGGGCAAGGACCTGGTCTTCCACCTCGCCGCGATCCGCATCACCCAGTGCGCCGAGGAGCCGCGGCTCGCCAACGAGGTGCTGGTCGACGGGACGTTCAACGTGCTGGAGGCGGCCGCCGCAGCCAAGGTCCGCAAGGTGGTCCTGTCGTCGTCGGCCTCGGTGTACGGCCTCGCCGACGAGTTCCCGACCACCGAGCGGCACCACCCGTACCACAACGACACGTTCTACGGCGCGGCGAAGGCGTTCAACGAGGGCATGCTGCGCAGCTTCCACAGCATGTACGGCCTGGACTACGTCGCGCTGCGCTACTTCAACGTGTACGGCCCCCGGATGGACATCCACGGCCTTTACACCGAGGTTCTGATCCGCTGGATGGAGCGGATCGAGGCGGGCCAGCCGCCGCTGATCCTCGGTGACGGCCTGCAGACGATGGACTTCGTGCACGTCGCCGACATCGCCCGAGCCAACATCCTGGCCGCCCGGGCCGATGTCACCGACGAGGTGTTCAACGTCGCCAGCGGCACCGAGACCAGCCTGCGGGAACTGGCGCAGGCGCTCAGCGAGGTGATGAAGTCCGACCTGGCTCCGGAGTTCGGGCCGGCCCGCGCGGTCAACGGGGTCACCCGCCGCCTGGCCGACACCACCGCCGCCGCCCAGCAGCTCGGCTTCCGCGCCGAGATCAGCCTGCACGAAGGACTTCAGGGCCTGGTCGACTGGTGGCGGGCCGAGAAGTGAGTGACCGTCGGATCCCGGTGATGATTCCGCGCCTCGGCGAGGAGGAGGCGCAGGCCGCCGCCGACGCGGTCCGGTCGGGTTGGGTGGCCCAGGGGCCGCGGGTGGCCCGCTTCGAGCAGGAGTTCGCCGCTTCTGTGGGTGCCGGCCACGGGGTGGCCGTCAGCTCCTGCACCACCGCTCTGCACCTGGCGCTGGTCGTGCTGGACGTCGGTCCGGGCGACGAGGTGATCGTCCCGTCGTTCTCCTTCATCGCCACCGCCAACGCGGTGCGCTACGTCGGTGCGACCCCGGTGTTCGCCGATGTCGATCTCACCACGGGCAACGTGACGGTGGCGTCGGTCGACGCGGTGCGCACCCCCCGGACCCGGGCGGTCATCGCCGTGCACCAGGGCGGCGTGCCGTTCGACGTCGCCGCGCTGCGGGAGGCCGGCAGCCGCTGGGGAGTGCCGCTGATCGAGGACGCGGCGTGCGCCGCCGGCTCGACCGCGTACGGACAGCCGGTCGGCGCCGGTTCGACCATCTCCGCCTGGTCGTTCCACCCCCGCAAGCTGCTCACCACCGGTGAGGGCGGGATGGTCACCACGGACGATCCGGCGTGGGCGGCCCGGCTGCGCCAGTTGCGTGAGCACGGGATGAACGTCTCCGCGGCCGACCGGCACGCCAGCGCCCAGCCGGTGCTGGAGTCCTACCTGGAGACCGCCTTCAACTACCGGATGACCGACATCCAGGCGGCGATCGGGCTGGTGCAGCTCAGCCGGCTCGCGGAGCTGGTGACCCACCGGCGGGCGCTCGCGGCGCGCTACCACGACCTGCTCGCCACCGTCGAGGGGCTGGTACCGGTACACGACCCGGCGTACGGCGAGACCAACTACCAGTCGTTCTGGGTGTTGATCAACCGGAAGTACGGGGTGGGCCGCGACGAGGTGCTCGCGGAGCTGGCCGCGGCCGGTGTGTCGGCCCGGCGCGGCATCATGGCCGCCCACCTGGAGCCGGCGTACGCCGATGTGACGCCCGGGCCGCTGCCGGTGACCGAGCGGCTGACCCGCGACTCGCTGATCCTGCCGCTGCACCACGCGCTGACCGAGGACGACCAGGACCACATCGTCGGCGTGCTGCGCAAGCTGGCCGGCTGATGCGCGACCTGGTCATCGTCGGCGCCGGCGGATTCGCGCGGGAGACCGCGGCGGCGGTACGGGCGATCAACGCCGTCCGGCCGACGTGGCGGCTGCACGGGTTCCTCGACGACGACCCGGCGCTGCACGGCACCGAGCGGGCCGGTCTGCCGATCCTCGGCGCGATCGACCGGCTGGCCGAACTCTCCGGCACGGCGGCGGTGGTCTGCGTCGGCAATCCGGGTGACTACGCCGCCCGGCAGCGGATCGTGCACCGGCTGGGGCTGCCGGCCGAGCGGTACGCGACGATCATCCATCCGGCCGCCGACGTAGGCGCGGGAAGTTCGGTCGGCCACGGCACGGTGCTGCTGGCCGGTGTGGTGCTGACCGCGGACGTGACGGTGGGGGCGCATGTGGCGGTGATGCCGCAGGTCGTGCTCACCCATGACGGCCGGGTCGCCGACCACGTCACCCTCGCCTCCGGGGTCCGGCTCGGCGGTGGCGCGGTGCTGCGTACCGGGGCGTACGTCGGCTCGGGGGCCCTGGTCCGGGAGGCCGTGACCGTCGGTGAATGGTCGCTGGTCGGGATGGGTTCCGTGGTGCTGTGCGATGTCCCGCCGGGTGAGGTGTGGGTCGGCAGCCCGGCCCGTCGGCTGCGGGCCGCGCGGCCGGGCCGGCTGGCGGCGGAGGCCGAGCCGGCGGCGGCGTTCGGGAAATGACCGTGTCGAGGGTTGTGGGGAACTAGCATGCCGAAGATTCCGCTCGTCGATCTCGCCGCCGCGCATGTGGAAGTGGCGGAGGAGGTGGAGACCGGATTCAAACGGGTCATCGCCGACACCGCGTTCATCGGCGGCGCGGAGGTGGCCGCCTTCGAGCGGGAGTACGCCGCGTTCTGCGGCGTCGGGCACTGCGTCGGCGTGGCCAACGGGACCGACGCGATCGAGCTCGCGCTACGCGCCGTCGGCGTCGGTCCGGGCGCCGAGGTGATCCTGCCGGCGAACACCTTCATCGCCACCGCCGAGGCGGTCGCCCGGGCCGGCGGCCGGCCGGTCCTGGTCGACTGCGACCCGCAGTCCTACCTGATCGACGTCGACGCGGCGCTGGCCGCCGTCACCCCGGCGACCCGGGCCGTGGTGCCGGTGCACCTGTACGGGCAGCTCGCCGACGTCGAACGGCTGCGCGCCGGCCTGGCCGGTCGGGACGTGGCGGTCGTCGAGGACGCCGCCCAGTGTCAGGGCGCCACCCGGCACGGCCGGCAGGCCGGCGCCGACGGCATCGCCGCCACCAGCTTCTACCCGGGCAAGAACCTCGGCGCGTACGGCGACGCCGGCGCGGTGGTGACCGCCGACGCCGACCTCGCCACCACGGTCCGCACCCTGGGCAGCCACGGCGGGCTGACGAAGTACGCGCACGACATCGTCGGCGTGAACAGCCGCCTCGACGGCCTCCAGGCGGTCGTGCTCCGGGCCAAACTCGCCCGGCTCGCCGACTGGAACGCGCGGCGCCGGGCCGCCGCGGCCCGCTACCACGAGCTGCTCGCGCCGCTGGACGTGGTCCGTCCGGTCACGGTCGACGGCAACGAGCACGTCTGGCACATCTACTGCGTGCGGGTCCCCGGTGACGGCGCGCCGGCGCGCCGCGACGAGGTGCTGTCCCGGCTCAACGCGGCGGGGGTGGGTGCCGGCATCCACTACCCGGTCCCGGTGCACCGCACCGGCGCCTTCGCCGACCTCGGGTACCCGGCCGGCGCGTTCCCGCACGCCGAGCGCGCCGCCACCGAACTGCTCTCCCTGCCGATCTACCCGCAGATCACTCCCGCGCAGCAGGCCCGCGTCGCCGAGGCGCTGGCCACCGCGTTGACCGACTGAACGACAAGGCCGGGCCAGATCGTGTACGTGTCGCTGCGGGACCGTCCCCACGCCGACGGAACCGGGAACCGGGACGGGGTACGCCGGGTCTCCACCACGGTGGTCCTGCTCGGCGTCGTCAGCCTGCTGACCGACGTGTCCTCGGAGATGGTGGCGTCGATCCTGCCGCTCTACCTCACCGCGGTGGTCGGGCTCAGCCCGATCGCGTACGGCTTCCTGGACGGCATCTACCAGGGGGTCAGCGCCTTCGTCCGGCTCGCCGGCGGCTACGCCGGCGACCGGGGCGGGCAGCCGAAATGGGTGGCGGTGCTCGGGTACGGCACCTCGGCGCTGAGCCGGATCGCGTTGCTGCCCGCCACCGGGTTCGCCGCGATCACCGCGGTCGTCACCGCGGACCGGCTCGGCAAAGGACTACGCACCGCGCCCCGCGACGCGCTGATCGCCCAGGCCTCCGACCCGAGCATGCTCGGCCGCTCCTTCGGGGTGCACCGCACGCTCGACACGTTCGGCGCCGCCCTCGGACCACTGGTCGCCTTCGCCCTGCTGGCCGCCGTACCCGGCAGCTACGACTCGATCTTCGTGGTGTCGTTCGCGGTCGCCGTGGTGGGCGTCGCGGTCCTGGTCCTGTTCGTGCCCAACCTCAAGACGGCGGCCCAGGGAGCCCGGCTGGGGCTGCGTCGGGTCGCCGCCGAGGTCAGCGGCCGGCGGCTGCGCCGCCCACTGCTCGCCGCGGGACTGCTCGGCCTGGTCACCGTCGGCGACGGCTTCCTCTACCTGGCCCTGCAGGACCGCGACGACTTCGCCGCCACCTGGTTCCCGCTGCTGTACGTCGGCACCAGCCTCGCCTACCTCGGGCTGGCCGTACCCATGGGGCGGCTCGCCGACCGCGTCGGCCGGGCCTGCGTCCTGGTCGCCGGCCACGGCGCGCTGCTCGCCTGCTACCTGCTGGCGGCCCTGCCCGCCGGCGGCCTCACCCTCACCCTCGCCGTGCTGCTCTGCCTCGGCGTCTACTACGCGGCCACCGACGGGGTGCTGCCCGCGCTGGTCAGCCGCCTGGTCGCGCCGGAGGCCCGGGGCAGCGGCATCGCCGCCGCGCAGACCGTGGTGGTGCTCGCCCGGTTCGGCTCCTCGCTGCTGTTCGGTCTGCTCTGGAGCCTCCAGGGGCCGGGCGCGTCGCTGCTGCTGTTCGCCGGGTTGCTCGCCACGGCAGTGCCGGTGGCCGCCTGGCTGCTGCGCGGCATCGACCGGACGGAGGTGGCGGCATGAGCGAGCGTCAGCGAGCGAATCATCAACGCAGCGTGGAAGAGACTCAGGTCGACGCCGAGCGCAGCGAGGTGGCGGCATGAGCGAGCGTCAGCGAGCGAATCATCAACGCGGTGCGGTCCAGCCTGCCGAACGAAGCGAGGCCACGGCATGACTCTGCGAGTCCGACTGGCGGTGCTCGGCACCATCCTGCTGCTCGCGGTCGTCGGGGCCGGTGGCTACGTGTGGCGGGTCCGGCACGTCCAGGCCAACCTCGAGGCGGCGGCGACGCCGGTCGCCACCGGCGAGGCGCTCGCGCCGCTGCGTACCCAACCGCACCTGGTGTTCCGCAGCACCGCCCTCGGTCAGCAGTACGGTCGCGTCGCCGTGGTGCCGCTCACCGCACCCGACGGCCCCCGCACGTTCGCCCCGATCTCCTGCGAACGGGTGTACGCCACCGCCGACCAGTCGGTCTGCCTCTCCGCCGACCGCGGCATCGTCACCACGTACGCCGCCCAACTGTTCGACGCCGACTGGCAGCCGACCCGGGACCTGCCGCTGACCGGGGTGCCCAGCCGCACCCGGCTCTCCGCGGACGGCTCACTGATCGCCACCACCAGCTTCGTCTCCGGTGACTCGTACGCCAACCCCGGCCAGTTCTCCACCCGCACCGTCGTCACCCGCGCCAGCGGCGAGGTGGTGGGCGACATCGAGGAGTTCAAGCTGCTGGTCGACGGCCGGGCGGTCACCGCGGTCGACAAGAACCTGTGGGGGGTCACCTTCGCCGACGCCGACCGCTTCTACGCCACCGCCGCCTCGGGCGGCAAGACCTGGCTGGTCGAAGGCAGCCTGGCGGGCCGGACGATGACCGCCCTGCGCGAGGACGTCGAATGCCCGTCACTGTCACCGGACGGCACCCGGGTGGCGTTCAAGAAGCGCGGCGACCTGCCGCCGGGCCGCTGGCGGGCGGCGGTCTACGACCTGACGACCGGCGCCGAGACCCTGCTCAGCGAGACCCGCAGCGTGGACGACCAGATCGAGTGGCTCGACGACGACACGGTGCTCTACGGCCTGCCGCGAGCCGACGCGGCCTCGGCCTCCAGCGACGTCTGGGCCACCCCGGCCGACGGCAGCGGCCAGCCACGCCTGCTGATCCCCGACGCCTGGTCCCCGGCCGTGGTGCGCTGACCGCGGCATCTCTGTGCGTTGAACCCGCGCGTCTTGTCCTGGGTGTTCGGGGGCCCGCGAGCTTGGTCCGGTCAGGGCCGGAAGCTGCTCCGGTACTCGGTGGGCGTGCGGCCGGTCAGTTCCCGGAACGCGGCGTTGAACGCCGACAGTGAGGCGTAGCCGACCGTGAATGCGACCTTGGTGACCGGGGTGTCACCTGCAGCGAGTTCCTCAATGGCACGCATCACCCGCATCCGGCGCAGGACTGCCCGCCAGGGCATCCCGATCTCGTCCTCGAAGCGCCGGGCCAGCGACCGCGGCGCGAGGCCCACCTCGTGTGCCACGTCCTCGAAGCGGACCTCACCACCGAGCCGCTCCTCGGTCAACTGCAAGGCCCGGCGCAGTTCCGGTGATCGCCCCGCCGGCACGACGACCGGGCTCGGCTGCTCGGAGAGCTGCCAGGTCACCGCGGCGAGCGCGGAAAACAGCGTCTCGGCATAAGCCGTGAGAGGCACGTCGCTCTCACCCCAGGTGCCGCACTCGGCCAGCAGTGCGCGGGCCAGCGGGCTGAGATCGAACACGGCCAGCGGCGCCGGTGGCGCCGGAGTGAACCCGGTATCGAACAAGACCGACGCGGTCGTGACCGGCTGCGGGATGCTCACCCGGATCGGGCGCCCTGCCGCGATCAGGGCGGCCCGTGCCGGCGGGAGCAACCACGCCTGGCCCTGCGCCTCCAGCCGGAGGGCACCCGTGGAGGCGCAGAGCAGGTAGTGGCGGTCCACGCACAGCTCGCGAGCGGGCTCAGGTACGAATGTGCGGATGAAGCTGTACGCCTTGCGGGTCATCGACGGCCTCGCACGGGTTGATCGTAGTGCGCCTCATTGATGCCGGTCAGGCGACCGTTTCCAGCAACTCGGCGCGGAAGCGCCGGCTCACTGGCGCTGCGGTCATGATCGGCCGAAGCACCTCGCCCGAGCGCGCGAAGGCATCCGATTTCAGGTATCCGGCAAATGACGCCTCGTCGTTCCACTCGTGGACCACGGTGATCCGGGTTTCGTCCTCGCGTGACGCGTAGACCCGGAAGGCGAGGTTGCCCGCCATGGCACGCACCTGGTCGCGCTCGCCGTCGAGCTGGGCGAGGGCAGCCGGGCGGTCGGGCGCGGCGGTGTTGACGTCGAGGATGGCAATAAGCATGGGGAACCCCCTGGATCGGGCGGTTACTGCCGCAGGTGGGATGCTCCATCCTCACTCGGCAGCCACGCGACCAGCCTCCGTGAGCCGGACGCGTTCACGCTCCCACCGGACAGGTCCGCACCTCACCGGAACCCCCGCCAGCCGCCCAGCTCAGCTTCGTGCCGGAACGCGTCGCTGCGTAAGCCTGGACTCACCGTCGAAGCTCGGCCACCTCGTTCAGCCGCTCGAGCTTGTGCGGGTTGCGGATCGCGTAGATCTGGGTGATCCGGCCGTCCTCGATGACGAACGACACGGCCGTGTCGTTCTCGCCGCCGGGGTCGATGCGCGCCGCGATGCCGCCGTTGAGGTCGACCATGAAAGCCCTGGCGCCGGGCGTGACCTCGGCGAAGCGGGCCATCACCGGGGCGAGCTTCGCGGCCCCGCGGACCGGCTTCGGGATTGTCGGGGCCAGGCCGCCCCCGTCGCCCACGACGAGCACGTCGGGAGCCAGCACCTCGAGCAGTCCGGGCACGTCGCCGGTGGTCAACGCGGCGAGGAACCGCTCGACCACCTGCTCCTGCTCGGCGCGGCTCACCGACATCCGCGGCCGGCGCGCCGCCACGTGCTTGCGGGCCCGCGTCGCGATCTGACGCACCGCCGCCGGCGACTTGTCCAGCGCCACGGCGATCTCGTCGTACGGCACGTCGAAGACCTCGCGAAGCACGAAAACCGCACGCTCCGTCGGTAGCAGCGTCTCGAGTACCGCCAGCATGGCGATCGACACGCTCTCCGCGAGCTCGACGTCCTCGGCGACATCCGGGCTGGTCAGCACGGGCTCGGGCAGCCACTCGCCCACGTACTCCTCGCGCTGCCGCGCGAGCGTACGCAGCCGGTTGAGGCAGAGCCGGGTCACGATCCGCACGAGGTACGCCCGGGGGGCCCGAATCTCGCAGCGCTCGGCGTCGACCAAGGCTGCCCATCGCAGCCAGGTCTCCTGCACCACGTCCTCGGCGTCGGCGACCGAGCCGAGCATCTCGTAGGCGACGGTGAACAGCAGGCTGCGGTGGGCGACGAAGGGGTCCTCGCTCATGACGCGGACGCTACTCCCGGTCGCTCGGCCATCGGCTTCAAGCCGCACGCGGCGGCGAAGCCGTCGGACTCGATACCGAGCGCCACGTTGCCACGCGTGCTCATGTTGGCGAATGCGATCACCGAGGTGAGCTCGATCACGGCGGGAGGTCCCAGCTCGGCGTGCAGCCGGTCCACCAGCTCGTCGGTCACGGTCGGCGGTGTCTGGCTCATCGCCTCGGCGTACTCCAGGACATCCCGCTCCAGCGGAGTGAAGACGTCCGCCTCCCGCCACCGCGGGATCTCGCGCGCCTTCTCCACATCGAGCCCCTTGTTGCGGGCCTCGAAGTAGTTGAAGTCCAGGCACCAGGTGCAGCCGACCAGCGACGCGACCGCCATGTGGGCGAAAGACTTCAAGTTCTCGTCGCAGGCGTCCCACTTCTGCAGCTTGCCCCCGAGACCGAAGCTGGCGAACAGCACCTTGGGGTGGTGCCAGTAGACGCCCACCGCCGTCGGCACCTTGCCGAGCCTTTTCTCGATCATTCGCTTGATCAGCGCTCCCCTGACACCGGTGATCTCGGCCGGGGGGATGCGGGTCGTGTGCTCCATGTCTCCTCCTACGTCGGTGCCATCGAGACACCGGCCGGGTCGCGGATGTGACATCGAGCGGGAGAAACGACTGGTCTGTCCGTCGTTGACGGCGCCGCCATCGCCACCGTGCCGGCAGGCAGGCAGGCAGGCAGGCAGTTGGTGACTACACCCGCTCGGCTGTGGGAGTGATCGTGGGTTTGGCGGCGGCCTCGGACCGTCGGTGACGCAACTCGGTCGGTAGCATCGCCAGCGCGATCAGCGCGCCGAGCAGGCCGGTCGCGGCGAAGCCCCAGGCCGGCGTGGAGGCATCGATCACCGCCCCGGCCAGCGGGGCGCCGAGCGCCAGCCCCACCACCATCGCCGAGCCGTGCAGGCCCATCGCCTCACCCCGTACGCTCGCCGGCACCAGCCGGCTCACCGCGTCGGCAGTGGCGGCTACGGTCGGCGCGGTGAGCGCCCCGGACGGCAGCAGCACAAGGGCCAGCAGCCACCATTCGCCGCTGCCCAGACCGACCGGAATGGTGACCAGCCCCAGCACCACGGCAAGGCTCAGCGACGGCACCGGGCGGGACAATGCACCGTAGGTGAAGCCGCCCACCAACGAGTACGAGGCCCACAGCGCCAGCACCACACCGGCCCAGTCGACCTGACCGGCGTCACGCAGCACCGCCACCACCGCCACATCGGTGCCGGCGATCACCAGCGTGCTGGCCGCGCCACCGACGAGCAGCCCGAGCAGCCGTGGGGTCAGCCACTGCCGACGCGGCAGCGGCTGCGCCGGCGTCGTCACCTCGTCCCGGGCCCGGGTCGGCGGATTGAGCACCAGCAGGGTGAGTCCGGCCAGCACGATGCCGCCGCCGACGGCGTACATGGTCAGGGCGGGCGAGACACTCGTGGCCAGGGCCACCGCCCCCGCCGGCCCAATCATGAAGCTGAGTTCGACCGACATCGAGTCCAGCGCGTACGCCTGGCGACGCTGGGTCGGCGGGACCAGCGCGGCAATCGACTGCCGGACCACGGAGAAGACCGGGAGGGTGAGTAGCCCGCCGACGAACGCGACGCAGAGCAGCACCGAATACGGCAGAACCGGCGCCGTCGCCCAGAACAGCGCCGAGACCGCCGTGGTCAGCAGCAGCATCGGCCGCAGGCCGCGCCGGTCGACCAGCCTCCCGAGCAGTGGTGCGCCGAACGCCGAACCGACCGTCATCGCGGCCCCGACCAGCCCGGCGGCGAAATATCCGTGGCCCAGATCGAGTACGTGCAGCGTCATCACCACGGCGGTGGCCGCCACCGGCACCCGGGCCAGGATCGCGACCAGCAGCAGGGGCCGCAACCCTGGCAGCGCGAGCGCGTCCCGGTAAGGCTTCACACCCAACACGGTCCGTACCTCCCGGGGCAGCCTGGCCTAAGTCGGGCAATTCCTATGCCATCCCGGTGAGGTGGGCATGGAGAAGTGCGCCGATGAGCCTTTTGTCACGACAAACATCCGGACGACGTCGTCGTCGGCCCCCAGGCCGTAGCCGACAGTTTGGACATGCGGCCGAAGGTATTACTGGCCCGGCGGCTTGGCCAGCCCGCCTACACCCAACATCAACAGCGCTCAGAGGCCGATCCCGCCAACACGATGGCCACCCCTACGGGAAGTAGAGGGTGCCGCCCTATCGCGCTCCAGAGCCGCACCAGGATCCTCAATGGGGACTCTCAGCCTGAGGATGGCGTCGGTCAGGCGCGACTCCAGGTTTGCCACTTCGTGATGTGCGCCACAGTTTGGTCCGACCGAAGGTTCAGTCAGCGTCGTGGTCGCGGGAAGTGCGTGACGCTGCTGGCGTGTTCGGCTGCTTCGCCGACACCAGTGATGGCGCCACCGGGTCCGGTACGCGAGGCCCGCCAGGACATGTCGATCTACGACGTACCGCTAGTCCTCGGCGAGGCAGGTGCCCTGGTGCATCGCACGCATTCTCGGCGGCGGATCCGTGCACCTGCTCGTGGCGGTGCACCGGCGCACTTCATGGCCTAGCGTGACGGTCCGCCGAGTTGTCGCCGGGATCTTGATAGAACGAGATTCCCGTGCACCGGATCGAAGAACGCGATCCTCTCGACCATGTCCCGGACACTACCGCCGGCCCGGCGAGCCCAAGCGCGGCAGGATCGTCGGTCGCTGGCCGACAGCGCAGGACAGACGCCAGGCCCGGCCAGCGGCCAGGTCAGTTCACCGAGTGCGGAGCAGCCCTCGTTCGGCCATGAAGGCGCGCAACGTCTCGGCGTCCTCGGCAGACATCAACCGGCGTGGGATCACGGTCGCCGGCATCCCACCGACGTACACGATCCAGAACTCGGGGGTGTCCCTCACCTGGGCGACCCCGTCCCAGGCGATGCCCCCGGACTCCGAGCCGCTGCGCATCAAGATGTTGTCGTCGGTGATGTCGTAGTGGCCCTCGACGGCGTAGCGACTGGAACGACGCCGGGCGCGCAACCGCATCCACGGCCAGTACAGCATCGCCAGCAGACCGCCCACGACCATCGCCATCCACAGCGGCAGGATCTGCTCGCCCCACGCGAACCCCCGCGAGACGGCGAAACCGATCGCCCCGACCGCCGCCAGCGCCGCGCCGACAAGACCGTACTTGCGCAGCTGATCACTGGTGAGCGCAGCGGCCACGCGGCCGGGGTAGGCGGGATCGGCTGGGATGTCAAAACGGATGTGCACGCCAGAACGATAATGCCTGTCTCTTATACA
>NZ_POTY01000194.1 GCF_003236315.1 Micromonospora craterilacus
CCACCGCCGCCGCCACCCTCGCCCTCTGAGCCCTCCCCCGTCAGGGGGTGAGGATGGCGCGGCCCAGCGGGGTGAGGGTGTGCAGGACGGTGTTCCGGTCGCGGTGGCTGACCAGCAGACCGGCGTTGCGCAGCACGGTGGCGTGCTGGCTGGCCGCAGCCGGTGAGATGCGCAACCTGCGGGCCAGTTCGCCGGTGCTGCAGCCGTCCTCGGTGGTGGCCAGCACCGCCGCGCGGGTGCGCCCGAGCAGCGCGGACAGCGCCTCCCGCCCCGCACCGGACGCGCCCGCACCGTCCGACGCCAGCCCGCCCAGCCGGTCCACCGGGTAGACCAGCACCGGCGGCAGCTTCGGGTCGAGCAGCGCAACCGGCGTGTTCGCGCAGAAGAACGACGGCACCAGCAGCAGGCCGCGCCCCTGCAGGTGCAGCTCGCGGCTGCGCGGATAGTTGGGGATCTCCAGCACCCCCGACTCCCACCGCGCGCCCGGGCGCAGGCTGGTCAGCAGGCCCTGGATGCCATCGTCGAGGACGGCCCGCGCCCGCCGCGCCCGGTCGGCCTCCACCGCCGCCTGAACCCCGGCCCAGTACGGGCCGAGGGCCAGCTCACGGTAGCGACCGATGGTCGTGGTCAGGTGCGCCAACGCCGCCGGCTCACCCCGGGCGAGGGCGGACGCGGCAGCGGGCAGGCGTCGACCGTCGGCGAGCAGCGTCAGGTCGCGGTGCAGCAGTTCGACGGGGGTACGCCGCAACGCCTCCATCCCCGCCTCGAACCCGTCCACGCTCTCGTACGGGGTGAGGAAATCCGGGAAGTAACCCCGCGGCGGGCTCAACGCGAACAGCAACCGCAGGCTGTCGACGTCCTCCTGCCGGCGCAGGTCGCGCATGACCTCGCGCCGCCAGCCGGCCAGCAGCGGGTCCCGGCTGCGCCCGGGCAACAGGTGCAGGCTCAGCACCACTTCCCAGACCGGATCGGCCGCCGGAGCCACGCGGGTCCGGAGGATGTCCTCGCCGGAGAAATGGATCTTCAGCATGGAACGACTCCCCGTCGCCCGGCTGGGGGCGCGCCCGGCGACCCTCCGCACTCTACCCGGGCCGGATCAGCCTCGGCCTGTTAGAGCGCCCGGCAATAGGGCGGTGGAGGCGAGGCGGGTCCTGGCCGAGGATGGCAAGGCGGAGGAGGAGGCCATGCCGGTGTTGCATGGCCGACGACGACAACGCCGCCAGCCGAAGTGCCAGGGCGCGCCGCAGCCCCACCAGTCCTATTGCCGGGCGCTCTAAGTCAGGGATGCCGTGTCCAGCCTCGGTCAGGCGTGGTGGAGGCGGTCGAGGAGGTCGGCGCGGATTGCCGGGCGGCTGCCGAAGACGAGTAGGAACATCGCCTCGCGCATGAGCCGCTCGGCGGGGCGGTGGCGCAGCACCGCCGCGCTGCCGGTGGTGGTGGCGAGCAGTCCGGCGGCGCGCAGCGCGAGGGCCGCCGCGGCGGCCCGCGCCGAGGGCAGCTGCTCCGGGCCGGCGGCGTCGAGGGTGGACCGGCAGTCACCGATCGCCGCGTCCAGTGGGCTGGGCCCGATGAGTCGGGCGCAGCGGGTGGCCACGCCGAGCGGCAGCGAGCCGTTGAACCGCAGTGTCGCCGGGTCGCGTTGCAGGTAGACCTCGTGCGGCACGGTGCCGGTGACCCGCCGCTCGGGCACGAAGTGCCCGGTGAAGGTGACCTCCACGGTGCGGCTGGCGGCGACCGCGACCATGTCGACCGGCGTGACGCGCAGGGTGTCGCTCTCCTTGGCGTCCAGCAGGGACCAGACGAGGGTGTCCGAGGCGTCCCGGGCGGCAGTGAACAGGGTGTCGACCAGGCCCCAGCCGGTCACCCAGGGCGCGACGCCGTGCAGCAGCCACCCGCCGTCGACCGGCTCGGCGCGTACCGCCGGCGGGCCGGGTCGGGTCGCGGCGATGATGGCCAGGCCGGCCCGCCGCTCGCCCCGGCACAGTGGCTCCAGCCACTCCTCGGCGATGCCCGGGCGCTGGCTGTGCGTCGCCGCCATCACCGCGCTGTGGTGCTGGGCCCAGACGAAGGAGGTGGTCAGGCAGCCGCTGGCGACGATCTCCATGACCCGGGCGGCGGTGGCGGTGTCCTCGGCGGACATCTCGCTGAACTGCGGCGGGCCGGCGACGCCGTAGAAGCCTTCCGCGGCGAGCAGGTCGAGGTGACTGGTCGGGACCGCGTCGGAGGCGTCGACCGTCTCCGCCGCCGGGAACAGCACCTCCTCGGCGATGCGTTCCGCGCGGTCCAGCACCTTGGCAGAGTTGCTCATCGGTCGGTCCACCGTCCGTTCCGTGGTCAGTCGGTGTGGGGTTCTGCCGGACAGCCTAACGAACACTCCATCGACAGCCTAGAAGCTACACCCGAACGGTGTTGTGTTTGTTGGTTCGCCACTATGCTGTGACGCGTCATCACGGCGTGGGCGGGAGGTCCGGACGGTGAGTGAAGACCCGGCGGCGCGGGCCCAGGCGGTCGGCACGTTCTACGACCTGATGGGCACCTTCCTCGACGCCGTCTACGGCGACAACCTGCACTACGGATACTGGGCCGACGAGCACGACGACACCCCGATGCCGCAGGCGCAGGAGCGGCTCAACGACGAGCTCGCCAGCCGGCTCGCGGCCGGTACTGGCGACCATGTGCTCGACATCGGCTGCGGCACGGGTGGGCCCACCCGCCGGGTCGCCCGGGTCACCGGCGCCGCGGTCACCGGCGTGTCGCTCAGCGGCTGGCAGGTCGAGCGGGCCGGCGAACTCGCGGCCAAGGAGGGCCTGGCCGACCGGGTGCGCTTCGCCCGGGCCGACGCCACCGCCCTGCCGTACCCCGACGGGCACTTCGACGCGGCGCTGGCGCTGGAGGTGCTGGTGCACGTACCGGACAAGGCCGCCGCGCTGGCCGAGGCGTACCGGGTGCTGCGCCCCGGCGGCCGGCTGGTCCTCGCCGAGCTGACCCTGGCCCGTCCGATGGACGACGACCAGGAGCGGATCTGGTCGGCGATGCCGATGTCGACGCCGCCGACCGCGCAGGCGTACGCCGAGCTGGTGCGCGCGGCCGGCTTCGAGGTCGACGAACTCTTCGACGCCAGCCCCCACGTCCGCCGCTCGCACCAGGCCACCCGGGCGGCGGTGGCGCGGGAACGCGAACGGCTGTCCGGCACGTACGGGCCCCGGGTGCTGCGCCAGGTCGGCAACGCCGTACTGGATCTGCAGGCGGTCGCCGAGTCCTGCCTGGGCTACCTGCTGCTCACCGCACGCCGGCCCGGCTGAGGCCGCCGCGTCCGGTGCGGCCCGGGCCACCCGAGCACCCGAGGAGGAATCCGTGTACCGACCGCGCACCGTCCACCGCATCCTCGCCCGGTTCTCCGGTACGCCCACCGGACGGGTCTGGCCGCGCAGCTTCGCCGACCGGCTCACCCATCCGGTGCCCGGGTCGGCGGCGGTGCTGCGGTTGATGCGCGAGCGGGGCAACCGGCCCACCGGCCTGATCGCCGGTCGGGTGCCGGTGGTCGAGCAGGCGGTGCCCCCGGTCCTCCCTGGGCAGGCCGCGGTGACCTGGGTCGGGCACGCCACCTGTCTGGTGCAGCTCGGTGGTCGGGTGGTGCTGACCGACCCGGTCTTCGCCGACCGGATCCCCGGCACCCCGCGCCGGTACACCCCACCCGGTGTGGCCTGGGCGGCGTTGCCGCCGATCGACGCCGTGGTGATCAGCCACAACCACTTCGACCATCTTGACGAGCCGACCGTACGCCGGCTGCCCCGGGACACCCCGGTGCTGGTGCCGGCCGGGCTGGCCTGGTGGTTCCAGGCCCGGGGCTTTCGCCGGGTGATCGAGCTGGACTGGTGGGAGTCGGCGACCGTGGCCGGCGTACGGTTCGACTTCACCCCGGCCCACCACTGGAGCCGGCGGGGCCTCTTCGACACCTGCCAGAGCCTGTGGGGCGGTTGGCTGATGACCGCCACCGGTACCCCCGCCCACCGGGTGTTCTTCGCCGGGGACTCGGCCTACGGCCCGGCCTTCGCCGAGATCGGCGCCCGGTTCCCCGGCATCGACGTGGCGTTGTTGCCGGTGGGCGCGTTCCGCCCGCGCTGGTTCATGAAACCGCTGCACATGGACCCGGCCGAGGCGGTCCGTGCCTGTGGCGACCTGGGCGCGGACCGGATGGTGACCATCCACTGGGGCACCTTCGCGCTCTCCGCCGAGCCGGTGCTGGCCCCGGTGGAGTTGGCCCGCAAGGCGTGGGCGGAAGCGGGACGGCCGGCCGGCACACTCTGGGATCTCGCCGTCGGGGAGAGCCGCCTGCTGACCTCCCCCACGACACCTCGCTGACGCCGCAGGACGGCGACGCCCGCTGACCCCGCCGGAACCGACGCCCGCTGACTCCGGCGGAACCGACGCCCCCTGACCCCGCCGGAACACCCGGAACACGACGCCCGCTGACCTTCGCGCAAACGGGGCGCCCGGCGTTGGCCGGGCGCCCCGTTTCGCGTACACCTTGGAGTTGGCGGGTCAGCGGTCGGCACCGGCCATCCGGGCCCGGCGCGCGGCGCGGGCCGCGAAGAACGCCCGCGGCGCCAACGCGGCCGAGTGCGGCAGCAGCAGCGGTAGCCGGTCTCCGGTCTCCTGCCGCCAGATGAACAGGTGCGCGCCCTTGTCACCCATGGCGCCCTTGGCGAACTTGGGCTGGTTGACGGTGACGAAGGCCAGGTCGGTGTACTCGGTTTCGCGGCGCAGCACCAGGTCACGCAGGATCTTCCCGCCGGTGTGGCTGGGCGCGATCCCGTTGCCGGTGTAGCCGTGCCCGTAGACCAGGCCGTCGCCGGTGCGGCCGAACTGCGGGATGAAGGTGCGGCTCCAGCCGATCGGCCCGCCGAAGGCGTGGCTGAACCGCACGTCGCGCCAGGCTGGGAAGAACCGGGCGAAGGACTCGCGCAGGTCGCGGTAGGCGGCGTCGTTGCGGATGTGGCCCCGGTCGGTGTCCCGCCGGTCGAAGTAGTACCACCGGCCGCCGGACCAGACGACCCGGTTGTCGGCGGTCAGCCGGGCGGCGTGGGCGAACGACAGCGAGTTGCTGACCCCCTCCCGGCCGGGCCAGGCGACCCGGGCCAGCTGCGCGTCGGTCAGCGGCTCGGTCACCATCAGGTAGTTCCACACCGGCATGACCTTGGTGTGGGTCTGCGCGAAGCTGTGCTGCCAGGCGTTGGTGGCGAGGACGACCTCGTTCGCGGTCACCGTGCCGGTCGGGGTGGTCACCCGGTAGCGGTTGCCGACCTTGCGTACCTCGGTGACCGGGGTCCGCTCGTGGATGCTGACGCCCTGCTCCCGTACCACCCGGGCCAGGCCCTGCACCAGCCGGTGCGGGTTGACCAGCGCACCGGTGGTCCGCAGCGCGCCGAGCACCTGCTCCGAGCCGATGCGTTGCTGGGCCTCGTCGCGGCCCAGCAGTTTGAACGAGCCGCGCAGGCCGGTGCGCTCGCTGCGCTTGACCTGAAGTTCGAGCCGGGCCAGTTGCTTGCGGTCGGTGACCACCTGGAGCATGCCGTTCATCGCGAAGTCGGCGTCGATGCCGTACTGGCGGCAGAACCGGCCGATGTCGATGATGGACCGGGCGCCGGTGCGGTAGACGCCGGCGGCCTTCTCCCGGCCGTAGTACCACAACAGCCGGCGCAGCACCTTGCCGGCGGTGAGCCCGACGAACCCGCCGTTGGCGCTGGACGCGCCGCTGCCCACCGTCTCGGCCTCCAGCACCCGGATGTCGGCCGAGGGCTCGGCCTCGGCGAGGAAGTGCGCCGCCCACAGGCCGGTGTACCCGGCGCCGACGATGCAGATGTCGCAGCTCGCGTCGCCGTCGAGGGGTTCACCGACCTCGACCGGTTCGGTGTCGTGCCAGTAGACGCTGTTCCGGGTCTCTTCCACGTCGGTCTCCAAGTCGTCGGTGCGCACGTCCACGCCGGCGGCGGCCCCGCAACCCACTATCCATAGCGTGTGTTGTGTTCGGCAAGACCCTACAATCAACGCGTGCCGGCGGCGGTGCGCGCCGCCCGCTCGGCCCGGCGCTGCTGGCGCAGCCGGTCCATGAAGTAGTCGGCGTTGAGCCAGTAGAACTCCAGCCAGATGTTGTCCGGGTCGCGCAGCCAGATGCCGTAGCCGGCCTCCAGGAACAGCTCGCGGACCCCGGAGTGCTCGGCGCCGACGGTGTCCAGGTGGGCGGCCCAGCGGTCCAGCTCGGCGCGGTCGGGCACGTGGTAGCCGAGATGGTGCAGACCGACCCGCCGTTCGTCGAAGGGCGCCGGATCCGGCTCGACCGCCTGGCCGAGCACGATGGCGGCGAGCGACTGCCGGTGGACCAGCGTACGGAAGGTGAACCCGGACTCGGCGGGTGTCGCATCCCGGACGACGGTGAAGTCCATGACCCGGCAGTACCACTCGGTGCTGCGGTCCAGGTCGCGCACGGTCAGGTTGACGTGGGTGCTGCCGTTGAGTTTGGGCACACGCCGCATCATAGTGGCTTTACTCGTATCTTGGGTGTGGCGTGTTGTCGGCAACAACCGGTAGCGTGTCGTCACCTGGCAGCGTGGTCGCCGGTACCAGCCGGAACGGATGTGAGGAACCGGGCATGCATCTGAACGTGTTCACCCAGTGCTCCCCGTCACCGCAGTTCAAGGGCATGTGGAGAGTCCCCGGCGACCGCACCGCCACCGGCTACCGGTCCCTGGAGTACTGGGTGTCGCGGGCCCGCCAGCTGGAGGCGGCCTGCATCGACGCGCTGTTCTTCGCCGACATTCACGGCGTGTACGACGTCTACCGGGGCTCCTGGGCTCCGGCGGTGCGGCACGCGGTGCAGATCCCCTCGATCGACCCGGCGCTGCTGCTCTCGGCGGCCGCGGCGGCCACCCGACACCTCGGCTTCGCGATCACGTACTCCACCACCTACCACTCCCCCTACGAGTGCGCCCGGCTGTTCTCCTCGCTGGACCACCTCACCGGCGGGCGGGTCGGCTGGAACATCGTCACCTCCTACCTGCGCTCGGCCACCGCCAACGGCCTCGGCGACTACCTCGACCACGACGAGCGCTACGACCGCGCCGACGAGTACGTCCAGGTCGCCCGCGCGCTGTGGGAGGACAGCTGGGACGCCGACGCGGTGGTCCGGGATGCCGAACGCGATGTCTTCACCGACCCCACCAAGGTCCGCGAGATCGACCACCAGGGTCGGTGGTTCACCGTCCGTGGCCCGCACCAGTGCGAGCCCTCCCCGCAGCGCACTCCCGTGCTCTACCAGGCGGGCTCCTCGCCCCGCGGTGTCGAGTTCGCCGCCCGGCACGCCGAGGTGGTCTTCCTGACCCTGGCCGACCCGACCTCCGGCGCGGAGCCGGTGGCCGCCCTGCGCGCCGCGGCGGCCCGGCACGGCCGGGACCCGGGCATGGTCAAGGCGTTGCAGGGCACCATGGTGATGGTCGGCCGGGACCGGGCCGAGGCCAAGGCCAAGGCGGAGGCGTACAACACGCTGTGGAGCAGCGAGGGGCAGCTGGCCAAGTGGTGCGGGTGGATGGACATCGACCTGGCCGCCTTCCCCGACGAGACCCCGGTCGACCAGATCCGCAGCCAGGCCAGCCACTCCTTCCTCGGCTTCCTGCGCAAGCTCACCCCGGACCGCACCTGGACGGTCGGCGACGTGAAGTATCTGGTCTCCCGGCCCCGCCGGCCCCGGGTGGACGCACCGGTCACCCTGTTCGGCACGGCGGAGCAGGTCGCCGACCGGATGGAGCAGTGGCTCACCGTGGCCGACGTCGACGGGTTCAACCTGATTCCCTGCCCACCGTCGGACGGCATCGACGACATCTGCGACCTGCTCGTGCCGGAGCTGCAACGACGCGGGCTGTTCCGCACCGCGTACGACCCGGCGGAGACCACCCTGCGTGAACGGTACTTCGGCGCCGGGGTGCGCACGTTCCGCGACCCGGCCCGCGCCGTGGCCGCCCGGGAGGGCTGACCGGTGGACCTGCGCGACTCCCCCGAGGAGGCCGCCTTCCGCGCCGAGCTGCGCGCCTGGCTGGCCGAGCAGGTCCCCCGGCACCGCGAAGACGCGTCGCCGGGTGCCTGGACGAAGGCGCTGCACGCGGCCGGCTACACCGGACTGACCTGGCCGGCCGCCTACGGCGGGCGCGGACTGGCCCCCACCTACCAGGGCATCTACGCCGAGGAGAGCGCGCTGGCCGAGGCACCCGACCACGTCAACGTGATCGGCCTGGGCATGGTCGGCCCGACCATCGTCTCGCACGGCACGCCCGAGCAGCAGCAGCGCTTCCTGGAGCCGATCCTCTCCGGCGAGTACGTCTTCTGCCAGGGCTTCTCCGAGCCCGACGCCGGCAGTGACCTGGCCGCGGTACGCACCCGCGCGGTGGCCACCGCGGACGGGTGGCTGGTCAGCGGCGAGAAGGTCTGGTCGTCGTACGCGCACCAGGCCGACTGGTGCCTGCTGCTGGCCCGGACCCAGCCCGGATCCACCCGCCACGCGGGGCTGACCTGCCTGCTGGTCGACATGCGCAGCCCCGGCGTGCAGGTGCTGCCGCTGCGGCAGACCACCGGCGACAGCGACTTCAACCAGATCGTGCTGACCGACGTGCCGGTACCCCGCGACTGTGTGCTCGGGCCGGTCGGCGAGGGGTGGCGGATCGCGATGACCACCCTCGCGCACGAGCGCGGCACCTTCGGCATCACCCTCACCGCCCGGCTGGCCGTCGAGTTCGACCGGCTGCTGCGTACCGTGCACGACCTCGGGCTGGCCGACGACCCGGGGGTCCGCGCCGAGGTGGCCGACCTGCACGTGCAGTTGCAGGGGTTGCGCTGGACCGGTCAACGGACGATGGCCGCGCTCGCCAGCACCGGCAAGCCGGGGCCGGAGAGTTCGATCCTCAAGCTGCACTGGTCGGTCACCAACCAGCGGCTGGCCGCGTTCGCGCTGCGCCTGCTCGGCCCGGCGGCGGTGCTGGACGGCCCCGGCAGCCGGGCCGCCGGTCACTGGCAGCACCTGCGGCTGCGCAGCCGGGCCAACTCGATCGAGGGCGGCACCTCGGAGATCCTGCGCGGCATCATCGCCGAGCGGGTGCTCGGCCTGCCCCGGACCCGGTGAGCCGTCAGGCCGGAAAGGACCATCATGGACTTCGCCCTCACCGACGAGCAGCGCGACCTGCAGGCCGCCGCCGCGCGGCTGCTCGCCGACCGGTACCCGGCCGACCGGGTCGCCGGGATGGCCGACGCCGCCGCCGGCGATCCGGACGCCTGGCCGCTACTGCGCCGGCAGGGCTGGTGCGACCCGGACCTGGGCATGGTGGAGATGGGCCTGCTGGCCCAGGAGGGCGGCTACGCCCTGGCCGCCACACCCTGGTGGAGCACGGTCGGCCTGGCCCACCCGGTCCACCGGGCCGCCGGGCTGGCGGTGCCCCCCGGCCCGCTCACCCTCGCCTGGCAGGACGACCCGGCCGGTGGTGGCTGCCGGGCCGTGCGGCACCGGGACGGCTGGCGGCTGACCGGCGTACGGGCCCTGGTCACCGACGCGACGGCGGCCGCCGCCCTGCTGGTCGCCGCCGACACCGACGCGGGCGTCGCGCTGTTCGCGGTGCCGTCGCCGGCCGACGGGCTGACCGTCGAACCGCAGCCCACGCTGGACCGGCTGCGCGGCGCCGCCCGGCTGCGCTTCGCCGACACCCCGGGCGAGCTGCTGGTGGCCCCGGACGCGGCCGGCCGGGCGCTGGCCGACGCCCGCCGGCACGGCAGCACGCTGCTGGCCTGCGAGGCCGTCGGGGTGGCCCGGCGGGCCCTGGACCTGGCCTGCCGGCACGCCGGCGACCGGGTGCAGTTCGGCCGGCCGATCGGGGCGTACCAGGCGGTCGCGCACCGGCTGGCCGACAGTTACGTGGCGCTGGAACTGGCCACCTCGCTGGCGTTGCGGGCCTGCTGGCTGCTCGGCGCGGCCGGGAACGCCGCCGACACCACCGGGTCGGCCGCGAACGGTCCCGAGGTCGAGCGGGCCTACGCCGAGGCGGTGGTGACCGGCCGGCGGGCGGCCGTGCGGGCCTGCGAGGACGCCCTTCAGGTGACCGGCGGGCTCGGCGCGACCTGGGAGTACCCGCTGCACTGGTGGTATCGCCGGGCGCTCTGGCTGGACTGCTTCGACACGCCCACCACCACTCACCTCGCCACGCTCGCCGACCACCTGCTGGCCGCCCGGCCAGGACCGAGCTGACCCCGAACCGCCGACGGCGTGACCGACCCAGTTGACAAGGAGCAGCGATGCTGACGAGACGACGTCCCGGGATCGACGTACCGGCCATCCTGCGGCTCATGGAGGTGGGTGACTACCTGCTGCCGTACACGATCCGGGCGGTCTGCCTGCTGCGGGTGGCCGACCATCTGGCCGACGGGCCGTTGCCCGCCGCCGAGCTGGCCCGTGCCTGCGGCGCCGACGAACCGGCGCTGACCAAGGCGCTGCGCTACCTCGCCACCCGGGACCTGTTCGCCGAGGTCACGCCGGGCGAGTTCGGGCTGACCCCGATGGCCGACCTGCTGCGCGCCGACCACCCGTACTCGGCCCGGGACATCTTCCTGTCGCCGGTGGTGTGCACCCGGGCGATGGAGGGTCTGGACCACACCCTGCGCACCGGCGAGGGGGCGTTCGACGCGGTGCACGGCGTCGGCATGTGGGACCACTTCGGCCGCAACCCCGCCGACGGGGAGGCCTTCGACAAGGTGATGAGCGGCGTCACCGGCATGGAGCTGATGGCGATCCTGCGTGCGTCGGACTGGTCCCGCTTCGGCACGGTGGTCGACGTCGGCGGCGGCAACGGCCGCTTCCTGAGTGACCTGCTGGGCCGTTTCCCGCGGATGCACGGGGTGCTGTTCGACCTGCCCGGCGTGGTGGCGAACGCACCGGAGACGTTCGCCGCGGCCGGCGTCGCCGACCGGGTACGCGTCGTGCCGGGCAGTTTCCTCACCGACGACATCCCCGCCGGCGGCGACGCGTACGTGCTCAAGCGGATCCTCTACAGCTGGAGCGACGAGGAGGCCACCGGCGTGCTGCGGCGCATCCGGGCCGCCATGTCCCCGCAGGGCCGGGTGTTCATCCTGGAGGCCGGTCGGCAGTCCGAAGCGGACAGCACACCGCTGGCCCGCCGAATGGACATGCTGATGCTGACGCTGAGCGCCGGCGGCGCACGCAGCCTGGACGAGCAGCGCGCCCTGCTGACCGGGGCCGGGCTGGAACTGGTCGAGGCGACCTCGACGCCGATGTTCCCGGTGATCGAGGCCCGGCCGGCATGACCGGGCTGCTGTCCTGGTTGGCGGCACCGCGCGCCGACCGGGGCATCTGGTTCTCCCGCCCGGACGGCGACTGGGACCGGTGGTCGTACGCCCGGCTGGCCGGGCTGGCCCGGGGCCACGCCGCCGGTCTCGCCGCGCGGGGGGTCGGCCCGGGCGACGTGGTGGGGCTGGTGCTGCCCAGCGGCCCGGAGTTCGTCGGCACCCTGTTCGGCGCGTTACTGGCCGGCGCGACGGCGTCGCCGCTCGCCCCGCCCGCGACGTTCGGCGACCCCGACCGGTACGCCGAGCACCTGGCCACCGCCCTGGCGGCGATGCGACCCCGGCTGGTGGTGGTCGACCACGGGTCGGCACCGGCGGTCACCCGGGCGGCGGCCCGCGCAGGGGTGCCCACCGTCGACGTCGGTGAGCTGCCCGGCGACGCGGTCGAGGCGTCCCTGGCCGAGCCGGCGCGGCTGGCACTGCTCCAGTTCACCTCCGGCACCACCGGCGCGGTGCGCGGAGTACGGGTGCCGTACCTGGCGCTGGAGGCCAACGTCGCGGCCATCCGGGAGTGGCTGGCGATGACTCCGGACGACCCGACCGCGTCCTGGCTGCCGGTGCACCACGACATGGGACTGGTCGGGTGCCTGCTGGCGCCGATCGTCACCGGCGCCGACCTGTGGCTGCTCACGCCCGCGGAGTTCGTCCGCCGGCCGACCCGCTATCTGGAGTGCTTCGGCCGGCACGGTGCCCGGCTGACCGCGATGCCCGGCTTCGGCCTGGCCCACCTGGTCCGCCGGGTCCGCCCCGAGCAGCTGGCCGGGCTGGACCTCGCCCGGTGGCGGGCGGTCATCGTCGGCGCCGAACGGATCCAGCCGTCCACTTTGGAGCGCTTCGCCGACCTGCTCGCCCCGTACGGGCTGCGCCGGGAGGCGCTGCTGCCCGCGTACGGGCTGGCGGAGGCGACGCTGGCGGTGACCGGGCTGCCGCTGCGCACCGGGTGGCGGCAGTCGCCCGGTCCGGACGGCGTACCGGTGGTGGGCTGCGGCGGGCCACTGGCCGGGGCCCGGGTGACGGTTACCGACGACGACGGCCGGCCGGTCGACGACGGTGTGGTCGGGGAGATCGTGGTCGGCGGGGCCGGCGTCACCGACGGCTACGCCGACGGCACCGCGTTCGGCGACGGCACGGTCCGCACCGGCGACGCCGGTTTCCTCCGCGACGGGGACCTGTTCGTGCTCGGCCGCCTCGGCGACAGCCTGAAGGTACGCGGCCGCGCGGTCTTCGCCGAGGATCTCGACGCGGTGCTCGGCGCGGCCCTGGACACGCCGCCCGGCCGGCTGGCCACCGTGCTCGGTCTGCGGGCCGGCACCCCGACCGTGGTGGTCCACCTGGAACATCCCCGGCCGGAGTGGCTGCCCCGGATCCCCGGGCTGGTGCTGCCACTGGTGCCGGACGCGACGGTGCACGTCGTGCCGGTGCCGGCGGGCACCGTGCCGCGGACCACCAGCGGCAAGCCGAAGCGTCGCCTGCTGTGGCGCCGTTTCGTCGACAGCTGCACCCCGCCCGGAGTCGACACCTCGATCCCGCCCGGAGTCGACAGCTCCACCCCGCCCGGATCGGTCGACGCGGCCGGGCCGGTCACGGTAGGCCGAGGCTCCGGATGACGCCGGCCAGCACCTTCGTCCGGTGCGGCACCAGGTAGAAGTGGTCGCCGTCGAAGACGGTCAGGTCGAACGCCGCCCGGGTGTACTCCGCCCAGGCCGCCACCTCGTCCACGGCCGCCTCGGTGTCCACGTCGCCGACCAACGCGGAGATCGGCGTGGCCAACAGCTCCCCCTCGACCGGCCGGTAGCTCTCGATCAGCCGGTAGTCCGCCCGCAGCGTCGGCAGCAACGCCGCCCGTAGCTGCGGGTTGTCCAGCGCCGCCGGGTCGGTGCCGTTCAGTCTGCGCAGCTCCGCCCAGAGGTCGTCGTCCGGGCCGAGGTGCTTGCTGCCCGGCCGGTGGTGGCGCGGCGCGGGCCGTCCCGAGACGAACAGGTGGGCCAGCGGCCCGTCGTGCCGCCGCTCCAACCGGCGGGCCACCTCGTACGCCACCGCCGCGCCCATGCTGTGCCCGAACAGGGCGACCGGCAGGTCCCGCCGGGGAGCGAGCACCTCGGCAACCATGTCGGCCAGCACGTCCATGGAGGTCACCGGCGGTTCGCCGATGCGGTCCAGCCGGCCCGGGTACTGCACCGCCAGCAGCTCGATGCCGTCCGGCAGCTCCACCGCCCAGCTGCGGTAGAACGGCGCGCTGCCGGTGGCGTGCGGGAAGCAGACCAGCCGTACGCTGGCCGTCGGCCGGGGGCGGTAGCAGCGCAGCCACCGGCGGGCCGTGGCGTCGACCCCGCTCACCCGGCCACCGCCAC
>NZ_POTY01000195.1 GCF_003236315.1 Micromonospora craterilacus
GGAGGGACGCTGGTGGCTCAGCTGGCGGGGGTGCGGGTGCTGAGGGCGTCGACCAGGCGGCGGGTGGAGCCGGCCAGGTTCCAGCGCTCGGCCAGGTCGAGCAGCCGGTCGGGGTCGGCCGGCGCGACCGGCAGCTCGGTGGGCAGCGGTGGCAGCGGCACGTCCAGGGCGACCCGGACCACCTTCGGCGCCACCGCGAGGTAGTCGCGGGCCGCGGCGAGCTTGGTACGCAGCCCGGGGGCGAAGCCGGAGGCGGGGTCCTCCAGGGCGGCGAGGATGCCGGCGATGTCGCCGTACCGGTCGACCAGCCGGGCGGCGGTCTTCTCGCCGACCCCGGCCACCCCGGGCAGTCCGTCGCTCGGGTCGCCGCGCAGGGCGGCGAACTCGGCGTACCGGTCGGCGGGTACGCCGTAGCGGGCGCGGACCGCGGCGTCGTCGCAGTCGTCCAGCTTGGCCACGCCCCGCCCGATGTAGAGCAGCCGCACCCCGCGGGCGTCGTCGATCAGCTGGAACAGATCGCGGTCGCCGGAGACCACCTCCACCGGCCCGGGCTGGGTGACCGACAGGGTGCCGAGCACGTCGTCGGCCTCGTAGCCGGGCGCGCCGACCACGGTGATGCCCAGTGCGTCGAGCACGTCGAGGATCATCGGCACCTGCGGGGTGAGGGTGTCCGGCACCACCTCGCCGCCCTCGGGCGCCACCCGGTGCGCCTTGTACGACGGCAGCAGCGCCACCCGCCAGTCGGGCCGCCAGTCGTGGTCCATCGCGCACACCATCCGGCCCGGCCGCCGGGTGCGGATCAGCTGGGCGAGCATGTCGAGGAAGCCGCGTACGGCGTTGACCGGCTGGCCGTCGGCGGTCTTCGCGGCGGACTCGGGGATGCCGAAGTACGCCCGGAAGTACAGACTGGGCGCGTCGACGAGCATGATCGGGGTCTGCTGTGCCACGCCCGACAGCCTGACACAACCCACCGACGTTCGCTGCGGACGGCGCGGCGGCCGCGCGATCAGGAGGACGCCATGCCCGCATCCACCCGGCTGACACTGACCACGGTCAACCTGGACACGCCCGACCCGGCCGCGCTGGCCCGGTTCTACGCGAACCTGCTCGGCTGGGACGTCGAGGTCGAGGAGACCGACGACGTCATCCTGCGCTCGGCCGACGGCGGGGTGGGCCTGTCCTTCCAGCGGGAGCGGGCGTACGTGCGCCCGACCTGGCCGGCCGAGGCGGGCCAGCAGCAGATGATGATGCATCTGGAGATCGGCGTCGAGAACCTGTCCGCCGCCCTCGACCACGCGCTGGCCTGCGGTGCAACCCTCGCCGACCACCAGCCGCAGGAGAACGTCCGGGTCTGCCTGGACCCGGACGGCCACCCGTTCTGCCTCTGGCTGATCGGCTAACCTCGGCCCACCGTCGGCACACCGCCCCGGCCGGCCCACTCGGCCCAAACGAACGTTAAGCTGAGTGGGTGGGAACCGAGGAGCTGTATCCGCCGCAGCGGCTGGCCGCCGCGCAGCGCGCCACCGCCGCCGCCGGGCTGGACGCGTTGCTGCTCAGCCCCGGCTCCGACCTGCGTTACCTGACCGGCTACGACGCGCACGCCGGTGAGCGGCTGACGCTGCTGGTGCTGCCCGCCGAGGGCGAGCCGACGCTGATCGTGCCGACCCTGGAACGGCCGGCGGCCGAGGCGTCTCCGGCACCGGCCACCGGGGTACGCATCGTCGACCATCCCGACGGTGTCGACCCGTACCCGTTGGTCACCGCCGCGCTCGGCGGGCCGGTCGGCGCGGTCGGGCTGGCCGACCGGATGTGGGCCGAGCAGGTCCTCGCGTTGCGCGCGACGCTGCCTGACGCCCGGCAGCGGCTCGCCTCCGAGGTGTTGCGGGAGCTGCGGATCCACAAGTCGCCGGCGGAGATCGCCGCGCTCGCCGAGGCCGGCGCGGCGATCGACGCCGTGCACGCCCGGATGGGCGAGTGGCTGCGGCCGGGGCGTACCGAGGTGGAGGTGGCCGCCGACATCGCCGCGGCGATCCGCGCGGCCGGGCACGTCACGGTCGACTTCGTCATCGTCGCCGCCGGCCCGAACGGGGCCAGTCCGCACCACGGCACCTCGGACCGGCCGATCGGCGTCGGCGAGCCGGTGGTGGTGGACATCGGCGGCACGATGCCCTCGGGGTACCGCTCCGACTGCACCCGCACCTACGTCGCGGCCGGCCGGCCGCCGGCCGATTTCCTGGACTACTACGCGGTGCTGTGGGAGGCGCAGTGCGCCTCGGTGGCGGCGGTGCGCCCCGGGGTGAGCGCCGAGGCCGTCGACGCCGCCGCCCGCGAGCCGATCGAGGCCGCCGGATACGGCGACGCCTTCCTGCACCGCACCGGCCACGGCATCGGCC
This sequence comes from Micromonospora craterilacus, assembly GCF_003236315.1. Taxonomy (GTDB): domain Bacteria; phylum Actinomycetota; class Actinomycetes; order Mycobacteriales; family Micromonosporaceae; genus Micromonospora; species Micromonospora craterilacus. The sequence goes on from NZ_POTY01000195.1 coordinate 2,394, forward strand.
TGGACGGCCACGAGGAGCCGTACGTGGTGGCGGGCAACGACCGCCCGTTGGCGGCGGGGATGGCCTTCTCCGTCGAACCGGGCATCTACCTGGCCGGGCGGCACGGCGCCCGGATCGAGGACATCGTCGTCTGCACGACGGACGGCGTACGACGGCTCAACACCACCCCCACGGAGCTCATCGCGCTATGACTGTCGACCGGATCCTGCCCACCGACGAGGCCCACGACCTGCTGGAACTGGCCACCGAGATCGCCGATCGGGAACTCGCGCCGAAGGTGGTCGAGTTCGAGGAACGCGCCGAGTTTCCCCGGGAGGTGCTGCGCACCCTGGGCCGGGCCGGCCTGCTCGGCCTGCCGTACGCCGAGGAGCACGGCGGAGCCGCCCAGCCGTACGAGGTCTACCTCCAGGTGCTGGAGATCCTGGCCAGCCGTTGGCTCGCGGTCGCCGAGGCGGTCAGCGTGCACACCCTGTCCTGCTACCCGGTCGCCGCGTTCGGCACCGACGAGCAGCGCAAGCTGCTGCCCGACATGATCGGCGGCGAACTGCTCGGCGCGTACTGCCTGTCCGAGCCGCAGGGTGGCTCGGACGCCGCGGCGCTGACCACGAAGGCGGTCCGCGACGGAGACGCGTACGTCGTCTCCGGCACCAAGGCGTGGATCACCCACGCCCGGGTGGCCGACTTCTACAACATCTTCTGCCGCACCGGCGGCCCCGGCCCCCGGGGCATCTCCTGCCTGGTCGCCGACCGGGCCACGGCGGGCATCCACCCGCAGGCCGCCGAGCGCACCATGGGGCTGCGGTCGTCGCCGGTGGCGCAGCTCGTCTTCGACGACGCCCGGGTGCCGGCCGACCGGTTGATCGGCGGCGAGGGGGCGGGCTTCACCATCGCCATGTCCGCATTGGACTCCGGCCGGCTGGGCATCGCCGCCTGCGCGGTCGGGTTGGCCCAGGCCGCGCTGGACTACGCGGTGGACTACGCCCGGCAGCGCCAGCAGTTCGGCCGGGCGATCATCGACTTCCAGGGCCTCGGGTTCACCCTGGCCGACCTGGCCACCCAGATCTCCGCCGCCCGGGCGTTGACGCTCGCCGCGGCCCGGCTGCGTGACGCCGGGCGGCCGTACTCGCTCGAGGCGGCCAAGGCGAAGCTGTTCGCCACCGACGTGGCGATGCGGGTCACCACGGACGCGGTGCAGGTGCTCGGCGGCGCGGGCTACGTGGCCGACCATCCGGTGGAGCGCTACATGCGTGAGGCGAAGGTGCTGCAGATCGTCGAGGGCACCAACCAGATCCAGCGGTTGGTCATCTCCCGCGCGTTGGCCAAGGGCTGACCGAGCGCGATCGTCCGCCCGCCGAGTGCGACGCTCGGCGGGCCTGTCGTCGCGTTGGCGGGCCTTTCCCGGTAGGTTGCACGCCGTGGAGGAGACCGATCAGGCCATCATCGCCGCGCTGACCGTCGACGGGCGCTTGTCGTACACGGACCTCGCGGAGAAGGTGGGCCTGTCGGTGTCCGCCGTGCACCAGCGGGTGCGCCGGCTGGAGCAACGCGGTGTGATCAAGGGGTACGCCGCCCAGGTCTCCTTCGAGGCCCTCGACCTGCCGCTGACGGCGTTCGTGGCGATCCGGCCGTTCGACCCGTCGCAGCCCGACGACGCGCCGGAGCGGCTGGCCCACCTGCCGGAGATCGACTCGTGCTACTCGGTGGCGGGGGAGGACTTCTACCTGCTGCTGTTGCGGGTGGCCGGCCCGGCGGATCTGGAGCGGGTGCTCCAGGAGATCCGTACGTCGGCCAACGTCACCACCCGGACCACCGTCGTGCTCTCCACTCCGTATGAGCATCGCGCGCCGAAGGTCACCCTGGATCCGGCGAACCAGCACCGACTCCGGGGTGTCTCGGCGGAGTAGGCGGGCTCACAGCCGGCATAACGGTTGACCCCGCACCACCCGACCAGCGGCAGCTGTCGGACGAAGGTTCCGGACGCTGGCCCGTTTGGCCACCACGGCCTGCCTGGCGGATCCGGGAATCGGCGCATTGCGTGATCAACTTGTCGGGCGAGTGATCCTACAATGCAACCCTGTTAGTGCCGGAGTCCAATTCGGACGATGAGTTCGCGCTGGCCTACGACCGCTGTTGCCCCTGGTGCCGAGGCATTCGGGTCGCTTTGCGCGCTTTCACGGGGGAGGATCGAATGAGCCGATCAATGCGATTGCCGTTGTGCCTGCGGGTGGTTGGAGTCCGCCGGTGACACGGAGCCTAATCCCATCAGGTGAAGAACAGGTGAACGCGGCGGGGGTCGCGGCAGAACTTGCTGACGAACCGGCGGGGCCGGACGAGCTTGGCGTGGCGGACGAACCCCCGGGCGCGGCGGACGAACCCGTCAAGGGTTCGGCGACGACGACTTCGACGCCCGCTCGGTCCGGGTTCAGGGGATGGCTTGCAGGGCGGCTGCCCGCCCTGACGGCTGACGTGCTGGCGCTGGTCGCCCTGCTGCTGGCGGCGGTGGGCAACTCTTCCCTCTGGGCGCTTCCTCCGGCCGTTGCCACGGCCGGTCTGCTGGGGTGGACGTGGCGTGGCGCGTGGCGTGGCGGTCCGGTGCTGTCCGGACAGTCAGTTGTGTCGCGAATGCTCCTGCTCGCGTGCGCGTACCTGCTCGGGACGGTGCACGGCAGCCTTGAGCCAGCCTTCGCCGTCGGCATCGGGCTCGCCGCCCTGGCGGTCCTCGCCGAGTCCCCGTTGGCGGCCCTGGCACGCGGCACCCAGCCCGTCACGGCCAACCTGCCCGGAACCGGAACGCGATCCATCCGTCGTCCGAACACCAGCCGCGTAGCGCTGGTGAACGGTGCTGTCGTGCTGGTGGCACTCGCCTGCGCCGTTGCGGACCGCCTTGGGCTGGTCGTGCTTGCCGCTGCGACCGCAGCCCTCGGGTTGCTCGGGTTCACCGGTGTCCAGGCACTGACGCGGGCATGGCGGCGGCGAGACGTCGAGAGCAGACTGCCCGCCCTGGTGGCCGACTACGAGCCGGTCTTCCTCCTGTACTGGCACGCCGCCGCCGGCACCGACTACCAGATCGCCATGTGGCTGCCCTACCTTGAGCGCCTCGACAAGCGATTCATGGTCGTGGTCCGGAGCGAGCAGAACTTCACCGAGGCGACGCGCCTCACCACGGCCCCGGTGCTCTTGCGTCGGAGCACCAGCCAGCTCGATGACGTGTTCAGTCCCTCACTCCGCGCCGCCTTCTACGTGAACAACGCAACCAGGAACAACCACGCCATCCAGTACACGCGTCTGAAGCACATCCAGCTCAATCACGGTGACAGTGACAAGATGCCGAGTCACAATCCGGTGTTCCGGATGTACGACAAGAATTTCGTGGCCGGTCAGGCGGCGGTCGACCGGTTCGCGGCCAACGGTGTGAGCATGCCCGCGGAGATGTTCACCATCGTCGGCCGCCCCCAGGTCGAGGACGTCGCCGTGGCGACCGGGCCGATCGGCTCGATCGCCAATCCCCGGGTGCTGTACGCCCCGACGTGGGCCGGCTTCAACGCCGACTCGAACTACTCGTCGTTGCTGGTCGGATACGACATCATCAAGGCGTTCGTTGCTCGTGGGTGCAGTGTGGTTTTCCGGCCGCATCCGTACAGCCGGAATTCGCCGGCGTTGGACCGCGAGTGCGAGCGCATCCGGACGCTGCTGGCGGACGACCGCCGAGCGAATGGTCGGCCGCACGTCTTCGGCACCGTGGCCGAGGTGGAGATGTCGGTGATGGACTGCTTCAATGCCTCCGATGTGATGGTGTCGGACGTGTCGAGTGTGGTGGCCGACTACCTGTACTCGGAGAAGCCGTTCGCCATGGTCGCCATCTCCACGCCGGCGAGCAAGTTCACCGACGAGTTCCCGTTGGCCCGGGCGGCCTACCTGATCGACGCGTACGGCGGCCGGGTCCAGGGCCTCGATGCCGCCCTGGACGATCTGCTCGGCGGCGACCCGCTCGCCGGCACTCGGCGTGATCTGAAGAAGTACTACCTGGGTGACATTCCGGCGGACCGGTACGCGCAGCGCTTCCTCGACGAGGCGTCGCGCTACCTCTGATCCCGAGGGCGGCCATCCGATGCCGAGGGCTTCAGCCGCCCCACGATTGGCTCCGGTTCGGCGTCGACGCCGAACCGGAGCCAGTTCGTTTGTGGCACGCGATGCGCCCGCGGCCCTTCGACCCAGGGCAGCCGGAGGACGCGTCGGAGCGGCCGACGCACCTGCGTCCGAGGCCGGTGGACGAGATCGGGCCAAACCGGCCGAAGGAGATCGACAACACTCGCCCCCCAGTGCGGCCGACTCACAGCCGACGAAGCTAGGATCCATCCCGATTCTGCTGAAGTGAGACCCGATCATGAGCAGATCGCCGGTCCGACGGCCGGTGCCGTCTGCTGGTGCCACAGTCACCTGGCGGGTCTTCAAGGGGAGGATGAGATGTACCAACCGACACGGTCGCGGTTCAGCCGGACGGTGCCCGGAGCCCGCTCGTGACTCGTATCCTCATCCGCGCTGGCAAGAACCCGTTGACAGTACTGTCGCACGAGCAGAGCCTTTCCACATCCCGGCTGGGTGTCTTCGGGTCGAACTCTGGGAACATGCTGTTTTACAGCTCGGTGTACCGGGCGCTCAGCGTGCCTGACGCCGAGGTGGTCCCCAACGCCTACGTGCATGAGCGTCCGGTCCACCTGTCCACCTACATCAACCGGACGAACGAGGAGTTCGACCGGTTTGTCCTGCCGATGGCGAACTCGTACCGGGCGACCTTCCTGCCGCATCTGGAGCGGCTCGCCGAGGTCATCGAGCGGCTGACGATCCCCGTCACCGTGGTCGGCATCGGTGCCCAGCTGCCGTACGGCACCGAGTTCGACTCGCTTCCCGACGACTTCAAGAAGATCGTCAGCCGGTTCACCCGGGCCGTTCTCGACCGGTCCGCGTCCATCGGGGTCCGGGGCGAGTACACCGCCCGGATGCTGAAGTACCTGGGCTTCGGCGACGAGCACGTACGGGTGATCGGATGCCCGTCGATGTTCGGCAACGGGCCGCTGGGGCCGCTGGTACGCAAGGTCGACCAGCTGAGCCACGACAGCCCGCTGGCCATCTCGTACACCCCGAAGGTCAAGGGGGTCGACCGGCTGGTCGAGGCCAACACCAACCGTTACCCCAACAGCGTCATCGTGCCCCAGCAGCATCAGCGGCTCGCCCTCATGCTGTGGGGGGAGAACCCGGCGAAGGTCTCCAACAAGCGGATGCCGATCCACACCGACCATCCGCTCTACGAGAACGACCGGATGCGGTTCTTCGTGGACGCCTCGACCTGGGTCAAGTTCATGGCCGAGCAGCACTTCGCATTCGGCACGCGCATTCACGGCAATGTCGCCGCCGTGCTGGCGGGTACGCCGGCCGTGGTGCTGGCCCACGACTCCCGCACCGTGGAACTGGCGGAGTACCACGGCATTCCCTACCGCCTCTACGCCGATCTGCCGCCCGACGTCGACGCGCAGCAGCTATACCAGGAAGCCGATTTCGACGTCTTCGCCACGCGACAGGCCGAGACCTTCGACACCTACGTGCGGTTCCTCGAGCACAACGACCTGGAGCACGTGTTCCAGCCGGGCAAGGAGAACCCGGCCTACGACAAGGCGCTCGCTGCCGCCAAGTTCCCCGGCCCGGTCCACACGCTGATGGCCTCGGACGTCGTCGGCCGACGGCAGGTCATGTCGCGTCTGCGTTGGCTGCGGCAGGGACACGAGGGCGATCTGCAGCGGCCTGCCTACGCTTTCGAACCACCGTTTCGCGAATCGCGCGGACTGAAGTCGCTTGAGGAGCGGGTAAGTCAATTGGAGAAGGAGCTGAAGTTGCAGCAGAACTTCCTGGCGAACTGGCGAGGCCGGGTCAGTCGGGCGCTGCGGATCAACACGTCGTCGACGGGGGTTCGGCGGTGACGACGGCAAAGCCGGCTCGGTCCGGTTTCAGCGGATGGCTGTCGGGACGACTGCCCGCCCTGACGACTGAGGCGCTGGCCCTGGTCGCGCTGCTGCTGGCGGCCGTGGGTAGCTCCCCGCTCTGGGCCCTTCCCGCGGCTGTCCTCGCGGTCGGCCTGCTGGCCTGGACGTGGCGCGGCGCGCTGCGCGGCGGTCCGGTGTCGTCGGGACAGACCATTGTGTCGCGGATCCTCCTGCTTGCCGGCGCGTACGTGTTCAGCGCGGTACACGGCAGCCTCGGCCCGGCCCTGGCCGTCGGTGTCGGCGTCGCCGCCCTGGCGATCCTCGGCGAGCCGTTGTTGATGGCCATGTCCCGCTCGGTCTACCCCGTCGCGGCCAACCTGCCCGGAACGGGTGTACGGCCGCTGCTTCGCCCCAACACGCGCCGCGCCGTGCTGGTCAACGGCGCCGCGGTGCTGGTGGCACTCGTCACGTCGTTCACCGAGCTGCCCGGCGTGATCGCGCTGGTGGTGGCGACCGCGGCGCTCGGGTTGGTCGGGTTCACCGGATGGCAGGCGCTGACGCGGGTAGGCGCCCGGCACGGCAGTGAGGCGAAACTGCTCGCCACGCTGACCGCGTACGAGCCGGTCTTTCTCGTGCACTGGAACGCGCCGGCCGGCACCGCCTACCAGATCGCGATGTGGCTGCCCTACCTCGAACGTCTCGGCAAGAAGTACTTCGTGCTGGTGCGCAGCGAAGCCAACTTCAACGAGGTGGTGGCTCTCACCATGGCCCCGGTGATCCTCCGGTCAGGGCTGACCGAGATCGACGACGTCATCGCCCCGTCATTGCGGGCCGCCTTCTACGTCAACACCGCGACGAGGAACAACCACGTCATCCGGTACACGAACCTGACGCACATCCAGCTCAACCACGGTGACAGCGACAAGGTGCCAAGCCACAACCCGGTGTTCCGGATGTACGACAAGAACTTCGTCGCCGGTCAGGCGGCGGTCGACCGGTTCGCGGCCAACGGCGTGAGCATGCCGGCGGAAATGTTCGCCATCGTCGGGCGTCCGCAGGTGGAGCACGTCGCGATCGCCACCGAGCCGATCTCCTCGATCGCCAAGCCTCGGGTCCTGTACGCCCCGACGTGGGCTGGCTTCTACACCGACTCCAACTACTCGTCGCTGCCGGTCGGGTACGAGATCATCAAGGCGATGGTCGCCCGTGGGTGCAGTGTGGTCTTCCGGCCGCATCCGTACAGCCAGCGATCCGCGGATCTGACCCGGGAGTGTGAGCGCATCCGGGCGCTGCTGGCGGAGGACCGCAAGGTGAACGGCACTCCGCATGTCTTCGGCGCCAAGGCGGAGACGGAGATGTCGGTGGTGGACTGCTTCAACGCCTCGGATGTGATGGTGTCCGACGTGTCGAGTGTGGTAGCCGACTACCTGTACTCGGAGAAGCCGTTCGCGATGGTCGCCGTGTCGGCGCCGGCGGCCACGTTCACCGACGAGTTCCCGCTCGGACGGGCGGCGTACGTGATCGATGCGTACGGTGGCCGGGTGCGGGGGCTCGACGTAATCCTCGACGACCTGCTGGGCAGCGATCCTCTCGCCAGCACGCGCCGTGACCTGAAGAAGTACTACCTGGGGGACATCCCGGCGGACGGTTACGTGCAGCACTTCCTCGACGAGGCGTCGCGTCACCTCTGATCCCGGCTCCACGACGGGCTTTACGACGGGCTTTACGATGGGTTTTACGACCGGCTCCGGTTCCGCGTTGACGCGGAACCGGAGCCGGATCACTTGTGGGGGCTGTTCATCCGGCCGTGAGCCGGCGGTCGAAGGTCAGTGCCGGGCCGTCGATCCGGTTTCGACCGGTGGGGGAGTCGGCTGGTTCCACCGGAGGATGACCCGCCGCCCGTGCTCGTGGCCGAGCAGGCTGAGGGTGGCGGTGTCCAGGCGGAGCAGCCCGCCGGCCGAGGGCGGCAGCCCGATCCACCGGGCGCCCAGTACGCGCAGCGAGTGCGCGTGCCCGACCAGGGCGACGGAACCCCGGTCCAGCAGCGGTTGCAGCCTGGTGAGCAGGCGGTCGAGGCGCTCGCCGACCTCGCTGGGGGATTCCCCGTCCGGGCACCCGTCGGTCCACACATTCCAGCTTGGATGCTCGGCGTGGATCTCGGCGGTGGTGCGTCCCTCGTACGCACCGTAGTTCCATTCGGCCAGGTCCTCGTCGGTGTCGCTGACGGTCAGCCCGGCCAGTTGCGCGGTGACCAGCGCCCGCTTACGCGGGCTGGTGAGCACCGCGGCGAACCGCTGGCCCGCCAGGGCGGGGCCGAGCATGCGGGCCTGGCGCTCACCGTCGGGGGTCAGCTCCAGATCGGTGTACGAGGTGTGTCGGCGGCTGGCGCTCCAGGTGGTCTCACCGTGCCGGATCAGCAGGATCTGTCCCATCCGTCCAGTTAACCAGCCCGATGGTAACCCCGATCACCTAGCTTCCTAGGACGCGATACGCGATGTGGCCCCGAGCACGGGTTTTGACCCGCGGGTCAGGGGGACACCAAAAGGAAGGGGCTGACTCGCCCCGCCGGCGGAGCAGAGGAGGCGACATGAGCTTCACCGACAAGGCCAAGAACAAGGTCGAGCAGATGAGCGGCGCCGCCAAGGAGCGCATCGGCGATATGACCGACAACGAGCGGATGCGGGCCGAGGGCGCCACCGAGCAGAGTGAGGCGCGGGCGCGGCAGGCCGGCGAGGACATGAAGGCCGCTGGGCGCAACGCCAAGGACGCCTTCAACCGGTGACCCGCAGTTGCCACGTACCGCTGAGGCCCCGGTGCACGAGTGCACCGGGGCCTCAGCGTAAAAAAGCTGGGACGAAAGTTGCGGGAACTAGTTGGGAAGAGTCTGGGGAGTGGTGGCGCCGAGGTCAGTCGTCGCGGTGGGTCTGCCACCACTGCTGGCCGGCCGCCGGCAGCGTGTCGATCGGGTCGTAGTAGGCGTAGCGCTTGCTGAGCGCCTCCAGGTCGGCGGACTCGATGGAGGTGCGGTAGTTCTTCGTCCAGTAGGAGATGCCGCGCTCACGGTCGTACTCGGTGATCATGTGGACCCAGCGCTTGCCGACGAAGGGCACGTCGCAGACGATCCGTGGGGTGGCGTAGCCGGGCAGGTAGCCCATGATGTCGTGTTGGAGCTGTTGGGCGTGCCAGACCGGGACCCGCCAGTGCTCGGCGTTGGGGATCATGTCGCACATGTAGAAGTAGTACGGCAGGATGCCGGCCTCGCCCTGCAGCGCGAAGCAGAGGTCGAGCAGGTCGGTGCTGGTGGCGTTCACCCCGCGCATGAGCACACCCTGGTTGCGCACGTCGCGTACGCCGACGTCGAGGGCGGTCTGGGCGGCCTTGGCGACCAGCGGGGTGATCGACTGGGCGTGGTTGACGTGGGTGTGGATGGCCAGGTTGACGCCGCGCCGGGCGGCGGTGCGGGCGACCCGTTCCAGGCCCTCGACCACGTCGGGCTGGAGCCAGTGCTGGGGCAGACCCATGAGGGCCTTGGTGGCGAGCCGGATGTCGCGGATGGTCTCGATCTCCAGCAGGCGCATCAGGTACGACTCAAGGTTGCGCCACGGCACGTTCGCCACGTCACCGCCGGAGACGACGACGTCGCGGACGCCGGGGTGGGCCTTGAGGTAGCTGATGTGCGCGTCGTACCGGTCGACCGGCTTGAGGGTGAGCTTGAGCTTGTCGACGGCGGGGGTGGAGTTGCCGACCAGGTCCATCCGGGTGCAGTGCCCGCAGTACTGCGGGCAGGTGGACAGCAGCTCGGCGAGCACCTTGGTGGGGTAGCGGTGGGTAAGGCCCTCGGCGACCCACATGTCGTGTTCGTGCAGCGAGTCGCGGCTGGCGTACGGGTGTGACGGCCAGTCGGTGCGCCGGTCGGAGGCGACCGGGATCATGTAGCGCCGAATCGGGTCGGCGAGGAACGCCTCGGTGGTCAGCGGGGCGAACGGCACCATCGTGTTGATCATCTGCGGCGGTACCAGCATCGACATGGTCGCCAGGGCGCGCTGGTCGGCTTCGAGGTCGGCGTAGAAGCTCTCGTCGACGGTGTCGCCGAGCACGGTGCGCAACTGTTTGATGTTCTTGACGCAGTTGACGCGCTGCCACTGGGCGTTCTCCCACTGGTCGCGGGTGACGTGGCGCCAGCCGGGGAAGCGGGTCCAGTCGGGTTCGACGAGCGGGTTGCGGCGGTATTCGTACGGCTGGCCGGTGAGCGTGGCTTCGGGGGCCGGCTGCGGTGCCGGGATGGTCTGCACCGGCGGTTGGGTCTGGGTCACGGCCCCTCCTCTGGCTTGGTGGGTGATCAGCGGACCTGGGTGATCAGCGGACCGAAGGCTACTGGAAAATATCCGGTGAAGAAATTAGTCTGCCGGAAGTTTTCCCGCCACGCGAGTCCAGGTCGGGGCTTCAGGCGGTCGGAGAGGGGGAGGTCGGCGTGACGTCACCGGTGGGTCTGCACCGCGTCGTGGAACCGGCGGGGGTGCTGCCACAGGCCGCCTGGCGGTTGGACGCGCGGCAGGAGATCGCGCCCAACGAGGTGCGCATCCGGGTCGAGCGGCTGAACCTGGACGCGGCGAGTTTCCGGCAGCTGTGGGAGAAGCACGGCGGCGACGGCGACGCGGTCCGGGCCGAGGTCCTCGAGATCATCTCCACCCGCGGGAAGATGCAGAACCCGGTGACCGGGTCGGGCGGCATGCTGATCGGCACGGTCGAGGAGGCCGGCCGCCGCTCGCCGCTGGGGCTCAAGCCCGGCGAGCGGGTGGCCACCCTGGTGTCGCTGACGCTCACTCCGCTGGTGGTGACCGACGGGCTGGCCCGCTGGGACGGGCGTAGCGAGCAGGTGCCCTGCGACGGGTGGGCGATTCTGTTCGCCCGGTCGATCGCGGCGGTGCTGCCGGAGGACCTTGATCCGCAGCTGTCCCTGGCGGTGCTGGACGTGTGCGGTGCGCCGGCGCTGACCGCCCGGGTGGTGTCGCGGTATGTGGCTGAGCGGGCGGCGCTGGCGGAGGGCCGGCCGGTGACGGTGGCGGTGATCGGCGGTGCGGGCAAGAGTGGCTCGTTGTCGCTGGCGGCCGCGCGGCGGGCGGGAGCGGGTCGCACGGTCGGGGTGGTGCCGGTGGCCGTCGAGCAGGACGCTCTGGTGGCGGCGGGTCTGGCCGATGCGGTGGTGCTGGCCGATGCCCGGGATCCGGTGGCGTTGTCGACGGCGGTGACGTCGGCGCTGGGGGTGCCGGCGGACGTGACCGTGGTCTGCGTGGACGTGCCGGGCTGCGAGCACGGGGCGGTGCTGGCGACCGCGGACGGCGGCACGGTGATCTTT
>NZ_POTY01000196.1 GCF_003236315.1 Micromonospora craterilacus
GGGTGGGGCCGACCAAACACAAGACGTCGATCCTTTGAGGGGAAGTCCATGCCCAGCACTGCTGCGTCCAGCCGGTTTTCGCGTCCGTCCCTGTTGTTTACCGGGGCTCTGCTCGTGGTTTTTGCGGGTGGCTGCGGCTCGGCCGATGACGTGTCGACCGCCGCGCCCGGGCCGTCGGTGACGGCTTCCGTCTCGGTCGGCGCCGGTGCCGCAGTGGTGGGCGTACGGGATCCCTGGGTGAAGGCGGCCGACGAGGGGATGACGGCGGCGTTCGGCACGCTGGTCAACGAGAGCGACACCGACGTCACGTTGACCGGCGCCACCACCGAGGTGTCGCCGGTGGAGCTGCACGAAATGGCCATGCAGGACGGAAAGATGGTCATGCAGGCCAAGGAGGGCGGCGTGGTGATCAAGGCGCGGAGCGAGCACGCTCTGGAGCCCGGCGGTGATCACCTGATGCTGATGAACCTGGCCAAGCCGGTGCAGGCCGGCGACGAGCTGACCTTCACCCTCACCTTCGCCGACGGCCGGACCCAGACGCTCACCGCGGTGGCCAAGCCGTTCACCGGGGCTCAGGAGAGCTACGCCCCCGGCCACGGCGATCCGATGCCGGGCATGTCGGCCAGCCCCAGCCCGGCGCGGTGAGCCCGACCAGCCGGCCGGTGAGCCGGCGCGGCCTGCTCACCGGCGGGGCGTTGGCCGCCGGCGGCACGCTGGTCGGCGCCGCCTCGGTGGCTGCCGCCCGCGACGGCGGGCAACCGCTACCCGCCCCCAAGCCGGTGGCGGTGACGGTCGGCGCGGCGATCGAACCGTTCCACGGCGAACGGCAGTCCGGCATCGCCACCGAACCCCAGGCGCACGCGTCGTTCGTCGCGCTCACCCTGCGGTCCGGCGTCGACCGGACCACGCTCGGCCGGATGCTGCGCCTGCTCTCCGACGACGCCGCCCGCCTCACCCAGGGCCGGCCCGCGCTCGCCGACACCGAACCGGAACTCGGGCTGCTGCCCGCCCGGCTCACCGTCACCTTCGGCTTCGGTCCCGGGCTGTTCGCCGCCGCCGGTCTCGACGACCGCCGCCCGCCCTCCGTCGCCGACCTGCCGGCACTGCCCATCGACCGGCTGCAACCCGGCTGGTCCGGCGGGGACCTGCTGCTGCAGGTCTGCGCCGACGATCCGGTCACGGTCGCCCACGCCCAGCGGGTCCTGGTCAAGGACAGCCGGCCCTTCGCCACCGTCCGCTGGGTCCAGCAGGGCTTCCGGCGGGCCGCCGGGGCCGAGCCGGGCCGCACCCAACGCAACCTGTTCGGCCAGCTCGACGGCACCGCCAACCCGAAGCCGGGCACGCCGCTGGACACCGCCGTATGGATGCCGGACGGGCCGGACTGGCTGCGCGACGGCACCACCCTGGTGGTCCGGCGGATCAGCATGGACCTGGAGACCTGGGACCTGCTCGGCCGCACCGACCGGGAGATGGCCGTCGGGCGGCGCCTGGACACCGGTGCCCCACTGACCGGCACGGCCGAGCACGACGAGCCGGACTTCGCCACCCTCGGCCCGGACGGGCTGACGGTGATCCCGGACTTCTCCCACCTCACCCGGGCGCACGTCACCGACGACCGGTTCCGGATCCTCCGCCGCCCCTACAACTACGATGGCGTACCCGCCGCCGACGGCACGGCCGACAGCGGGCTGATCTTCGCGTCGTACCAGGCCGACATCGCGACGCAGTTCCTGCCCATCCAGCGCCGGCTCGCCGAGCGGGACCTGCTCAACGAGTGGACCACCCCGATCGGCTCCGCCGTCTTCGCCGTTCCGCCCGGCTGCCCCGAGGGCGGCTGGATCGGCCAGCAACTGCTCGACTGACCAGGAGAATGACCGCCATGCCCATCCGACTCCGCCGCCAGCTCACCGCGGGCCTGCTCGCCGCCGCGCTGGCGGCCACGGCCCTGCTGCTCGGGCCGATCTCGCCGGCGTACGCGCACAACGTCCTGCGTAAGGCGAGTCCCGCCCAGGACGCCCGGCTGAAGACCTCGCCAGCCAAGATCACTCTGGAGTTCATGCAGAAGCTGAACCCGACCTTCACCACCATCACGCTCAGCGACGCCGCCGAGCAGAAGGTGGCCACCGGCGAGCCGGAGGTGACCGGCACCAAGGGCACGGTCACCATCGACGCACCGCTGGCCAACGGCACCTACACGGTCGCGTACCGGGTGGTCTCCACGGACGGTCACCCGGTGCAGGGGTCGTACCGGTTCACCGTCGCCGATCCCACCGCGAGCGCGGAACCCACCGTCAGCGCCAGCCCGGAGGCGAGCGAGGCGGCGGCCACGCCGTCCGCCGCGGCGACCTCCGCGTCCAGCGCGTCGGCCAGCCCGGTCGCGAGCGGCTCGAGCCGTGGCGGGCCGGGCGCGCTGGCGCTGCTGGCCGGCGGTGGGGTGCTGGTCCTCGCGGTTGCCGGCGCGGTGGTGTTCCTGCTGCGCCGTCGCGCCAGCACCTGAGCGCCCACCTGCACAATTGAGCCGGCTCGCCGGATACTGGGAGCTGCTTGCCGAAGCGGAGGTGACCATGGGTGACCACGGAACGCTCGTCCTGATCACCGCTGCGGCGATCTTGAGTCTGGTTGTCTGGTTCGACCGGCGCTGCCTGGCGGATCTCGCCCAGACCAGCGACCACCAACTGCGCTACTTCGACCGCAGCACCTGGGCGCTGATCATCGTGCTGTCGTTCCCGGTGGGTCCGATGCTCTACCTGATGTACGGCAAGGGACCCGGCCGATACCGCTGACGGCCCGGGCGCGGCGCTAGGTGTCCCGCCGGGTCAGGGCGTCCGCCCGACGACGGAACAGCACGCGTTCGCCGTCGTTGCGGGTGAGCTCGGCGGCCCGGACGAACTCGTCGCGCGCCTCGTCGGCCCGACCCAGCCGGGCCAGCAGTTCGCCGCGTACCGCCGGGAGCTGCGGGTAGTCGCGCAGCGCCCGCTCCTGCCCGAGCGGGTCGAGCAGGGCCAGGCCCCGAGCCGGATCGCCGGCCAGACCGACCGCTGCTGCCCGGTTGAGCAGGACCACCGGGGACGGCTGGACATGGGCCAGGACCTCGTACAGGGCGACCATCCGGGGCCAGTCGGTGTCCTCCGCGCGGGTGGCCCGGGCGTGGCAGGCCGCGATCGCGGCCTGCAGGGTGTAGCGACCCGCCCCCAGCGACTCGGCGCGAGCGAGCGCGGCCAGGCCACGGCGGACCAGCAACCGGTCCCACAGCCGGCGGTCCTGGTCGAGCAGGGGCACCGGTTGCCCGGCGGCGTCGACCCGGGCCCGCAGGCGGGACGCCTGGATCTCCATCAGGGCCAGCAGGCCGTGCGTCTCGGGTTCGTCGGGAAGCAGTCCGGCGAGGATGCGCCCCAGCCGCACCGCCTCGTGGCACAGCTCGGGGCGGGCCCAGTCCCGAGCGCTGGTCGCCGAGTAGCCCTCGTTGAAGATCAGGTAGACGACCTCCAGCACCGAGGAGAGCCGGTCGGGCAGTTCGGCGGGAGTGGGCAGCTCGAACTGCACGTTCGCGGCGGAGAGCGCCAGCTTGGCGCGCACGATGCGCTGGGCGGCGGTGGTTTCCGGGATCAGGAAGGCCCGGGCGATCTCCGGGGTGGTCAGGCCGCCGAGCAGCCGCAGCGTCAGCGCCACCTTCGCCTCGGTGGGGAGCACCGGATGAGCCGCAGTGAAGACCAGCCGCAGCAGGTCGTCGCCGATGTGGTCGTCCAGCGCGGCGTCCAACTCCGCCTCCGCGTACTCCTGCTGGATCTGCACGTCCCGGCCGAGCAGCGCGAGCTTCTTGGCGTACCGCTCCTGCCGGCGCAGCAGGTCGATCGCCCGGTGCTTCGCGGTCGCCAGCAGCCACCGGCCGGGATCGTCGGGTACGCCGGTCTCCGGCCAGCGTTCCAGCGCCACGACCAGCGCGTCCTGCGCCAGTTCCTCGGCCAGCCCGACGTCCCGGACCAGCCGGGCCAGCCGGGCGATCAGTCGGGCCGACTCGATCCGCCAGACCGCTTCGACGGCCCGACGTGTCGCCCGCGTCGCGTCCTCGGAGGTTGGATCGGTAGCCGCCACGGCTACCGATCCAACCACCGTCATCAGGCGGGCGGCGCGAAGTCCTCCGGCCCGAACACCTTGCGCACCTCGCTCTCACCGGCCCAGCCGGGCCACAGGTCGCGGTGCAGCTTCATGAACCGCGAGGTCCACTCGATCGCCTCTTCCCTGGTGCGTACCTCGTAGACCGCGTAGCTGATGATCTCCTTCGCCTCGGCGAACGGCCCGTCGGTGACGGCCAGGTCTCCGCCGGACACGTCGACCCGCCAGCCGGCCGCGCTCGGCGCGAGCCCGCCCTGGTCGAGCAGCGCACCGGCGACGGTCGCCTCCTCGCCGAGCTTCATGATTGCCTCCATCAGCTCCGGCGGAGCCGGGGTGTCGGGCCGGGCGGCCTTGAGCAGTGCCAGGTATCGCATCTCTAGCTCCTTCGGTCAGGGGTTGGCAGTTGTCGGGTCGCGGCGCGGCGACGGTGGTGGCGCATCGTCAGCGACAACCACGTCCAGGCCAGCAGGATGGCGGCGGTGAACGCCAGGTTCGCGGCGACGCGCCCACCGCTGGCGGCCATCGCGACGAACCCGGCGAGGAACAGCACCCCGGTGGTACGCGAGAACGCCGCCCACCCGGGCAGCCCGTCGGCTGCGAAGCGGCGCGCCAGTACGAGGCACGCCGCGACGAGGCAGCCGAAGCCGATCGCGCCCGATCCGAAGTGCAGCATCCCGTGCCAGCTCACGGTGGCGGCGTCCGTCGGTGTGCCGGCCGGGAAACCGAGGGCCGGATCGGCGCGGAAGATCCCCGCGGCGACCATGCTCGCGCCGTAGCCGACCAGCAGCCGGGGTGCCCAGGTGCCGCCGACACCCGGCCGGAGGGTGCGGCGGAGACCGGCCCCGCCCGCCATCACCAGCAGACCGGTCACGATCAGGTTGGTCACCTGGATCCAGCCCCAGTCACCGTTGGCCAGCAGGCTCCACGCGTGTCGGGTCAGGTCGAACCCGTCCCGGCTCAGTGCCTGGGTCAACGACACCAGGACGTAGGCCGGGCCGGCCAGCGCACCGAGGAGCAGCAGGCGGCTGCCCGTGGTCGGAGCGGACTCGGGCCCGGGCGGGCCGATCCCCGACCGGGCCGCCGCCCGGCCGGCGTGCCCATCTGCCGTGCTTGAGTTGCTGGTACGGGACATCGCCCGGTCTCCCTTCCCCTCGGGGCGCGCCGTTCGGCCCCTCTACCGGGAAGCTCGAACGGGAGGACCGGGATTCGACACCGCCGCCCAACTTTTCTGCGGAACTTTTCCACGGGCCGACCCCGACCGGCGAGACGCCCGCCGGGGTCCTCAGCGCAGCAGCACCGGCCCGGCGTCGATCCGGGTACGGAACAGCGCGTACGGCTTGCGGCGCAGGTCGTTCCCCCGGTGGTAGTTGGCCTGCCGGTGCAGCTGGTTCGCGGTGACGTAGAGGTGCCCGTCGACGGCCACCGACATGGTGTCGGGCCAGAGCAGCCGAGGATCGTGCACCACGGTCTCGTACTCGCCGTCCGGGCGGCGCCGCAGCACCGCGTTGTGCTCGTACGAGGCGAGGTAGACCCGCCCGGCGTCGTCGCTCTCCAGACCGTCGGACCCGCCGCCCTTCTCGCCCTCGTGGACCACGGTCGCGGCGACCTCGTCCGCACCGACCGAGACGTCGGCGAGAGCGTCGGTGGCAACGCTGTACCAGTGGCGTGAGGCGAGCGAGCAGTAGTAGAGGCGGGAGCCGTCGGCGGAGATGGCGATGCCGTCGGAGCCGATCATGACCGGCTGCGGCGGCCCGTCGACCGGCCGCTCCTCGAACGGGCGCCCCTCCACCACCGGTCGGAAGGTGGACGGCGGCTCCGCCTTGGTGGACGGATGGTCGTGCAGCCGTCGCCACGACGCACCGGTGGCCAGGTCGACCACGATGATCCCGTTCGGACCGGCGACCGCCGAGTCGGTGATGTACGCGATCCCCGCAGCCCCGCGCCGCAGGTCGAACCGCACGTCGTTGAGGTACGTGGTGGGCAGCGCCACGTCCGGCGGAAAGCTGATCACCTGGGCGACGGCGTCGCTGTCCAGGTCGACGCGGACCAGCTTGGGGCCGCCTGGCCGGGTGGGCTGGAACATCGGGCTGCCGGTGTCCAGCACCCAGAGTCGGTCGGCGGGATCGACCACGATGTTCTGCACCGAGACGAACGCTTCCGGGTCGTCGTCGCTGCCCGGCTGGTTCCATGCCTCGTCCGGAAACGGCACCTCTCGGCCGTCGCGCAGCTCGACCACGGTGGCCGGCACGTCGTCACCCCACCTCGGGAAGTTGACGAAGATCCGGCCGGTGTGCGAGACGCTCACCCCGGTCGGCATCGGCCCGGTGAAGGCGTGGACGAGTTCCAGTTCGTTGACGGGCTCGGCCGACACGGGTTCGCTCATGCGCTGCTCCTGACTCTCGGTGCGGCCCCCGTTCCCGCCGCCAACCGGCACAAACGTGGCATCGCCCAGGGCCGTGTAGGCGGAGACACCGACAGCCCACCCCGCTCGAAAAACGGACTCTCGGTCCAAAGAGGTATTTATGGCCTGAACGGCCACACTCATGACTAAATGCCGCATTAATCTACGAAGGCCGCCTCCAGTCAACGCAGGAACCGAAGGAGCCTTGATGCGAAAGAGATTTCTCTCCGTCGCCCTGGCGGGTGCGGTCGCGTCCGCCGCACTCGCCGCGCCCGCCCACGCTGCCGACACGACGGTCACGCTGACCGTCGACGCCACCGGCGGCCTGTCGATCACCGTGCCCGCCTCGGCGAACATCGGCCACGGCGTCGAGGGCAGCTCGGTCTCCGGTCTGCTCGGCCCGGTCACGGTGCTGGACCAGCGCTCATCGCTGACCCCGAACTGGACCGCCTCCGTCATCTCCACCGACTTCGTCACCGGCGGCGGCACCTCCGGGGAGACCATCCCGAACATCAACGTCAGCTACTGGTCCGGCAGCGCCACGGCCACGGCGGGCACCGGCACCTTCACGCCGGGTCAGCCCACGGCCGGCGACCAGCAGATCATCAACGTGCCGCGCACCGCGTTCAGCAAGAGCGGCGGCACCGGCAACAACTTCGCCACCTGGAACCCCACGCTGGTGGTGAACATCCCGCCCGCGACCGTCCAGGGCACCTACACCGGGACGGTGACACATTCGGTGCTCTAGGCCGCTCGGCCGGCTGGTGCCGCTGGTATCCGTCGCCCTCCTGGCGACCGGGGTGCCGGCGGCACCAGCCGTCGCCGCGCATGAGCAGCAGGCGGCCGGGCGGGACCAGGAGGGAATCGGTATCCGCCTGGTCGACATCCCGGCAGCACGCGTGAACGACCCCCGGGCGCGGGTGTACATCATCGACCACGTGAAGCCCGGCGCGACCGTCAGTCGCCGGATCGAGGTCAGCAACGGCTCACCCGATCGTCAGGAGGTCGAGCTGTACGCGGGGGGCGCCACGATCGAGGAGAACACCTTCACCGTTCCCGAGGGGCACGGCGGGAACGAGCTGAGCGGCTGGATCAGCCTGGGCTCGGCGAGCCTGGACCTCGCACCCGGCCAGAGCCGCCAGGTCGAGGTCGACATCGAGGTGCCCCGGACCGCGTCCAAGGGCGAACGGTACGGCGCCATCTGGGCCCCGGTGTC
Organism: Micromonospora craterilacus; assembly: GCF_003236315.1. GTDB lineage: Bacteria > Actinomycetota > Actinomycetes > Mycobacteriales > Micromonosporaceae > Micromonospora > Micromonospora craterilacus. The sequence goes on from NZ_POTY01000196.1 coordinate 7,731, forward strand.
CAGTGCGCCGAAACGCAACGGCAACGTCATTCAGGTGCACCGGGTGGGCCTGCGGCTCTACCTCGACGTCGGGCCCGGCGGCGAACCGCCGACGGACTTCCGTGTCGACGACGTGGCGGCCGAGCCGGGGCCTGGCGAGTTCCCGTTGGTCACCGCCCGGGTGACCAATACCGGCGGACGCGCCCTGGACATGACCGGCACGCTGACCCTGACCAAGGGACCGGTCCGCGCCGGACCGTTCAAGGTGACCAATGGGGTGACCATCCTTCCCGGCCAGAGCGGGCGGGTCCAGATCGAGGTCGACCAGTCGCTGCCCGCCGGCGTCTGGGACGTCCGGCTGGTGCTGACCAGCGGAGTGGTGGAGCGCACCGCCGAGGGGCGGATCACCCTCCCCGTCGCGACGCGCGCCGCCATGCAGTCCTCGACACCCGGGTGGCTGGTCTACTCACTCGGCACCCTGGTGGCACTGGCGGCCCTCGGTGTCTTCGCCGCCTGGCTCTTCGCCCGCCGCCGCTCGTCCCGCCGCGAGGTCGACCGGCAACCCGCCTGATCAGGGAATCCGGCCCGGCCGCCACCTCGAAGCGGCCGGGCCGAGTCATGCCGCAGTTCGGCCGAGCACAACCGGCCAGAAAGCCGAGATTCCTCCACAACGGGACTTATAGGATAAGGCTCGCATTGAGCCGCAGCAGGTAACACTGCGGCACATGCCACCCGGTCCTGCCGGCCCACGAAACGGGCCGGACCCGTACACCCGGCTTGGAGGTCGTCATGGTGGTCCGGACCCGCAACGCTCCGCCGCCGGGTCGACCAGCGGCAGTAGGCCTGGTCGCGGTGGTCGCGCTCGCCGTCGCCGTAGCGATCCTTGCCGGTTCGCGGAGCCCGGTCAGTACGCCGCCGAGCCGCGCACTGGCGGCCGTGGCCGCACCTGCGGGCACCGCGCCGGCCGGTTCGACCGGGGTCACGTTCGAGGTTCTTCCCGGCCCGACCGGCAGCCCGACGCCGACCCCGACGAAGCAACCGACACCCGACCCCAGCCCGTCGAAGTCGAAGCAGCCGCTGCCGGTCACCGGGCCGGCCTCCGGGCCGGGGCCGCTGCTGGCCGTCGCCGCCCTGCTCATCGCGACCGGTGCGGCGCTCGCCGTGCTGGCACGCCGGCGTCGCGGGCTCAGATGACCGAGTGGGTCACCGTGGCCCGGTAGCTACCCACCACCGCCTGCTGCGGAAGCAGCACCGACAGTGTCGGATTCCAACTGACCGAGTTGGTGCCACCCGCCGCACCGGTCCAGCTCGCGGCCGTGCGCGGCACGTCCAGGACCGCGCCCGGTTGCGGCACGAAGGTACCGCTGCCGCTCGTGCTCACCGGCGGGCCCGAGGCGTACGAGGCGGCGCTGCTCGGGATCGTCTCGCCCGCCGATCCCGAGCCGGTGACGAAGGCCGTCACGGAAACGGTGGCAACCCAGGAGCCCGCGTTCGGGCCCCGGTCGTCGTTCACCAGGACCACTCCGAGCCGCTCGCTCAACGGCGGTGAGCCCGGCGTGCCCCGACCGAGCGACGCGGTGGACGGCACGCTGATACTCAGACCGGCCAACGGAGTGATGACCAGGCTCACCGGACGGGTCGCGGACTGCGCGAACGAGTCGGTCACCCGCACGGTGAACGGGAACGTGCCGGCGACGGTGGGTGTGCCGGAGAGCAGGCCGGTCGACGAGTTCAGGTTCAAGCCGGGCGGCAACGATCCGGCACTCACCGACCAGGCGAACGGCGCCGTGCCACCGGTCACCGTGAGCTGGTAGGAGTACGGCGTGAACGCCTTGCCCGCCGGCGGAGCCGGGAAGTCGAGGGTGGGCGCGGCGGCGATGGCCACGGTGGCCGGTCGGGTGTCGGAGAACCCGCTGGCGTCGGCCACCCGGACCGTGAACGCGAAGCTCCCGGCCTGGCTCGGCGTACCGGAGAGCAGACCGGTGGTCGCGCCCAGCGTCAACCCCGGCGGCAGCGCACCCGCGCTCACCGACCAGGCGAACGGCGCGGTGCCACCGCTCACGGTGAGCGTGGACTGATAGGCGGCACCCACCTCGCCGGCGGGCGGCGGCGGGAAGTTCAGCGTGGGCGGCGCGTTGACCGTCACCGCCGGGGAGGCGGCCGAGTCGGGCCCGGTGCCGGCCGCGTTGATGGCGGCCACCCGGAAGGTGTACGTGGTGCCGGCGGTCAACCCGGTCACGGTCTGACTGGTCGGCGTGGCCGGCAGGGTCAGCGCCGGCTGGGCCACCGCGCCGATGTACGGGGTCAGCCGGTAACCGGTGATCGTGGAACCACCGTTGGCCGGCGCGGTCCAGTTGACGGTGGCGGAGTTGGTGCCCGCCACCGCCGAGGTGATCGTCGGCGCGCTCGGCAGGGTGTACGGAACGACCGGCGACGAGCCCAGGCTCGCCGTCCCGGTGCCGTACGCGTTCACCGCCGCCACCCGGAAGGTGTACTGGGCCGAGGTGGTCAGCCCGGTCAGCGTACGGGTGGTGGTGGAGGCGTCGTAGGTGATCGGTGACTGGGCCACGCCGTCCCGGGTGGGCGTCAGGAGGTAGCCGGTGATCGGGCTGCCGTTGTCCGCCGGGGCGGCCCAGGTGACGGTGGCGCTGGCGATACCGGCGACGGCGGTCGGCGCGGCCGGGGTGGCCGGGGCCGAGGCGTACACGTAACTTCCCGATCCGGCCGCGCCCCGGGTGATGACCGAGACGGTCACCGGCGCGGCGCTGGAGCGGGCCGGCATCGAGGAGATGGCCAGGCTGCCGTCGCTGTTGGTGGTGAAGCAGCCGGCGGCCGGTCCGGAGGCGCAGGGCAACAGCAGGACCGAAGTCCCGGTCTGCTGCTCGTCGTTCGTACCGACGGTGATCGCGGTCGCGCCGGCGAGGTTGGTGCCGCGCACGGTGACCGCGACGCCACCGGCGATCGAACTGATCGCCGGGGTGACGGTGACGCTGCCGGGCGCGGTCAGCGGGGTGACCGCGGTGGTGGTGGAGGCGTAGCCCGGGCTCGCGTCGATCGAGGAGGCGGTGGCCACGGTGCCGGTCTGGATCAATGTCGGGGTCACCGATGCCCCGGTCACGGTGGCGACCACGGTGACCGGCGACAGGTTGGTGCCGCCCGCGAACGGCGTGTTGTTGTTGGTGCAGGTGATGCTCTGGCCGGAGGGCGCGGCGCAGGTCCAGCCGGTGCCGAAGGCGCCACGCGGGATGACGCCGGCCGGCATGGTCTGGGTCATCAGCACCGGTGACGGTTCGCTGGTGCCGCTCTCGACCCGCGGCGTCACCGTGTAGCTGACCGGGTCACCGGGCTGCGGGCTGGCCCCCACCGAGCTGGTCTGGCTGACGGTCAGATCCGGCACCTCGTTGAAACTGACCGCGCGGGCGTTGTCCACCTCGTGGAAGTCGGTGACCGCGCCGGTCGAGCCGACCCAGCCGAAGGCGAGCTGTCGGGGGACGCCGTTGGCGTTCAGCCAGGTCGGCGAGGGGTAAAGACTCGACGAGACGACCGGCAGGGTGCCGGTGAGGGTACGCGCCGTCCCGCCCACCGGGCTGAACCGCACCGCGTACTGCCCGGCCGGCACGGTGATCCCGGTGCCGGTGCTGAACGACGAACTGGTGGTGTTGGCGACCACCTCGACCGGCACCACGGAGGCCGTCCGGGTGTTGGCCCGCAGCGGGATCGCCGCCGACGAGGTGCTGGTGGCGGTGCTGTTGATCGCGCAGTAGCCGACCCCGTTGCGGCCCGGCCCACGGATGAGAACCTGGCCCGGCACCCGCCCGCCGGTGGTGGAGATGTACGCCGGGTTCGTGCAGCCGGTGCCCTGGTAGACGCTGTTGCTGAAGTTGCCGAAAACGTCGAAGCCGATGCCCAGGTAGCCGTTGGAGAGGCCGACCGAGCCGCCGTTGAATGCGGCCGAGTAGCCGAGCGATCCACCCGGCTGCCCGATGATCGACGGCGAGCGCGGATCGGCCGGGTCGACCGCGGCGAGGACGAAGGCGATGCCGTCCGCCCCGGGGCTGCTCCCGCCGTACTGGTAGGTGTTGAAGGTGACGTACAGCCCCTGCGAGGTGGGTACGCTCACCGCCCCGAACACCCCGCCCTGCCGGGTCAGGCTCGCCGGCGTCAGGCGCAGCTTGCCGGAGCCCTGCGGGTCGGTGCTGGTCGGGCAACTGAGCAGCGGCCCGGTGGTGGAGTTGCCGGCCGCGCTGAGGCAGGCGGCGTTGCTGGTCGACCCGGAAGGGACACCGGGAACTGCCACCGCGCCGACACCGTTCGGCGTGTTGTTGTTGAAAGGCTGGTCGAACAGGACGGTGCCGGCCGCCGTCGCCGGTGCGGTCGTGGCCACCAACACGGACACCGTCAGGAGTGCCGACAGCGCCGTGGCCACGCTTCGACGCCACCAGCGCGCGAACGGCATGAACCCCTCCCTGCTCAGCTTCCTCACCAACCCCGAACCCACTGTATGTGCCGTTATAGAGCAAAACGGGCTAAAGCAGACATTCGTTGAGCGGCCCAGGGGACGGCCCTGCCCGGCGGCGTCGCGTCTCCCGATCACGCTCTCGGCGCGGTACCGTCCTCGCAGGGCGCCGTCCTGCGCCCAACCTCCGGTTCCGGTGCTCACGCCACCGGCGTGGCGGAGGCAAAGGGGGTCGCCACCCTCGGGGCGCCGGTCAGTGACACCCAGTCCGGCGGGGTGACGCGAGCGTGAGTCGCGGGGCCACCGCCGTGGAGTGGGAGCACCTGATGACCGTGCACCGATCGTTCAAGCGGCTAGTCCGCCTTCGAATGACCAAGACGGGCGAGAGCTACACCGCGGCGCGCAGCGCGCTGCTGGCTTCACACGACCCCGGGCCCGACGGCGCTGCCGGCCCGGCCCTGGCAACCTCGGACGCAAAGATCCGCCAGCGGACCGGGCGCGGCTGGGAGGAGTGGTTCGACCTCCTGGACGAGGCGGGGATGGCCGACCGATCGCACCGGGACGTCGCCCGGTGGGTCGCCGAACAGCAGGGCGTCGTCCCGCTCGCCTGGACGGCACAGGCGGTCACCGTCAGCTACGAGCGGGCCCGCGGTGGGCGCGCGGTCGGCCAGCAGCCGGACGGCTTCGCGGTGAGCGTCTCCAGGACCGTGCCGGTCTCCGTCGATCGGCTCTTCGACGCCTTCGCCACCGGCGGTTGGCTGTCCGACGGCCGGATGCTGGAGCGTACGGCCACCAGACCTCGGTCCGCGCGCTTCGACTGGCCCGAGGACGGGACCCGGGTCAACGTCACGTTCCAGGCCAAGGGCGAGGCCAAGAGCACCGTGACCGTCCAGCACGTACGCCTGGCCGACGCCGACACGGCCGCCCGCCGCAAGCAGTGGTGGCGCGACCGCCTCACCGGGTTCGCGTCGCAGCTGACGAACGGTTCCGCCGATGCCTGACGTCAACCTGGTCATCGTTCCGATCGCCACGGTCGTGGCGTTCGTCCTGGGCGCGGTCTACTACACCGTCTTCGGAAACCGGCTCGTCCTGGCGGGCGGAACCGCCGCGGCGTCACCGTGGAGCCTTCCGGTCGAGATCCTGCGCTGCCTGGCGCTCGCCGGGGTGGTCGCCGGCCTGGCCGGGGCAGTCGGCGCCGACACCGTACCGAGCGGCCTGGCCCTGGGGCTGGTGCTGTGGATCGGGTTCCCGGTCGTGCTGTGGGTGGGCGCCATCGTCCACGCGAACACCCCGTGGCGGGTCGCGGCGATCCACGCCGGCGATTGGCTGGGCAAGCTGCTCGTGGTCGGCGCCGTCGTCGGCGGCTGGTCGTAGCACGGAACGGGACGGCGAGCCGGTAGCCGGTCCGGACCTCGGACGACCTGACCCGGCGGTACCTGCACCTGCCAGACCCCCTGACCACTGTCCCGCCGCCGCTCAGGGCTGGTGGTCAGCTGGCGGTGGCGTCGGGGG
>NZ_POTY01000197.1 GCF_003236315.1 Micromonospora craterilacus
GGGCGGGACGTCGGGCTGGCGCTCGGTTTCGGGCTGGCCGAGGGTGACCGGGACGGGGTCGTCGACTTAGCTGAGGCGGCGCCGTACATCCGGACCGTGCTGCGCTGGACCTGGCCGGGGGTCATCCGGACGCCGGTGGCGGTGACCCGGTGGCCCCGGGTGTCGGTGACCCGGATCTGGTACGGGCCGGGACCGGCACCGGAGGCGATGAGCCAATAGTTGTAGCTTTCCCGGTTGGCCGCTCGCCAGGCACCCGAGCTGCCCTGGCGTACCTCTACCGAGCGCAGCGGGTTGCCGTGGTTGGCGACCAGGACGGCGAACCACCACTGCGAGGCGCCCTCCTTGATCCGGAAGGCGAGCGGGCCGGCGAGCGGCGGGTCGCCCACCAGGCGGTAGCTGACGCCGACGACGCCCTGCACCGGATCGGCGATCCGGGCGAACGCCTCCTTGGACAGGTCGAGGTGGCCCGGGGGGCATTCCGGGCACTGGTCCATGACCATGACCCGCACGTTGCCCTTCGGCCCGGTCACGTCGAGGTATCCGCCGCAGGCGGCGCCGTCGGCATACTCGCTGGGGCCGAGCGCGACATAGAGCCGGTCGGCGGGTGCGGCGGGATAGGAGCAGTTCCCACCCGCACCCTTCGAGTCGTAGAAGGTGGCCTTGCCCTTGTGGAGGGTGCCTGCGGCGGGCGGCGCGAGCAGCGCGCCGGCGGCCGGCAGTGCGGAGCCGGGCCGGGCCGCGGCGGCGCAGGCGGGCGCGGCACCCGCGCGCAGCGCGAGGGTGAGCCCGACGACGGCGGCGAGGGTGGCCACGGCCCCGCCGGCCAGCCAGCGGCCCAGCGGGGAACGCCTGACTACTGCTCGGCCGGCGGGGCCGTCGGTACCGTCGGTCACGCGGACAGATGCTGCCGGACGGCGATCGCGTCGGACAAGCGAGCTAAGCGAAAGCTAAGACGGGGTCAGTTCCACCGGGTCGCCGAGCCGCACCCGGCCGGGCTCCAGCGGGATGACGTTCAGCCCGAACAGGAGCTGACGGTCGATGTTCCGGTGCCGGGCCAGGGTGCGCAACGGTTCCCGGCCGCGTACCCCGGTCTCCTGGTCGGTAGTGGTGACCAGGCAGCGGGCCGACGGGTTGGCGGCCTGGAAGCGGACGCCGCCGATGCGCAGCGGCCGGCCGGCCCAGCCGTCCTCCGCCCAGGCGGGGGCGCCGTCGACCACCAGGTTGGGTCGGAACCGGGCCATCGGTACCGGTTCCGCGCCGGCCGCGACCAGCCAGTCGCCGAGCGCGGCCAGCGACGCGGTGCTGGTCAGCAGCACCGGGTACGCGTCGGCGAAGCTGACCCGGTCGCCGGGGTCGTACTCCTTGCGGCCGCGCTCGACGTGCCGGGTCGGCTCGGCCAGCCAGACCAGCCGGACCGGGCGGTCGACCACTTTGCCGAGCCAGTCATCGGCGGCCGGACCGGCGGGCAGCGCGTCGACCCGGAGCAGGCGCCGGCGGAAGGTACGCACCTGGACCGGGGCGACGCCGGCCGGCTCGGGCACCACCAGGTCGGGGTGCCCGTCGGCGCGCAGCAGCAACCCGCCGGGGGCCGGGTGGGCGCGGACCCGGACCAGGGTGGTGGTCTCGCGCTGGGTGACGCCGACCCCGTCGGCGTCGACCATCATCCAGCGCCGATCGCCGTCGAGCCCCCACGGCTGCACCTCGGCCTCGTCGTGGTGGAGCCCGCGACAACCCTTGATCGGGTACGTGTTGATCTCGCTCAGCCGCACCCGGCTACCATGCCACGCCGATGCCGTCCCCCGGATACCAGTGGTCGGCGGGGGTCTCCCGGTAGGCGAGGAACCGCCGGCCGGTGCGCTCGGCGTGCTCGGCCAGCACGTTGGTGTGGGTGACGTTGTCGGTGAGCAGCATCGCCCCGGGGGCCAGCTTCGGCTCCACGGCGTCGAACTCACGCCGCTCGTACTTGCGGCTGTGGTCGCTGTCGTGCAGGAACAGGTCGACCGGCCGCTGCAACGCGGTGATCGACTCGACCGAGTCGCCGATGACCAGGTCGATCACCTCGGACCAGGGGGCGACCCGGGCGAGGTAGCCGGCCTCGGGGTTGATGTCGATGGAACTGACCCGGCCCGGATGTCCCTCGGCGGTGTTGCGCAGCAGCGCGGCGGCCAGCACGCAACTGCCGAGCCCCTTGTCCACGCCGGTCTCCACGACGTGTTGGGGCCGGCGGGCGCGGACGATCGCGTACCAGCCGATCCGCCGGGCGTACCGGACCTGCTTGTCGGCCAGGCCGCGCCGCGCGGCGCCGGCGGTGGCCGAGGCGATGTGCTGCCGCAGCACGTCGTCGGACTCGATCTCCGCGAGGTACCCGCGGACCTGCTTCACCGGCAGGTCGCAGACCACGCTGACGAACCAGGCGAGGTGACTGCGGCTGAGCTTGGTCAGCTCGTACGTGTAGTTGTGATGCTCCCGCGACGCGACCAGCCAGCGGGCCGAGGTGCGTAGCACCTTGGCGTCGTGGCGGGCCACCGCGACCAGGCGTTTCGGGAAAGCGGCGACGGGTGCGAGGCGGGTACGGGCGATGGCCCGGCGCAGCTTGACGGCGTCCACGGCAGCGTTCTACCAGACCGGGGGAAACATCGGGGTAACAACACCGGACCCGAATCGCCCGGTTACGGGGTCAACAACGGGAACGTGAAGTAAGTAGCATCACCGCCATGTCGAGTGGAGACCAGGCGGGGACCATCACCCCGGAGGACACCCTGCCGGCGGGGGGCACCGACGGGCCGGAGACGACGGCGGGTGCCCCGGCGGGCAAGCCGCGTCGTCGGTGGCTCCGGATCACCCTGATCAGTTTGCTGGTGCTGGCGTTGGTCGGGGTCGGCGGCGTGGTGGCCGGCGGCTTCTACCTCAAGTCGGTCGAGTCGGACATCGACCGGGTCGACGCCTTCGACGGCGTACCGGAAGAGAGCCGACCCGAGGTGGTCGTCAAGGGCGCGTTGAACATCCTGATCCTCGGCAGCGACTCGCGCGATCCGGAGAGCACCGGCGGCTCGCGGGCGGACACCATCATCCTGGCGCACGTGCCGAAGGACCGCTCCGGCGCGCAACTCGTCTCGATTCCCCGGGACACCTGGGTCGCCGTGCCCCGCTCGAAGGAAGGTCGCGGCGGCCGCGACGCGAAGATCAACGCCGCGTACGCCTGGGGTGGTCTTCCGCTGATGGTGCAGACCGTGGAGCAGTACACCAAGGTCCGGATCGACCACGTATTGATGGTGGACTTCGGCGGGTTCAAGGAAATCATCGACGCCCTCGGCGGCATCGACATCAACTCGGAGAAGAGATTCACCTCGATCCACCCCCCGTTCCGCACCTTCGAACAGGGCAAACAGCGGATGGACGGGGCCACCGCACTGGACTTCTCCCGGCAGCGCAAGCAGTTCGCCGACGGCGATTTCACCCGGATCCGGCATCAGCAGCAGGTGATCAAGGCGATTCTGGATCAGGCCGCGTCCGGTGGCGTCCTGGCGAATCCCGCCAAGCTCAATTCCTTTGTCCGCGCCACGTCGAGCGCCGTTTCGGTGGACAAGGAGATGTCGCTTGTGGACATGGCGATGGAACTGCGCGGCCTTCGCGGTAACGATCTGACTTTCATGACCAATCCGACCAAGGGAACCGGGCGGGTCGGCAGCGAGAGCGTTGTCTTCGAGGACAAGAACAAGGCGGCGACCTTCTACGACGCCGTTCGCCGGGACGCGGTCGAGGAGATCCTCAGCACCGGAAGTTAAACAGCAATTGCCCCTGCGGCTCTGGCGCTCTTACCGGGGCGGTCGTATCCTGCGTTCGCTCCGATGGCTTTCCTCAGACGCCAGCGGTGTCGCTCCACGGGGGAGGAACTGTACATGTCGAGGCAACCTGTCGTGGGTTACCCGGCCACCAACGTGCCCGCCGAGGCCGGGACGTCCACATCGGAGGGATCGGCTCAGGCGGTCGAGTCCGACGAGGACGATCCCGCTCCGGCGTTGACCGCTTCCGTCGGGTCGCGGCCCGACCCGGCAACGGACACCGGCACCGCACGGCCGGGTCTCGACGTGACGGCGGTGCTGCCGTACGCGGGCTCGCACGCCTCGACCCGTACCCGGCACCTGCGCGCCTGGATGTTGACGGCACCGGTCGACGTCGCCGCACTGCTGTCCCCGCTCGCCGTCACCCAGCAGCACTGGCGCGGCACGCTCGCCATGACCGTCCTGACCGTCGCCATCTTCACCGCCGGCGGGCTCTACCAGGCCCGCCGGCACGTGAGCATCCTCGACGAGTTGCCGAGCCTCTGCGGCCGGCTGCTGGCCGCCGCGGCGGTGGTCGCCATCATCGCCGCGCTGCGTCACGACTCAGCGGTGTACCTCGTCGGATTCATCCGCGGGGTGGCCCTGGCCGCGGTTCTGGTGATCGCCGGGCGCCTGATGACCCGGGAGATCGCCACCCTCGCCCGCCGTTGCCGGTGGGTCGAGCACAACGCCATCATCATCGGCAGCGGCCCGACCGCCGTGGAGCTCGCCCGGCTGCTCCGCCGCTACCCCCGGTACGGGCTGCGGTTCGTCGGGCACGTCGACAGCCCCTCACCGGCAACCTCGTCCCCGGTGCCCATGATCGGCACGCTCGACCAGCTCGAACAGCTGGTACGGCTGGCCGAGTGTGACGTGCTGATCATCGCCGACCCGGAGTGCCCGGAGCTGGTGCTGATGGAGATCCTGCGTCAGCCGGTGGTCGCCACGTGCGACCTGTGGGCGGTGCCCCGGCTCTGGGGGTCCAGGTCGCACGGCGACCACATCGGCGCTATCCCGATCGTGAAGGTGGGTGACACGACCCTGTCGGGGCCGCACTGGGCGCTCAAGCGCGCCTCGGACGTGATCTTCGCGGGCTCGGCGGTGCTCGTGCTGAGTCCGATCCTGCTGCTCTGCGCGACCCTCGCGTTCCTCGACGGTGGTCGCGGCGTCTTCTTCCGCCAGGAGCGCATCGGCCGGCACGGCAAGCCGTTCGACATCATCAAGTTCCGCACCATGCGGCCGGCCAACGAGCACGAGTCCCAGACGAACTGGTCGATCGCGAACGACCGGCGGGTCTCGCCGATCGGGCGCTTCCTGCGCCGTACGTCGCTGGACGAGCTGCCGCAGCTGTGGAACATCCTCAAGGGAGACATGAGTGTGGTCGGGCCCCGGCCCGAGCGCCCCTACTTCGTCGAGAAGTTCTCCGCCGAGTACCCGAGCTACGCGATGCGTCACCGGGTTCCGGTGGGTCTCACCGGGCTCGCCCAGGTCAGCGGCCTGCGCGGGGACACCCCGATCTCCGATCGGGCCCGGTTCGACAACTACTACATCGAGAACTGGTCACTGTGGCTGGACGCCAAGGTGCTCTTGCGGACCGTGGCCGAGGTGTTCCGCGGCGGTGGCCGCTGAGGGACCTGTCAGAGTCCGTACCGTCGACCGGGCCGGACGGGCGACGCGGTCCGTCCCAGCCCGGCCCCGGCGACGCCCCCCGCCGACGCTCCCGCCCTACACTCCGCCGACTCGGCCCGGGGGCGCTCAGCCGAACTGCTTGGAGAATCCGATGCCGGACGTTTCGGTAGTCATCCCGACGACGGGCCGACCCAGCCTCGCGGAGGCGGTCGTGTCCGCCCGCGCCCAGCAGGGCGTGTCCGTGCATGTGGTGGTCGTGTGCGATCTGGCCGAGGTGCCGACCAGCGTGGCGGAGCTGCGCGGCCAGATCGACGAGATCGTCTGCACCGGCGGCGGGCGGCGGGGTTCGTTCGCGCGGAATCTCGGTGTCCAGCATGCCGCCCCCGACAGCCACGTGGCATTCCTCGACGATGACGACGCCTGGCTGCCCGGCAAGCTCGCCGCCCAACTGCCCGCCCTGGAACGGCTGGCCGACGAGGGCTGGCTGCCGGTGGTGTCCTCACGGACGCTGCAACGCAAGGCGGGTGGCAACCCGCTTCCGTCCGCCGTGCCGACCACGCTGATCGCCGACGGCGCACTGCCGGAGGACTACCTCTTCCGCCGGCGGCACCTCGGTGTCGGTCGCCAGTCGCTGCCCACCTCGACGCTGCTGACCACTGCGGACCTCGCCCGGCAGTGCCGATGGGACGAGTCGCTGCCACGACACCAGGACTGGGACTGGCTCGTCCGGGCGGCCCGGATCCCGCGGGCGAAGATTGTGCAGATCGAGGAGGCGACCGCCATCTACACGGTGGGTAGTCCGGGGTCGATCTCGGCCAGCGCCGACTGGCGGACCTCCTGGGACTGGGCGCGGCGCTGGGAGGGCGTGTGGGCGCCGGAGACCTTCTCCGACTTCATCGCGGCCCAGACCCTGCGGTACGCGGTGCAGGCCCGGGACCGGGAGGGCGTACGGGAGATGGTGCGCGCCATCCGCCGCAACTCCCCGCCGTCGGCCCGCAACGCGGTCCTGGCGGCTCTCGGGCTCGTACCGCGGTCCGCGCTCGAGCGCGTCGCGATGCGCAGGTCCCGGGTCGTCGACGACCCCGCGGCGCTCCGGACGGGCGGGTCCCGCTGATGCGCCTGCACTTCGTGCTCCCCCAACTGGAACCGCTGTACGGCATGGAACTCGCGGCGGCGCTGCTCATGCGGGACCTACAGGCCCAGGGCGTCGAGGTGTCGGCGACCGTGGTGTCCCGGTCGGTGCCGCCCACCCTGGACGACCTGGCGATCGACACCCTCGGGCTGGGCACCCGGATCACCCGCCTGATGGAGGCGGTGCCACCGTTGCGACGCCGGCTGCTGAAACTGCCAGCGGACGTGCAGGTCGTGGCGAGTGGGCTGTGGGGCAGCGTCCCGGTCGGTGCCGCCCTGGCCGGCTCCGGCCGCAGCTACGTCGCCTGGGAGCACTCGCTGCTGCCGGAGCGGCTACGCATCGACGGTCGGGTCCGGACGCTGGCCCGGGTGGCCCGGGTCAGGGGGCTACGGCCCCGCCTCGTGGTCGCCGTCTCCGACGGGGTCGCGCGGACCGTGCGGCAGCTCGTCCCCGGGCAGCAGGTGGTGACGATTCCCAACCCGATGCCGCTCAGCCCGTTCGTGCCACCACGTGAGGTCGCCGACCGCGAGCGGATCAAGCTGCTCACGACCGCCGCGTTCCGCCCGTACAAGAACCACTCCTGCGCGCTCGAAGCGCTGGCGCTCCTGCCCGCCAACTATCACCTGACCCTCGCCGGCGATGGGGAGGAGCGCGATCTCCTTCACGACAAGGCGAGCAGGCTCGGCCTGGCGGATCGCGCGACGTTCCTGGGCCGGGTGCCGGGGGTGGCACGGCTTCTCGCGGAGGCGGACGTACTGGTGCACCCGTCCCGCGCCGAGACGTTCGGGTTCAGCCTCGTGGAGGCCGCCGAGGCCGGACTGCCCGTCGCCGCCCTACCGGTGCCAGCACTGGACGAGATGATCCCGACGTTCGTGCCGGGCACCCTGGCGGCGGACACCTCACCGTCGGCGCTCGCCGACGCGATCGTGCGCCTGACCGGCGACGGACGCCCCACCGTCGCGGACTTCGACAAGGCCTGGCACGCCCGATGCACCACACTGGACCCGACCGAGGTGAGCCGCCGGTGGGTGGAGGCCCTGAGGTGACGCTCGTTCCTGGGGAAGCGGACCGGCCGGCGGCCGACGAACGCGACCGACAGCCGAGGCGGTCGCGCTGGCGATGGTCGTCCGTTGTCGGCCGCGGCGACGGTTTTCTGCACAGGTCCGGCAAGTTCCTCACCGGGAACCTGCTGCGCACCCTCGCGCAGGGCGCCCTCTTCGTGCTGCTGGCGCGGGAAATGCCGATCGACACCTACGGCCTGTTCGTCGGTGTCACGGCGCTCATCGCGGTGGTGTCGCCCTTCGCGTCCGCCGGCGCGCCGAGCCTGATCATCCAGAACTACGCGGACTCGCCGTCCGACTGGCCCCGCCACCTGCTCCGCGGTCTGTTCCTGTCCACCGTCTTCGGCTCCGCCGCCACGGTGCTGGTGGCCGCTGCCGGTCTCGCCATCTGGGGCGCCCACATCGGCCTGGTCGACCTGCTCTGTCTCGCCTTCGCGGACCTGGTCGCCTGGCGGCTCATCGAGGCCGTGGGAGCCTCGTTCCATGTCCGTGGCCGGATCATGCTCGCCGCGGTCATTCCCGCCCTGCTGCACATCTGTCGGCTGGTCGGAGCCGTCGTGCTGGCCATGTCGGAGGGGCCGGTCACGCTGCACGGCTGGGCGACGATCTCCGCCGTGATCTCCGTCGTCGTGTGCCTGCCCGTGGTCCTGGGTGGCCTACGCGGTGCCGCCGGTCGCGCCCTGAGCATCCGGGGTTCGCTCCAGCAGGTACGGACCGGAATGCTGTTCGCCGTCGGGCTCTCGGCCCAGTCGGTCTACAACGACAGCGACAAGGTCATGCTGTCCCGCCTGGGCACCCCGGAGAGCGCCGCCATCTACGCCGCCGCCTACCGCGTGGTCGACCTCGCGTACACGCCGGGCCGGTCCATGAGCGCGGTGGCCTATCCCCGGTTCTTCGAAGCGGGGCGGGACGGCCCACGGGCGGCGCAGCGGATGGCCCTCAAGTTGGTGCCGCGCTTCCTGGCGTTCAGCGTGCCGGCGAGCCTGCTGCTGGTCGCGTTCGCCTGGATGATGCCACTGGTGTTCGGGGCTGACTTCGAGGCCGCCGTTCCGGCGCTACAGGGGCTGAGCGCGCTGCTGGTGCTGAAGTCGCTGCACTACCTCGCCGCGGATGCGCTGTCCGGGGCGCGGATGCAGGGGCGGCGGACCGTCTGCCAGATCGGCGTCGGCGTGCTCAACGCGCTGCTGAACCTGTGGCTCATCCCGGCCTACGGATGGCAGGGCGCTATCGTCTCCAGCCTGGCGTGCGACGCGCTGCTCGCCGTACTGCTCTGGGGATGCCTCGCCGCCGCCGTGCGGCGCGACCGGGTCGGTACTCCCCCTTCGGCACGTCCCATGGAAAGGGTCTGAGGTGACCACACTCTTCGGTGTCCTGCTGAGCGCGGGTGGCCTCGCGGCGGCCGGGTGGTTGATCCACGCCCGGCGGGCCGTCGCCGCCACCTTCGGCAACAGTGGGATCGCCATCGCGTTCATCGGGTTCGCGGTGCTCGCGAACGCCGCGCCCGTGATCGCCGGTGACCACTCGTCGGCCCTCATCGGCCTGCTGGTGCTCGCACTGGTCGCCTGGCTGTTCGTCACCGGGCGCGAGCGGCTGTGGGGACCGTCCGAGATCTGGCGACGGGTCTGCCTGGGGCTGGCCGCGGCAGTGCTCGTCTGGTGCCTCAGCGTGGACGTCCTCACCGGTGACGGCGTGTACGGGTCGAGGATGCCGGCGTACGCCGCCGCGGGGCTGCTGGTGCTAGCGGCGTGGCTGATGGGGGCCGGCGCCACGGTGAGCCTCGGCGCGATGGCCTACACCGGGCTGGCCGTTCTGTCGGTGCTGACGGTCCCGACCGCCTTCTACGGGCAGGCGTGGCGGGCCTGCACCGCCGGGCAGCTGGAGAAGTGCTCGTTGGCGGGGGCGCTGTTCAAGAGCTTCTACAACTCCGAGAACTACATCGCCCTGATCGCCTCGTTCACCCTGGTCGCCGCCGCCTGCGCGCTGCGGCGCGCGGAACGGTGGGCGACGGTGGCGTTCTGCCTGCTGATCATCGTGGCAACCGGATCCCGGACCAGCTACCTGGCGCTCGCCGCCGTCGGCGGGTGGGTGCTCGGTGCCCTGCTGCTCGAGCGGCGGCGGCCGTACCCGCGAATCCACTTCGCCCTCTGCGTGGCTCCGGTGGTCGGGGCCGCAGCAGCAGCCAGCTATCTGACCTGGAGCGCGTCCAAGACCACCCTGAGCAACCGCGGCAACATCTGGATCCACGTCCGGGAGTACATCGCCGGCGCGGAGGGCACCGGCGTGGGCGTCTCCAAGTGGTACTACCTCCGGGACATCGGCGAGGCGCCGCACCACTTCTTCCATTCGGGCTACGTCCTGGCCATCTTCTCCGGTGGCTTCGTCGCGTTGGCCCTGTGGACCTTCCTGCTGGCCACCCTGCTGCGCGCGCCGGTCGTCGACGGCCGGGTCCTCTCCGCCAAGGCGCCGGTGGCGCTCTTCATCGTCTACTCGTTCACCGAGGTGGTCTGGAACCCGCTCTCCGTCGACGGATTGACCTGGATCTTCGTCTTGATGGTGCTGACCACGTCCACGTTAGGATCGACGGATCCCGTTCCGGGCGATGGGCCGGCGGAAGCCGTCGATCGACCGGGACCGCTGGCCAGACTTCGCCGTCTGGCCGGCGGCACCGGCCGGGCCACGGCCGATGCGCGAGACTGAGCGGCCGGATCGCCGACGTCCCGGACCTTGGTCCGGGCCGGCCGCACATCCGCTGGTGTAGGGAAGGACCCGATGTCGTCAGGCCCCCTCGCGGCGCCGGTTCATCGGGCCGTCCCTCGGCGACCGCTGGCCCCTGGCGCGGGCTTCCGCCCGGACATCCAGGGGCTACGCGCCTTCGCGGTCGTGGTGGTGATCCTCGAACACGTCCTCCAGTGGCCGGCCGGCGGGTTCGTCGGCGTGGACGTCTTCTTCGTCATCTCCGGCTTCCTGATCACGGGCCTGCTGCTCACCGAACACGACCGGACCGGGCGGATCTCCTTCGCGGATTTCTACCGTCGGCGGGCCCGGCGGATCCTGCCCCTGGCGATGCTGGTCCTGGTGAGCACGTACCTCGCGGCGTCGCTGCTGTTCCTCGGCGAACGGGTGCGGTCGACGGCCTGGGACGCGCTCTGGGCCGGGCTCTTCGGGGCCAACTGGCGCTTCGCGTCCGTCGGCACCGACTACTGGCAGACCGACGGGCCCGTCTCGCCACTACGGCACTACTGGTCGCTGGCGGTGGAGGAACAGTTCTACCTGGTCTGGCCGGTGCTGCTCGTGGCGGTGCTGGGCCTGGCCGCCCGACGGGGTCGGCACGGGAGCCGATCGCGGTGGGCGGTCGGCGTGGTCCTGGGAGCCGTCGTCCTCGGCTCGATCGCGTTCGCACTGTGGGAGGTCGACCACCGGCCGACGGTGGCGTACTTCTCGACCTTCTCCCGCGCCTGGGAACTGGGCGTCGGCGCGCTGCTGGCCGTGGCGACGCCGCTGCTGGCCCGCATACCCGCACCGGTCCGGCCGGCGTACCAGTGGCTCGGGCTGATCGGCCTGGTTGTCTCGGTCTTCACCATCACCGCACGAACCCCGTTCCCGGTTCCGGGCGCGTTTCTGTCGGTGGTGTCGACGGCCCTGGTCATCGCCGGGGGCGTGGGCGGGCAGCGACTGTTGTTCCCCCTGACCAACAGGGCTGCACGGTACGTCGGTGACATCTCCTACTCCCTCTACCTGTGGCACTTCCCCCTGCTCATCCTGATCGGTGCCGCGCTGCCCGGCGGCGGGTACGCCACGACGTTGCTCACGCTCGGCGGTACGGCCCTGCTCTCGGTGCTCTCCTATCACCTGGTGGAGAACCCGGTCCGCCGGTCGTCGTGGTTGGAGCGCCGGCCACCGGGGATGCCGCCCCGGCGGGCCGGGGCAACGCTGGTCCGGCGGGGCGCCGGGCTGACGGCGCTGGCCGCCACGGTGGCGGCGGTCGCCCTGGTGGCGATCCGCACGCCGTCGCCGCAGGCACCGGCGGAAGCGGCGCCGGTCACCTCGCAGGCCGAACTGGCGGCCCAGATCCGTACGGCGCTGGCGGCCGCCGACTGGCCGATGCTGACCCCTCCCCCGGGCGAGTTGGGCAGCCTGGGCTTCACGCGTGGGGAAGGGCAGGGATGCCGGCCAGCGGTCCCGGACGGCAACGACTGTGTCGTCACGACGCCGCGCCCCCGTAGGCTGGCCGTCGTTGTCGGCGACTCCATCGGAACCGCCTGGCTGCCGCTGGTGCGGGGCGTCCTGGAGCCGGACGGATGGGTGGTCCGGGACCTGACGTACGCGGGCTGCCCGTTCCTCGCCGCGGACACGCTCTCCCCCATCGAGACCATCACCCGAGCCTGCCCGGGGCATCGGCAGACGGTACGGGCCTTCATCGAGGACCGCAGGCCCGACCTGGTGATCGTGAGCAACGCCTACCGCCAACGGTTCACCAGCACCGGCGGGAGCCCGTCGCAGCCCGAGTGGGAGCAGGCCGCCCGTCGGGCCAAGGACGAGTGGCTCGCGGCGGCGAAGAAGGTCGTCGCCCTGCAACCGCCGCCGCTGGGTCGGGACCCGAAGAGCTGCATCACCCGGCTCTCCGCCCCTCGGGACTGCGTCTCGACGCTCTCCGACGAGTATCGGTCGTACGCCGAGGCTGACCGACGGGTCTGGGGCTCGGGTCTGATCGCCACCGCGGACTGGTTCTGCGACTCCGGGCGGTGCCCGATCTTCGTGGGTGGGGTCATCGTCCGACGCGACGAGAACCACGTCACGACCGAGTACGCCCGCAAACTGGCCCCGCTGCTCGACGAGGCCCTGGCACCGGTTCTCGGCCGCCCGCCCGACTAGCGCGGGACAGCCGGGCTACCGGAAGTTCGTGCGCCGGCGCAGCAGGACCAGCGCGCCGAGCCCGCCCACGAGCGCAACACCGGCGCCGATGAGCAGCGGCACCGCCCAGCCGGGCCGGGACGGTTCGTCGTCGCCCCCAGCGGCGACGGCCGCCTCGCGGTACACCTGCGCCAAGGCGTTCGTGGGCGACTGCTCCGCGACCTCCGCGAACCGTGGGGCGGCCTTCGCCTCGTCGCCGGCGAAGTACGCGTCGAGAGCGCTGCGGTAAAGCTTGTCCGGCTCGCCGAGGCCGTTCTCGACGCCGGCCGCGCTGAGCAGTCCGCTCATCCGTGACACCGGCACCACGAGGCGGTTCGGGCGGTCGGGCTGGAGCAGGTCGTTGTCGAGGATCCCGACCACCCGGCCCTGCGGGTCGACCACGATCCCCCCACGCGAGTACGCCCCGACATCCTCGCCGATCCGGTAGACCGACGATTCGATGTCCACCTCGGTCACCTCGACCGGCTTGGACAGGACGGTGTAGGTCGCGGAGCGGTAGTCGGCGTCGGTGGTGCCGTACCCGAGTGCGTGCAGCGGGGTGCCCCCGGCGATCGTGGCGGAGGTGTTCAGCTCGGCAGCGGGAAGATTTCCCTGGTCGAGCTTGACCAGCGCCAGATTGCCCTCGGCGAGGGTGAGAGCCCGGACGACGGTAGCGGGAATCGCGGGGCTTTCGGTCAGGTCGCCCGTGGCCACGTTCAACTGACCGTGCACCGTGGCTGCGGGCTCCGTGCCGGGATCGGGGCCGGTGAAGACGCTGGTCGCCACCCGGGCCCGCACGTAGCCGCTGACCTCCGCGGCCTTCAGCTTGCCGTCCGCGACCAGGCTCCTGGCCAGCGCGTCGAGGGCGTGCTCGACCATGATGTCCGGGGTGGGCCGGACACACTGGCCGTTGGTGAGCACGTGCCCGTCGTGATTGACCACGAAGCCGGTGCAGCGGCGGCTGAAGGTGAACGGCTCGGGGTGCAGCAGGGCGTTGTCCTGCTTGCCCCGCAGGTAACCGGTGAGGACGGCCTCCAGGAAGACCATCGAGGGCGCGGCGGTGGCGAGGGCACGCTCCTCCGGGCTGTGCGGCGTGGCCTCTGCCCAGGGCTTGAGCCCGGGTGTGGGTGGGGT
>NZ_POTY01000198.1 GCF_003236315.1 Micromonospora craterilacus
GGCCCGGCGAGCCGAGCGGGCCGAGCGGGCCGAGCGAGCCGAGCGAGCCGAGCGAGCCGAGCGAGCCGAGCGAGCCGAGCACGCTGGACGGACCGGGCACGCTGGACGGGCCGAGCGAGTCGGACACGCCGAGCGGGTCGGACACGCCGAGCGAGTCGGGCAGGTCGGGCGGGCCGAGTGCGGCGACGACGTCGCCCACCACCACGACCGCTGGTGGGCGCAGCCCGGCGGCGGCCACGTCGGTGGCCACCTTGGCCAACGTCGAGCGGACGATCCGCTGGGCGCCGGTGGTGGCCTCCTGGATCACGGCTGCCGGGGTGTCGGCCGGCCGGCCGTGGTCGAGCAGCGTGGCCGTGATCGCCGGCAGGTTCTTCAGGCCCATCAGGATCACCAGCGTGCCGCGTAGCCCGGCCAACGCGTCCCAGCGCACCAGCGAGGCCGGAGAGTCGGGCGCGACGTGTCCGGACACCACGGTGAACTCGTGCGCCACCGCCCGGTGGGTGACCGGGATGCCGGCCGCCGCGGGGGCGGCTATCGAGCTGGTCACGCCGGGCACCACGGTGACCGGTATCCCGGCCGCCGCGCAGGCCAGCAGTTCCTCTCCACCCCGGCCGAAGACGTACGGGTCGCCGCCCTTCAGGCGTACGACGAACGCGCCGGCCAGCGCGCGGTCGACCAGGATCCGGTTGATCTCCTCCTGGGCCCGGGACGGGCCGTACGGGATCTTCGAGGCGTCCACCAGTTCCACGCCGGTGCGCAGCTCATCCAGCAGCAGACCGGGCACCAGCCGATCGGCGACCACCACGTCGGCCTCGGTGAGCAGGCGCCAACCCTTGACGGTGATCAGCTCCGGGTCCCCTGGACCGGCCCCGACCAGCGCCACCCGGCCGGTGCCGCCGGTCGGGGTGTTAACAGGGGGCCCCTCCTCTACCGAATCCGTTAACAAGGGGCCCGTCCTTGCCTGCAACAGGGTGCGGACGGCGTCTCGGACGGTCATCGCGCGGCGGGGGTCGCCACCGCCGAGCACCGCCACGGTGACCGGGCCGTGCCGGGTCACCGCCGGCGTCCAGGCCGACGCTGCCTCCCGGTCGTCGGCCCGTACGCAGAAAATGCGACGTTCGGTGGCGGCCTCGCTGACCGAGGCCGCGGCGTCGGGATCGTCGACGGCGACGTGCACCAGCCAGGCGCCGTCCAGATCGTCGGGGGCGAACCGGCGCGGTACCCAGCGCAGCCGCCCGGCGTCGGCGTGGGCGCGCAGCGCCGGGGTGAGTTCCGGCGCCACCAGCAGCACGTCCGCGCCCGCGTCGAGCAGCGCGGGCACCCGCCGGGTGGCGACCGCTCCCCCGCCCACCACGACGACCCGCCGGCCGGCCAACCGAAGCCCGAGAGGGTACGGGTTGACACTCACGCCGGCACTCCGCTTCGCTCCGTGCCGCCGCGAGGCACCACCGCACTGGGCCTGATGGTTCGCTCGCTCCGCTCGCTCACTTCTCGGCCACCCCGGCGGAGTCGAAGGTGGCCACCTCGTGCAGTACCCGGACCGCGCCGGTGACCACGGGCAGGGCCAGCAGCGCGCCGGTGCCCTCGCCCAGCCGCAGCCCGAGGTCGATCAGCGGGGTGAGGCCGAGCCGGCGCAGCGCGACCGTGGCACCGGGCTCGGCCGAGCGGTGACCGGCGACCATCGCGCCGACCGCGTCCGGGGCGAAGGCCGCTGCCGCGAGCGCGGCGGAGACGGCGATCACCCCGTCCAGCAGCACCGGTACGCGGCGCGCGGCGGCACCGAGGACGAGCCCGGTGAGCGCGGCGTGCTCCAACCCGCCGACGGCGGCCAGCACCCCGAGCGGGTCCCTCGGATCGGGGGTGTGCCGGCGCAGCGCGGCCCGCACCACCTCGATCTTGTGCTGGTACGTCGGGTCGTCAACGCCGGTGCCCCGGCCGGTCGCCTCGGCGGCGTCGACCCCGGTGAACGCGGCGATCAGTGCGGCGGCCGGGGTGGTGTTGGCGATGCCCATGTCGCCGGTCAGCAGGATGCCCGCCCCGGCATCGACCAGCTCTCCGGCGATCCGGATGCCGACCTCCACTGCCGCCCGCGCCTCGTCACGGGTCAGCGCGGCGGTCACGGTCATGTCCCGGGTGCCGCGGCGGACGGCCGCGTCGACCAGCCGGGGCACGTCGGTGCCGGCCGGACCGCCCGCGCTGGCCGCGCCACCCACGCCGACCGCGCCAGCCGCGCCGACCGCACCGGCCGGGTCGCCCGCGCCGATCGGGTCGGACGGGTCCGGGGCGGGCAGCGGGCTGGCCACCCCGACGTCGATCACGGTCACCGAGGCGCCGGCCTGCCGGGCGAACGCGTTGACCACCGCGCCGCCGGCCAGGAAGTTGCCGACCATCTGGGCGGTGACCTCCTGCGGCCAGGGGGTCACCCGCTGGGCGTGTACGCCGTGGTCCCCGGCGAAGATCGCCACGGCCGCCGGGGCGGGCAGCGGCGGCGGGCACTCCCCGGCCAGGCCGGCGAGGCGTACGGACAGTTCCTCCAGGGCGCCCAGCGAGCCGGCCGGCTTGGTCAGCCGGGCCTGCAACTGCCGGGCCGCGGTCATCGCCGACTCGTCGAGCGGGCCGATCCCCGCGATCGTGGTCTCCAGCATCATGCCTCCAGGATCTCCGCCAGCACCTCGATGAACGCGTCGGTGGTCGCCCGGTCCCGTACCGCGATCCGCAGCCAGTCTGGACCGAGCCCCGGGAAGGTGTCGCCCCGGCGTACCGCCCAGCCGCGTCGGCGCAGCTCGGACCGTACCCGGTCGGCTCCGGGCCGGTGGACCAGCACGAAGGCGCTGGCCGGGCGGCCGGCGACGCGTACCCCCGGCAGGGCCGACAGCCGGGCGACCAGGTGTTCGCGGTCGGTCGTGAGCTGCCCGGCGATGGCGCGCTCGGCCCGGACCGCCTCGGGGCCGGCGCAGGCGGACGCGGCGGCCAGGGCCGGTGTGGCGACCGCCCAGAGCGGCTGTACGGCGGCCAGCCGCTCCAGCAGCGCGGCCTCACCGAGCAGGTAGCCGATCCGCAGGCCGGCCAGCCCCCAGGTCTTGGTGAGGCTGCGGACGACCAGCAGCCCGGGCAGGTCCCGCCGGGCCGCCAGCGACTCGGGCTCGCCGGGTACGCCGGGCGCGGCGGTGGTGTCGGCGAACGCCTCGTCGACCACAAGTACGCGACCCGGCCGGGCCAGCGTGGCCAGGTCGGCGGCGGGGTGCAGCACCGAGGTGGGGTTGGTCGGGTTGCCGATCATGACCAGGTCGGCGTCGGCCGGGATCCGCTCCGGGGCGAGCCGGAAACCGTCCGCCGGGTCGAGCAGTACCCGCTCGACGGCGTGCCCGGCCGCCCGCAGCGCGGCCTCCGGCTCGGTGAACTGCGGGTGCACCACCACCGGCCGGCGTACTCCACGCAACGCCTGGGCGAGCAGCACGAAGCCCTCCGCGGCACCGGCGGTCAGCAGCACCTCGGCCGGGGGCCGGCCGTGCCGGGCGGCGACGGCGGCCCGCGCCGGCCCGGGATCCGGGTACGCCGCGAGGTCGGCCAGCGACGCCGTGACCGGGTCGGCCAGCCAACTCGGCATCGGGGCGCGCCGCACGTTGACGGCGAGGTCGACGAGACCCTCGCCCACCTCCGCGTCACCGTGGTGGGCGAGATCCGGCTCGGCCGGCACCACGCCGGACGTCCCGGTCAGCTGACCATGCATGACCGCGATCCTGCCGGGAAGGCGGCGCGGGTGACACCCGCTCGGAGGGTGGGCCGCATCACCACCGATCACTTCATGAGTATTTCTCATGGATGAATCGGAAATGTCATAACTTGGCGGTGTGAGCAACCGACCCCTTGCTGCCGCTGGTCGTCTCGTTCCTCTCCTCCGTGCCGGACTGATCGCCGGCATCGTGGTCGCCGCCGTCGCCTACCCCGTGGTCGCCATGACCGGCGTCGGGGCCAAGGCCACCGCACACGCCGTGGAGAGCAAGACCCGCCTGCTGGCCACCGCCCTGCCCGCCGAAACGTCCTATCTGTACGCGCCCGACGGCAAGACCGTGCTGACCATGTTCTACGAGGAGTACCGGCAGTACACCAAGATGTCGGACATCTCGCCGATCATGTTGCAGGCGATCGTGGCCGCCGAGGACAACCGCTTCTACCAGCACCACGGCGTCGACCCGAAGGGCGTCGCCCGCGCCTTCGTGGCCAACGCCCGCTCCAGCGGCGTCTCCCAGGGCGCCTCCACGCTGACCATGCAGTACGTCCGGATGGCGCTGCGGGACAGCGCCACCACCCCGAAAGAGGTACAGGAGGCCACCGCACAGACCCCGATCCGCAAGGTGAAGGAGATGCGCATGGCGGTCGACCTGGAGAAGGAGTTGAGCAAGGAGGAGATCCTCGAGCGCTACCTCAACTCGGCGTACTTCGGGCACCGGGCGTACGGCATCTACGCGGCCAGCGAGATCTTCTTCTCCAAGACGCCCAAGGAGCTCACTCCCGTCGAGGCGGCCACCCTCGCCGGGCTGGTGAAGTCTCCCTCCCAGTACGACCCGGCCAGTTCCGACCAGAAGGACGCCACCGCGCGCCGCAACTACGTGCTGGACAACATGACGCATCTCGGTTACCTGTCGCCGGACTCGGCCGCGGCGGCCAAGGCCGAGCCGATCCGGCTGCGCCTGACCTACCCGCCCAACGACTGCGCCGCAGTGCCCGAGAGCTGGAACAGCTGGGGATTCCTCTGCGACTACCTGAAGAACTGGTGGAGCGCGCAGCCCGCGTTCGGGGAGAACCGGCTGCAACGGATGGACAAGCTGCGCCGGGGCGGCTACCGCATCGTGCTCAGCATGGATCCGAAGATCCAGAAGGCGGCGGAGGAGAACGTCGGCACCAAGGGGAACACCGGCAGCCCGTTCGCCAACGGCATCGTGGTCTCCGAGCCGGGCACCGGGCGGGTCAAGGCGATGGCGGTGAACCGCACGTACTCGCTGAACCTGGAAGAGAACCCGCTCAGCTCCAACCCCGAGGCCGGGCCCAAGGTGAAGGCCAACTACCCGAACACGGTGGCACCCCTGATGGGCGGTGGTGACCTACCGGGGTACCAGGCCGGATCCACCTTCAAGATGTTCCCCATGCTGGCCGCGCTGAACTCCGGCATGACCCTCAACACCACCTTCAACGCGCCGCACCGGTACCAGTCCCAGATATACGACGGCTGGGCGCCGACCAACGCCAGCGGCGCGATGAGCGGCACCCAGACCATGTGGTCCGGCTTCGGCAAGTCGGTGAACACCTACTTCGTCTGGCTGGAGGAGCAGGTCGGGGCGGAGAAGGCCGTCCGGATGGCCGAACAGTTGGGGCTGCGCTGGCGTACCGACGTGGACCGGGAGCACGCCGCACCGTCGAGGGCGCACAAGTGGGGCGCGTTCACCCTGGGCGTCTCCGACGCCACCCCGCTGGAGATGGCCAACGCGTACGCCGCCGTCGCCGCCGACGGGCGGTACTGCGAGGCGATGCCGGTGACCGCCATCTACACCCGGGACGGCAGCCCGGCCACCTTCAAGACCGCCGGGGGCCTCGAGCGGGAGGT
Organism: Micromonospora craterilacus; assembly: GCF_003236315.1. Lineage (GTDB taxonomy): Bacteria > Actinomycetota > Actinomycetes > Mycobacteriales > Micromonosporaceae > Micromonospora > Micromonospora craterilacus. The sequence continues at coordinate 5,603 of NZ_POTY01000198.1, forward strand.
CGCCAAGCCGCGGTGCCGCCAGGTGGTCAGCGCCGACGCCGCACGCGCCGCGACCGACGCCGCCCGATGCCCCACCGGCGACTCTCCGGCCAAGGGCGGTTGCGGTGGCTGGTCGACGGCGGACAGCGTCCGGGGCACGGTGGGCCGACCGGTGGCCGGCAAGACGGGCACCACGGACAGCACCCGGTCGGCCTGGTTCGTCGGCTACACCCCGGAACTGGCGGCGGCGAGCTTCATCTCCGACCCGGACAACCCGTTCAACGCGGTGGGTGACGGACAGTCACAGATACCGATCGCGGCGGTCTCGAACACCCTCCGCGACGCCCTGAAGGGCAAACCGGTCCGGGACTTCGTCCCACCCTCCGACCAGATAGTCGGCTGACGGCCGGCCACCCTGATGGGCCAGATGCTCCGCTCGCTCAGGCCGGTGGCCCGCCGGCCGGCCCGGCCGGGACGACACCGGCCGGGCCGGCCGCCGCGGCATCGCCGGACCCGGCCCCGGTCGATCCCGCCGCGACCGTGGCCGGCTCGGCCGCCGCGGCGGCCACCAGCCGCGTCGCGACCTGCGGGTACGCGGCCCAGTGCGGGACGAGTTGGGAGGCGTGCACACCGCGCCAGACGAACCCCTCCGGCGCCCCACCCGGCCAGCTCCACGCCGGCCGCTGCCCGCTCCTCGGGGTGAGCACCGCGCGGTGCTCCTTGTGCCCGGTCACCACCTCGCCTCGGGCGGCGACCACACTGTCGCTCTGCGCGGTCGCCTCCCGGTAGCCGACGACCATCCCGTCGCGAATGCTGCCGACCGCGTCGAGCACCCCGCACATCGGCAACCCGTCCACCTCCCGGGACAGCCAGAGCAGGCCGGCCCCCTCGGCGACCACCGGCCGGCCGGTCCGGGCCAGCTCGGCGACCGCGATGCAGAGCCGGCGGTTGGCGGAGAGCTGCTCGGCGTACGACTCAGGCAGGGCGCCACCGACCACCAGTGCCTGGGTGTCGGCCGGCAGCACCTCGTCGGTGAGCGGGTCGACGGTCACCACCTCCGCCCCGGCAGCCCGCAGCAGCTCGGCCGTCTCGGCATGGCTGAAGCTGCCACCCGGCCCGCCGGCCAGCGCGACGACCGGGCGTCCGGCACCGGGCGGCAGGGCTGGCGCCCCGCCGTCGGCACCCACCGACGGCTGCGGCGACCACGGCTGCACGCCCAGCGTCGGGGCCGAACGGGCCAGCCCGAGCAGCCGGTCCAGTTCGACGGTGGCGGTCACCGCCTCGCCCAGGCGGCGGACCGCACGGGTGGCCTCGGCGGCACCGGCGAGCACGGGCACCGCCCCTTGCCGTCGGGCCGGCAGCACCGAAGGCAGGTCCTGGCGGCGCAGTGCGCCGTAGACCGGTACGCCGATGTCGTCGAGCGCCTCGCGCAGCAACGTCTCGTGCCGGGAGGAGGCGACCCGGTTGAGGATCACGCCGCCGATCCACAGCTGTTCGTCGTACGCCCGGAAGCCGTGCACCAGGGCGGCCACCGACTGACCCATCGCGGCGACGTCGACCACCAGCACGACCGGGCTGCGCAGCACGGTGGCGACGGCGGCGGTCGACTCGCTCTCAGGACGGCCGGTGAGGCTGTCGTACAGACCCATGCTGCCCTGTACGACCGCGAGGCCGGCGCCGGCCGCGCCGTGCAGGAGCAATGGGGCGATCCGCTCGGTACCGACCAGCCGTGGGTCCAGGGTCCGCCCGGGCCGTCCGGCGGCGAGCCCGAGGTAGGCCGCGTCGACCTGGTCCGGCCCGATCTTGAACCCGGCCACGTCGAGACCCCGGTCGGCGAACGCGGCGAGCAGACCGATCGCCAGCGCGTTCTTGCCGTGTCCGGAGGAGGGAGCGCTGAGCACCAGACGCGGCACGACGGTCATCATCGACTCCTCGCGAGCGGACGGCGTGCCGACCGTCGGCGCGCTCCGCCCGCGTGACGATAGCCGAACCGGACGACTGGCACGCACCGCCCGGTACCCATCCCATTCCGGCGCGACGCATCGACGCGGACGGCTCCGACGCGGGCACGCTCCGCCACCGACGACCCGCCCGGGAGCCACGCCGACCGGGGCCGCGCGGCGCAACACCAACAGGCCGTCGCGGCGCAGTGGCGACCGCCGGCGGGCAGCGTACGCGTGTGGTGGCGGGCAGCTAGCGCGGTGTTGGCGGGCAGCGCAGCGGTGCCGGGCGGCGTGGTGACGGGCGGCGCGACGTAGTGGTGGCGGTCACACGGGTAGCCTCGTAGCGTGTACCGGTTCCTGCTGACGCCACGCTGGCTGGGCATTCTCGCGCTGACCCTGGTAGCCGCCATGGTGATGGTGGCCCTCGGCAACTGGCAGTTGGACCGCTACCGGGGCCGCACCGCGGTCAACGAACGGATCGACGCGGGCCTGAGGATGGCGCCGGCGCCGCTGCACGAGGCGCTGCCCGCGCCCACCGGTGGTCCCGGCACGGCCGGCCCGCCGGCGAGCGAGGAGCGGACCTTCACCCGGGTCACCGTGACCGGCCGGTACGACACCGACAACATCGTCCTGGTCCGGGGCCGGACGGCCGAGAGCAAGGTCGGCTTCGAGGTGGTCACCCCGCTGGTGCTGGCCGACGGCACGGCCGTCCTGGTGGACCGGGGCTGGATCCCGCCGGCTCCCGGCGGGGCGATGGCACAGCCGCAGGTGCCGGCGACACCGACGGGCGAGGTGACCGTCGAGGGCCGGGTAAACCCGAGCGAGAGCGGGGCCGGCACGGTGACCCGACGCGAGGGCCGGTTGGAGACCCGACGCATCGCCGTGCCCCAGCTGGCCCGGGAGCTGCCGTACCCGGTGCACGGGGCGTACCTGCTGCTCGACGAGCAGACCCCGGCCGCCGACCCGGCGTTCAAGGCGGTGCCGGTGGGGCACGCCAACAACTGGCAGAACCTCGGCTACGTCGTACAGTGGTGGATCTTCGCGGCGATGACGCTGTTCGGCTACGGCTGGGTCGCCCGCCGTGAGGCCCGCCGCCTGGCCGGGATCACCGACGACCGCCCCCGCGACCGCGCCGCCGCCTGACCTCTGCCCCGCTGGCTCCCGCCCGCCGCCTCGGCGCTGGGCGACCCGGTGAGCTGGGTGGGTCAGGTGGACGGGCGGCCCGCGTGGATGGCGCGGACGGCGTCTATGGTGTCGGCCTCGGCGGCGGACTTGTCGTCGCGGTAGCGCACCACCCGCGCGAAGCGTAGGGCGACCCCACCGGGATAACGCGAGCTGGTCTGCACCCCGTCGAAGGCGATCTCCACGACCTGTTCGGGTCGGACCCGGACCACCCAGTCGCCGCGCTCCACGGCGAGGCCGAGGAAGCGCTCGGTCTGCCAGCGCAGCAACTCGTCGGTGAGCCCCTTGAAGGTCTTGCCGAGCATCACGAAACCACCGGTGCCCGGGTCGCGCGCCCCCAGGTGCAGGTTGGACAGCCAGCCGGTGCGCCGGCCGCTGCCCCACTCCACGGCGAGCACGACCAGGTCGAGGGTGTGCCGGGGCTTCACCTTGACCCAGGCCGCGCCACGCCGGCCGGCGTCGTAGGGCGCGTCGGGCGACTTGACCACCACGCCTTCCTGGCCGGCGTCGAGCGCGGCGGCGAACGCCGCACCGGCCCGCTCCGGCCCGTCCACCTCCAGCCGCCCCACCAGGAGCGACGCGTCGACCGCGCCGGCCAGGGCCGCCCACCGCTCGCGGCCGGGCAGGTCGATCAGATCCGCGCCGTCGAGGTGCAGCAGGTCGAAGAAGTACGGCGTGAGCACGGTCTCGCCGGTGCGCGCGGCGGCGGCCCGCACCGCCGGCGCGACCGGTGCCCCGTCAGCGGAGCCAGCCGACCCGCCGCCCGCCGGGCCGGCCCGGCGGGCGGCGGCACTCGACGTCTGCTGGAACGGCAGCGGCCGGCCGGTCTCGTCCAGCCCGATCGCCTCGCCGTCGAGCACCAGCTCCCGCGCGGGTATGGCCCGCACCGCGGCGACCACCTCGGGCACCCGGGCGGTGATGTCGTCGAGGCTGCGGGTGAACACGGCGATGTCGGGGCCGCTGCGGTGCACCTGGATGCGGATGCCGTCGAGCTTGACGTCGACCACGGCGGGCGTGCCGGTGGCCGCGAGCGCCTCGTCGACCGATGACGCGCTCTGCGCCAACATCGGCGCGAGGGGACGCCCGACCCGCAGCCCGAACCCGGCCAGCGCCGCCGCCCCACCGCCGAGCGCGGCCACCGCCACCTCCCGCAGGTCACCGGCGAGCAGCAGCGCCCGGCGTACCGCGGCGACCGGCACCCCGGCGGCCCGGGCGATCGCGTCGGCGAGCAGCCCCGCCTGGGCGCCGTGGCGCAGCTCGCCGAGGAACAGACCGGTCAACAGGCGCTGCTCATCGACGGTGGCGGCGGTGTAGAGGGCGGCCAGCAGGGCCCGCCGGCGGGCCTGCGACCCCGCGCCGCGCACCGCCGCGATCTCGTCGATCGCGGCGTCCACCGCGGCCACGGTCAGGGTCGGCTCCGCCGTCGGCGGGGGCAGGTCACGCAGGCTCGCCCAGCCAACGCCGGTCTGCCGCTGACGCAGCTCGCCGGCGAGCCAGCCGGAACCCGCCGCGACCTCGGCCGGATCGAGCCGGCGCAGCGCGTCGGCGAGCAGCTCGACCTTGGCCCGCCGGCCGCTGGTGGCGCCGACGGCCGCGGAGGTGGCAGCCAGGTCGAGGAACCGCACGGCCCCATCCTGCCAGCCACCCCCGACATCGGACGGCACCTGCCCTGCTCACGAGCCTGTCGGACGCGCCCGGTCACCCGGGCGGACCGGGACGCGAGGCCGGGCGCTCGGCGGGGCCGGGTCACCCGCGACCCGCCGACGGGCGTCAGACCGGGACCGGTTCCTCGACCCGCAGGCCGCGGGCGCGGACCTCGTCGGCGATCCGGGACAGCGACGCGTCCAGGGCGACCAGGGCGGCGGACAGTTCGCCGAGCTGTTCCTTGAGGGTGTCCTCGGGCCACGCGGAGACGTCGACGTCCCCCAGAGCGCTGACGGCGGCCTCCAGGCGGGCCAGAACCTCGTTCGTACGCATGTTCGAGAGGCTACAACAGCCCGGCGCCCGACACACCGGAAACGGCCACCATCCGCCGGAAGTTACGGTTCAGCCGCGTGCCGCCGCAGCCACCCTGGACAGCAACAGCGCCTCGGCCAGGCAAACCCGGGCGAACTCGCCCAGGTGCAGGCTCTCGTTCGGCCCGTGCGCCCGGGCGTGCGGGTCCTCCACGCCGGTCACCAGGATCGACGCCTGCGGGAACATCTCCTGGAAGGTGGCGATGAACGGGATCGAGCCGCCGACGCCGATGTCCACCGGGTCGGTGCCGTCCCAGGCGGTGCGGAAGGCCGAGCGGGCCGCGTCGCACACCGGGCCGGTGGCGTCGATGACGCAGGGTGCCCCGTCGTGTTCGAACGTGACCGTCACCTGGGCGCCCCACGGCGCGTGCTTCCGCAGGTGGTCGCTGAGCACCGCGTACGCCCGCTTCGGGTCGTCGCCCGGTGCCAGCCGTACGCTCAGCTTGGCCTTGGCGGCCGGGACCAGGGCGTTCGGCGCCTCCGCGGTGGCCGGGGCGTCGATGCCGAGCACCGCGAGCGCCGGCTTGGTCCAGAGCCGGTCGGTGATCCGGCCGGTGCCGATCAGCGTCGCGCCCTCGACCAGCCCGGCCTCGGCGCGGAACCGGTCCTCGGGGTAGTCGACGCTGGCCTCCTCCTTGCCGACCAGCCCCTCCACCGCCACGTTCCCGGCGTCGTCGTGCAGCGTGGCGAGCAGCCGGACCAGGGTGGTGAGCGCGTCCGGCACCGCACCGCCGAACATGCCGCTGTGCACTGCGTGGTTCAGGGTGCGAACCTCGACGAAGCAGTTGACGATGCCGCGCAGCGAGGTGGTCAGGGCCGGCACCCCGACGTCCCAGTTGGTCGAGTCGGCGATCACGATGACGTCCGAGGCGAGCTTGTCGCGGTGCTCGGCGAGCAGCCGCTCGAGCGAGTCGGAGCCGTACTCCTCCTCACCCTCGATGAACAGGACCACGCCGACCGGGAGCCGGTCGCCGAACGCGCGCAGCGCCGCGACGTGCGCCATGATGCCGGCCTTGTCGTCGGCGGCACCCCGCCCGTACAGCCGACCGTCCCGCTCGACCGGCTCGAACGGGTCGGACTCCCACAGCGCCCGGTCGCCGACCGGCTGCACGTCGTGGTGGGCGTAGAGCATGACCGTCGGCGCGCCGGGCGGCGCCGCCTTCCGGCCGATCACCGCCGGCTGGCCGCCGGCCCGCACGATGTCGACGTCGAGCCCACAGCCGCGCAGCAGCTCGGCCACCGCCTCGGCGGAACGTTCCACCTGCGTGTGGTCGAAGCCCTCGAAGGCGATCCCCGGGATGCGGACGAGGCGTTCCAGGTCGGCCCGGACACCGGGCAGCTCCCGCGCGACGGCGGCCCGCAGGTCGGACTCGGTCATGATCGGTGTGGTCATGACCGGCATCGTATTCCGGCCTTACCCAGGGCCACCGTCGGCATCGCCTGCCCGGCCCCACCGGGCTGCGGCTGTCGACCGGCCTGTGTCGCCCGGGTCGGTGTCGCTCGGGTTGATGTCGCAAGGGCCGGTCTCACCCGGGTTGATGTCGCAAGGGCCGGTCTCACCCGGGTTGATGTCGCAAGGGCCGGTCTCGCCCGCGTTGGTGTCGCAAGGGCCGGTCTCGCCCGGGTTGGTGTCGCCAACCGCGACGGCGAGCCGAAGGTAGTAGCGGCCGGCGTCGTGGGGCAACGTGGGCGCGCCGTCGACCACCAGGTCGGCCCGGGACGCGGTGCGGTCGGCGGTGAAGTGGGCCCGCTCGGTGGCGTGCCAGTGCCGCAGCTCCGGCAGGATCGACGGGCCGTCGCGGGCCACCGCCCGGGTCAGCCGCAGCGGCGGCGGGGCGGTCACGAACACCGCCAGGGTCAGGTCGGGTCCGGCGGCGGCCCGCGCCGCGCTGACCCCCTCCACGATCAGCACCGGTGCGGCCGGCACCGGCACCGGCCGGGGCAGGAAGCGGTGGCGCACCCAGCTGTAACGGTGGTACGCCCCGGCTCTGCCGGCCCGCACCGGCGCCAGCACCGACTCCTCCAGCCGGTGCCAGAAGGTGAGCTGGTCGTCCCACCCGTCGAGCAGGTCGTCGGTGTGCACCACCGGCGGCCGACCGCCACCGAACATCCCGGCGGCGTGGATCTCGGCGGCGTGGGTCCCGGGCGGGTGGGTCTCGACGGCGATGGCGTCGGCCAGGCGGGCGGCGAAGGCGCTCTTGCCCGCGCCGCTCGGCCCGTCGACAGCCACCAACCGGGTACGCCCCAACCGGGGCGGCCCGGCCAGCACCCGGCGCGCCAGCCCGGCATACGCCTCGAAGACCACCACCACAGGCACCGACGTTACCGATCGGGTTGTCCCGGGCCGCTTCCGGCCGTGAGCCCGCTGAGCAGGCGGCATGCTCGTGCCGTGTCCCATTCCGTGATGAGTCCCGGCGTCGAGGCGTTGCTGGAACAGGCCCGCGCGGGCATGACCCGGTTGACCCCGCAGGAGACGGTGCAGGCCGCCACCCGGGGTGCACTCGTGATCGACACCCGTACCGATGGGCAGCGACAGGAGCAGGGCGACCTGCCCGGCGTCATCGTGATCGACCGGACGGTGCTGGAGTGGCGGATCGACCCGGCCAGCGATTGGCGCATCCCCGAGGCCACCGGGTACGACATCGAGGTCGTCGTGGTGTGCCGTCAGGGCTACAGTTCGAGCCTCGCGGCGGCGAGCCTGCGCGCCCTCGGCCTGCACCGGGCCACCGACATGATCGGCGGAGTGGACGCCTGGCGATCGGCCGGGCTGCCCTTCGCCGACAAGCCCGCCGACATCCGCTACTGACCCGACCGGCTGCCGCCGTCGCATCCGCCACCCCCACCGAGGGTCTGCTGGTCGATCCCGAGCAGTTGCCCCGGGCCGGTCAGCAGGCTTCAGC
>NZ_POTY01000199.1 GCF_003236315.1 Micromonospora craterilacus
CGGCGAGAACAACCGCAACGATCCCCCGGCCATGCCGCCACGCGCCACCCGGCAGCAACTGGGCGTCGAGGTTTGACGTACTCCAGACCGGCGCGGCGCAGATGGTAGCCCGCCGCCAGACCCGCCTGCCCGACCCCGACGACCACCACACCACACAAGCCGGGCACGCTCGACACCTCCCTCGATCCGTAGATCATCATGCCGAGCCGGTAGAAGCGGTGGGCCCCCACACGAACTCACGGTGATCCTGCCCTCGTTCACCAGCTAATCGACGGTGTTTGCTGCAACGATGCAAGACGTGGGAACTGTGAAGACTGCGACGCCCGCCATCTCGCCCCTCGCTGGCGAGCCGATCGAACGCGCCGATGCCGAACGGCTCGCGGGAGTGCTCAAGGCGTTCGCCGACCCGGCCCGGCTGCGACTGCTCAGCCTGATCCAATCGACTCCGCAGGGGGAGGCGTCCGTCAGTGACCTCACCGCGCCCCTCGGACTCTCCCAGCCGACCGTCAGCCACCACCTGCGGATCCTCACCGAGGCCGGCCTGCTCGAGCGAGACAAGCGCGGCGTCTGGGCGTACTACCGCCTCGTGCCGTCCGCCATCGCCACGATCGCCGACCTGTTGACCCCACCCCGCAAACGAGCAACGAAGAAGACCCGCTGACCGACGCCATCGAAGACCGCCGCCAGCGCCGCCTGACCCGGCGGTACGAGGGCCGTAAGCGAAGGTTCTAGCCTGCCGTCATGGCGGACGAGGAAGCACAGCCGGAGTTCAAGCAGTGGTACGACCACGTGCTCGACGTCGGCCCTGCCGGCAATCAGGCATTCTTCGGCCGAAACGTTCTGGCGGGCCTGGTGCAGGGAATCCGGGACTTCCGAGATCATCGGCAGCAGCGGTGGAACCAATACCATGGGCCTGGGGCGACGCTGCTGGGCGCCCTCCGTGCGCTGCAGAGCCGTGGCTGCAGCCTGCCGCCGTCGGGTTAGTGCGTCGCGTTCGGCGAGATACGGGCTGATAGCCGTAGTCGTTGCGTTGTCGACCTCGGCGGCGGCTGCTACTTCGGCGGCGCGGGCATCCCGCTCGGCAGGGCGAAGCTGGCTGAGGTCGGCGTCGAGTTCGTCCACGAAACGGGTGAGTTCCGTGAGCCGTGCCTTGGTGGCGCGCAGCTCCGTGCTGACGTCGAACGGGTCGTCTGCGGACGCCGCTGCGTCGGTCGGGGGCGTCTGCCGGCGTACGAGTTGCAGTGCAGAGCCGCGTACGCCGCCGAGTACCAGTAGCCATCGACATCTGTCGGTGCGACAGTGAGCTGACGGTCGAGCTGACGGCCTCTCATTCAGAACCATCGGTTACACAGCGCGACATCCTCGGCCCCGGCGGCTTCAACGCCGGATACAGGTCGAAGCACTTCCTGATCTCTTCGATCGCCTCTGCGGCGGACCGCGAGGATGTCGAGTGACTGTCGAGTCCATCGGCGGCTGATCGAGGGGCTTCACCTGGAGGCGGTCGCACCAGTACCAGCCGGAGAACTCGACCTTGTTGAGGGCGGCGACGTCATTGATGAGGCTGCCCCGCAGCTCGTCCCAGCCCCACAGCTCTCCGCGCCGTACGCCACGGATCGCCGGCCGTAGGCCGTGGCTGCGCCCGGCTACACTCTGCGCCGAGGAGATCCTTCGGCAGGACGGCCCAGCATGGACTACACCAGTGCGGACGACGTCAAGATGGCCTTGGGCATCGACAACTGGCGCAAGCTCCGCAAGGACCACTACCTGCAGCTGGTGGCCATGATGCCCGACCTGGACAAGGAGGTCCGGCTGGCGGTCCTCAAGCAGCTTCCCGAGATCCAGAAGATCCTCGTCAAAGCGATGAGCACCGTCCGCAAGGTGCACGAGGCAACCCTGGCATCCGACGAGAAGAGCCAGGAGTACGGCTACCAGGGACGGCGGGAGGCGCGGGCGTCGATCATCGCTCAGCTCAAAGACGACAACCTCGATCCGCAGACCCGTAGGTATCTGAACGATTTGCTCGTGCAGCTCAGCGACAAGGACGACGCTAAGGATTCCGAACACAAGCGCTACCTGGACCGATGGATGACCAAGACGACCGTTGGCGTCGCCGCCGTCGTGATGTTGACCGGGATCGCCATCGGCGGCAAAGTCGGACTTCAGCAGGGCCCGCTACGGAAGTCATAGCGCTGCGCTGTCGCCGATCGTGCCCGACAGCCCCCAGTCGGGCATCCGGATTTAGCCGCGATCCGGGTGCCAGCCCACGTCCATAGATCACTCAGAGTGAATAGCGGACGCGGGCCGTCGGGCTGGCCGTCGTCGCGGCGCGCCGAGCGCTTCCCGTCCCCGACGCTTTGCACATTTCGCGTACCCGACTCTGCACCGGAACCCGTACGCCGACACCTGGGTCCCGCCGGACCGCGGGCACCATGTTCGCCGCCCTGTACGGCGAATTGGTCCCGCACCCATGGCACGATCCAGAGTCTGAGAACGCCGCCCACTTGCTGTTCTACCACCTTGCTATCGGCGTTTACTGCCTCGGCCGTAGCGGGGGTCGAACCCGAGGTGCTCAACGCGGAGGTCGTCCACGCTGGTGTGCCGGACGTTGTACGGGCGGGGGTAGGCAAAGTTCAGATGGGCGGCCGGCGGGCTGTTGAGGTAGTCGGCGAACGGGCAGTTCGCTACGTGCAGGCAGTGCTCGATCTGGTTGTTGCACGGTAGGCACAGCAGGCCGCGGACCTGGTTGGTCAGGTGGTCATGGTCGACGGAGGTGCCGGCTTGGCCGCCGCAGGCATGACACCGTGCGCCGGCTGCCGCGACGAGAGCCGCCCGCATCCGCCCCAGCGCGGTGTCGGTCCCTTGGTAGCCGGGCCATTCCGCGCGGGCCGCGCACCGCTGCCGGCCCCGCACCAGCGCAGGATCGATACTCGCCTGCGTCAACTCGACCTGCCATTGCACGATCCGCTCGTGCCTCACGGCTGTGGTGCCGAGCCGCAGGCGGGTGTGGTAGCCGATGGAACTCACCCACCAGCGCACCGTTTGCTCATGGCGGTATCCACTGGCGCCGTCGCTGCGACGTCGTTTGCTGGCGCAGACGGGACCGTTGTCACGGCAGAGGTGGTAGCGGCCATCGCTGCCCAGCACCGCGGTGAGATCCTGCGCCGACCCGGGGTGGGGGCGCCGGAGACACGGCAGGGGCGACTGGTCCCGGACGAGGTCGTCGACGCCGTCATAGTCCAGGCCACCGTATGTCCAGTCGTAGGCGAAATGCCACAGCGCCGCCTCGCGTCGATGCTCGGGCAGGTCGGCCAACGTGCCGACCACCGGCAGGTCCAGCGACCGCTGCGCGGTCGCCGGTGGTGTGCCGGTCGTGTCGCTGACCGGCGCAGGGCCTGCCGTTACGGTCGGGCCGACTCTCAGGCCCTCAGGTCGGGTCAGCATTCCCAGAGTATGCGCTGCCCCAGCTGACCCCGATCGGCGCTGGGCTAAGCAGCGTGCGCTTGTCGTCGCCCGGGGGTACGGACAACGCCCTCTGCGCGAGCTGCTGAACGTCGCGTTGGTCGATGCGGCGGTCATCATCGAAGGGTGCCCGCGTCGGCAAAGGATTGATACCCTTTCCGAATCGAATTCGAAGTGCTGGCATTGGAGGCCACTATGTGCTTGCGAATCTGGGTCGCGTCTTCCTTCGTCCTTTTGGCCGCCGTCGGGCTGATCGCAGTCTTCGGCTTGGACCAGGCTCAGGGGGCATCGCATCTGGCGGGATACACCTGGTCCAACTAGATCAGCGACAGCTGCTCGTGATCGGAGAGATCGACGTGAATGATGCGGGCCGGATCGATGGTGCCGGTGCCGGCCAGTAGTTCGGCCTCGCGACAGTTGCGAACATAGACCAGCACGGTGTGTGAAAGCCGGTGCAGTGACGGGGGGCTGGGCCGAAGCACGCCGTGGAGCCTGCGCCGAATGTAGATGGCGATGCCGTAGGCGCTGTCGAGCGGTGATCCCAACGGGGTCGAACGATTCTGCCACGTATGGCACGATCTAGCCTCGCCGGGCCGGTGGAGTCACCACCCAGGCGCTGTCCCTAAAGGACGTCTCGTAACTCGGTGAAGGCGTTGCCTGGCAACGATGCTGGTGTCACCCCGCCAGGATGATGTTGTGGAGGTGGGCGATGCCGGAAGCGGTGTCGGCCAATGTGTGGGCGGCGCGGCGGTAGTCGCGCAGGATCTTGAAGGTCTTCATGCGGGCGAGGGCGTGTTCGACCTGTGCTCGGACGGTGCGGTGTTGCCTGTTCAGGTCCTTCTTCCAGTCGGGTAGTTCGGTGCCGTCGGCGGGCTTGCGGTAGGGGATGATCACGTCGGGGTTGCCGCGGTAGGCGCCGTCGGCCATGACCGGCCTACCTGCGAGTTTCTGGTCGATGCCGCTGGTGCGGTAGACGATGGTGTCGTTGCGGTTGCCGGGTTGCCGGGTTGCGGGTCGCCGAGGGCGATGACGATGCGGGTGTGGGCGTCAATCGCGACCTGCAGGTTCGTGCTGTAGCGGTAGTTCTTGCTCGGGCGGCCAGCCGGTGATCGCGGGTCGGGATCAGGGTGCCGTCGACGATGGCGATCTGGTCGACCCGGCGTCGGCCTACCGGGGCCAGGGCGAGCAGGGGGCCGAGGGTGTCGATGACCCGGTGCGCGGCGGAGTGGGACACCCCGAACAGCGGACCGATCTGCCGCATCGTCAGGTTCGTGCGCCAGTACGCGGCGACCAGCAGCACCCGATCGGCGAGGTCAAGCGACCACTGCCGGCCCGGCCGACCGTCAGCGATCGCGTCCCCGCCAGGCTCGGCGACCAGCCGGACCTGCCTGCGGAACTGGACGGGCTGCAGCCCGGTGAACGGGAAGATCCACTCCGGGCGGGCCGCCGGGATCACCTGCACCCAGACATGATCCACCATGGACCGCCTACGGAATTACGAGACGTCCCTTAGCCGCGGCGTCGGTCATCGGCGCCGCTAGCGGGGTCCGCTCACCGACCGTTTCCGGTCCCGTTGTCACGTCGACTCCAGATCGTCGATGGCACGGGCGGGTTTGGGGATGTCGCGGTCGAGCAGAAGACGCAGCGTTCTGACCTCGTCGTGCAGCGCGGCGAGTTGCTGTGCGAGCGCCGTGTCTTGGTGGGCACTGGTCGGATCCGTCTGCGCCGGTTCTGGCGCATGAGACGCCTCGGCATTCTGATCCGAGAAGAACTCCGCCATGCCCTTGACCACAACGGCAAGGAGAAGGCCGAGGAGGACGTACGTGGTGATCACGATGTAGACGAGGAAGAAGACCCATGCCGCCGGGCGCTCTGCCATGACCGCGTCGGCGATTTCCGCCCAGTTGTCACCTGTCGTCACCTGGAACAGTGTCCACAGCGAACGTCCGAGGTGGCCAAAATGCTGCGGTGCGAGGGCTCTGAACAGGTCGGTCGCGATCACGCCCGCCAGGTAGGTGACGAGCACCAGCATTCCCGTGACAGTGACGACTCCGGGGATCGGCCGGGGCCCGCCACGTGTCAACCTGATCATGCGTATCGGACGCAGGGCTCGCAGGACCGAGAACACTGCGGCGCCAGGGAGCAAGGCGGCGCCAATGACAAGGAGATCGAAGCAGTTCCACGGGTCCCAGAGGTAGGCGACGCGAGAGATGTAAAGCCTGAGCAGCACCTCGACCACGAACGCCGTTAGGAGGATCTGCCCGAGAAGCCCACGTGTCACGTTGGTAACGCTCGGCACCGCCTCCCACGCTGACGACAACCACGTTCAGTGCGATGAGCGCCATGATCGGAAGTTGGACGGAGCGCGAGTCCACAAACTCGGCGAGCTTCCCCCGCATGATCACCTGAACGGTCCTTCCTCCCTTATCGCCTGCGGGAGCCCGGACGCGCCCTTCTCCGGCGGGCAGGATCTAGGTCCGCGATTGCGTGGCGGAGCGCCAGAATATCGGGCCGCGATCGCCGGAAGCACCACCGCGCGGCGCGAACATCGTCGACGTCGACTGGGTGATCGCCAAGGGCAGCGGGGTCACACTCGACATTGACGCACCGGCGCGCCACGAACGCGACGTGCTCGACGTCGTTGACAAGCTTGCCAGCCTCGGCTGGACCTCGCCCGACGCTAGGTGGAGTCTCATCAGGCGAGGACGAACTGGCACGGGTTCGGCGCCGCCGTGTTCACCGCAGGCTGACTGGCTGGAGAACTCGGGCCGACACTCCTGGCGCACACCACAGCGAAGAGTTCTGCTACGGATAACTGCGACGGAGGTTCCTGCACCTTGACCTCAAAGATCAGCGCATACGAGTACGGCTGGGCGATGCAGACACACCTGTCGTTTCAACTCCAGGGCGTCGCACTCGACACGGGTCCTCTGCTTCAACTATGCAGGTCGATCGGGGTCCACGACGGCATTTACTTCCGATCACTCGCGGACAGGTCGCGCCGTGTGGTCGAACTGCCGGCCTGGATGAATGCTGCGGTCGAGCCGCTCGCCCTCGTGGTGACGCCCGGGACGGACATCGCTGCGGGGATGGACTTCGTCACGGGGATCGTGATCCCGAACCCGCTTCGGCAGCAGCAGCAGTGGCGGCAGAGCAAGGAATGGGCGACGGCAAGGCTCCAACAGCTCGAATCGGCGGAGTACCTCGTGTGCGATCTGGGCGAACACCATCGCCACGACAACAACACCTACACCTACCAGCTGACGAAGATCGAGGTGGCGACGACGTCCAGCGGCGCGGTCTTCGTGCCCGGCGCACGCGGGGACTACGAACAGGATATGTCGGAAGACCGTGCCCGCCAGAACGATCAGGAGCCGGCGGCCGCCGAACCCCGCTTCTTCCGTTCCAGTACGGGGAGGGGTGCGTAGTTCGTCGACGCAGTCGGCGACGGTTGGAGAGCGTGGGGTGGCTGGGGCGCGTTCGTCGTGAAGCCGGAGTAGGAGCGCGACGCTGCGCGCAGTGAGCTGGGTCACATGCATCCCCCGATGCAGGGCCACTAGCGGACTTGACTGTTGGCGGGCAGCTGACGTGCCTGGTGACTGGGAAGCGCCGGTGGGACGGGGTGGCGTCGCCGTAACGTGAGGCTTCTGCTCAACTCCGTCGGGGACGGCGGTGCGCGCGGGACTCACTCATTCCCGCAGAGCTTTGACGACGATGGGACGGGCCATAGTGGCGGATGGCAGTGCGCAGGCAAAGGACGCCGATCCGCGTGAGGCGTTCTACGAGCAGCACCATCGCCGTGTGGCGGCGTTCATTCAGCGCCGGATAGCCGACCCGGGGATAGCCGAGCAGGTCGAGCAGCAGACCTGGGCGCACCTGATGCGTCAGTGGGACACGCTCCGGTTGCCGGAGGTGGTGCTGATGCGGATTGCGTGGCGACGCATCGTGGACATCTACGAGAGCAACGGACGGACGGCGCTCACTCTTGGGGACGAGATTCTGGAGGCCGCGGTCGAGCGGCAGCAACTGCGCACCAAATCGGCCGACACAGTGGACCCCGGTAGCACGGTGCCGTCACGGGTGGACCTGCAACGTGCCATCACTGCGCTAACGAGCCGACAGCGGCAGGTGCTGACACTCATCGGTGTTGACCGGCTCACCCGCAGGCAGGTCGCCGGACTCCTGAACATCGGTGAAGAGACCGTCAAGACGCTGTACGGCCAAGCCAGAACCGCGATGCGGACAAGCCCGGCGCTGGCCGGATACGACCAGCAGCGGGCGACCACCCAGGAAGTGACGCGATGACCGGAGATCACAAGGACGAGAACGGCATGGATGACCTGGACAGGCAGCTGATCGCGCTCGGCGAGGCCGCTCTTCCTGATGGCTTCGACAGCCGCCTGAAGAGCTTCGGTGAGATGATGGCCGCGATCGAGAATGTGCCGGCCGGCCCGGATGACGCGGACGAGTTAGCTGCATGTGATGCCGAACTGGACGAGATCGCCAGGGACGCCTTCGAGTTGGGACTGGGCTACCTGGACCGGGGTGACCTGGACCGCGCCGAGCACTGGCTTGGACGTGCGGCCCGGCACGGACTTGGCCAGGCGGCGGACAAACTGGCTGACCTGGCTGAGTTGCGCGCGGCCCTGGCTGACATCGATCACGACTTCTTGCCGTGGACCCGGCCGTTGTCCGCGCTGGAGCGGGCGCTGACCGAGGAACTGTCCGTTGAGGCGCCGTCCGTGGCGCAGGCGCGCGAGTCAGCCCGAAGGATCATCGAAGGGGCCCGCCAGCGGGCAGAGTCGATTATCGCCCTGGCGGAGATGCGCGCCCGTCCCAGCGCGAACACGGCGAGCCTGGTAGATGAATGCGCGCGCAATATCCCGTGGTGGCACGCTTACTGGCCCGCGCACAACCTCATAACACCTTTAACGTATCGAGCGGACGTGGGTCGGTCGATCGCGCCGAGCATGCTTGTCGCAATTACGTCCATCGTCGTCAAGACGCACGCGCATAGCGAGATTCCCGTCGACGTTAATTTGTCTAGCGCGCGCCACATGTTGGTCCTAGCCAGTAGCCCGGCAGATGGCTTGATTTCCCAATGGTCGAGGATATGCAGGGAGCGGGTGTTCGCCGCCACCCGTTCCGCGAGTCGCCCGCGTGCGAGCAAGACGCAGGACGAACTACTGCAGCTCTATGAGTTCGCAGGTGGAGACGTCGATAAGCTTCGGCGCACGTTTGACTGGCGGCTGTTGGCTCAGGCCGGTGCTAATGGAGGGCGTGATGCATCTTATGAGGTGGTCTTCGAGTGCAAGACTGTTGCCAGAACGCTGGCGCAGCAGTTCGACCGTGGCGGCTTGAGCAGAGTCGCCTTCGACCTGATGACTGCTGAGGCTGGTGGTTTGCTGCATCCCGATGCCTGGCTAGAGCAATCTGATGGTCTCGTCGTCCCGTCCGGTCTTCGCGCTGAGCCAGCGACTGCAAGCACTGAGAGGGAATGACGATGACCACTGCTGCCGGACTGGCTGGAAAGAGAATCACCGCACAGGCATACGAAGCCCTCGCGGAAGCATTGGCGGCAATATGTTGGAACAAGGCACCGTTCGAGCGCCACGTGCGCATAGCGCTGCACGAACACCCAGAACTTCTCGCCCGCTTGGACTTCAGCCAAGTCAAGCGTTCGGTGGCGGGCATGGTCGTGCAGCTTCTCGCACAAGATGCCCGGTATCACCAGACGACGCTGCAGATGATGACCGAACTGGCGGAGATGACGGTATTCCCGAACCTCGCCAGCCAGGTCGACGCAGACCAGCTGACCGCACGGGCGCGCAGCGCGATCGAAACGCTGCGGAAGATCACGAAGCAGTACCGGGCAGACCTTGACGGCCAGGAACGCGTTCAGGCGCAGAAACGCGTCACCGAAGTCCGGCAAGCAGCCCAGCGCCGATTCGACGATGCACTGATGGAGGTCAAGGCGGAGTTCCTCACGCTGAGCGCGAGCACCGACCCGCAAGGCCGCGGGCGGCAGTTCGAAGCGGTGCTCTACCGGCTGCTGGACCTTCACGATATGCAGCCCCGGATCGCCTACAACGTGCCGTTCGAGCAGATCGACGGCTCGTTCACCTTCAACACCGACGACTACCTACTGGAAGCCAAATGGTGCCAGGCGCGCATCGAACGCGACCAAGCCGACGTGTTCGCCGCGAAGGTCCAGCGCAAGGGCCGGAACACGCTAGGCCTGTTCGTGAGCATCAGCGGATTCACCCAGGGATTCCTGGAGATCCCCCACGCGCAGGGCTGTCCGTTCATCACTCTCGACGGCGACGACCTATTTCTCGTACTCGACGCACGGATCGGGCTCGACGAGGTCTTGCAGCGCAAGCGACGCCACCTTAACGATACAGGCCGATGCCACATCGCTGTCCGATCCTTCGCTCGGTAGCCGTCATTTGCAGGACGGCACGTTCTGAGGTGCAAGGGCCAAGAGGATCGGGCTCGGCCGGCCCGGTGGCTGCATCAGCCGCCTTCGGGTTAACGGACTGTGCGACGTAACCGAGGACTGATTCGGAGGGGCAATGCGGGACATCGAGGAACAGGTTCACCGGGTGTGGAATCCCGAGGTTCGGCCCCTAGCCCGTGAGGCGTGGCGGTGCTACAACGCTGGGGCGATCCGCGGATGTATCGTCGTGACATGGGCTGCGGTGTCCGCCGATCTCATCGACAAGATTGTGCGGCTGGCCGACGACGGCGATGGCGACGCGCGGACGTTTCAAGCGAAGGTCGAAGGTGCTCAGAGCGCAGGGCTCGCACCCGCGTCGGTCAAGACGATGCAGGAGATCGAGCGCGGGCTGCTCGATCTCGCTGTCCAATTCGAACTCATTGACGCGATCAGCCAGCGGGAACTGAATCGACTGCGAGAGGATCGCCACCTGTGTGCCCATCCATCGCTGCGAAGCCTTGGTGAGGCGTACGACCCGCGGCCCGAGACCGCTCGGGCGCACCTGGCGATAGCGCTGGACGCCCTGCTGACACAGCCCCCGAGCCAGGGCCGGCGGGTCCTCGAGGAATTTAAGCAGCATCTATGTGACCCGCTGTTCGCCGCAAGCCCCACACACATCACCGCTACGTTCCTGCATCGAACCCGCCGCGTCGCCCGGCGCAAGATCGTCGACCTGGCCGTGAAGCACGCGATCCGTGAGCTGCCGCCTGACCTCGGGGCATCCGTCGACCCGATCACACTCGCCGACCGCATGGCGCAGTGCGTTCATGCCTTCGCCGACGCTGACAGAGACCTCATCCGCGAAATACTGCCCAAGTCCTTGGACCATCTGGCAACCCTGCCCGGTGACCAGGTGTTGAGGGCGGTCGCGCGACTCGGAGATCTCGATGTGTTCTGGGAACAGATCAGCGACCCGATCGCCGAGCGCCTAGACGGGCTCGTCGATGGCCTGGCACCGACGGGCCACGAGGCACTGCCGGATGCCCACGCCGAGGTCCTCGCCATGGCAAGGGTCGACCTGGCACGTCAGCGCCTACCCCGTCTTCAGGGCGCCGTCGACCGGCTCGGCACGGATAACCGAGCCACCGTGATGGCGCGAAAGCCGCACCAATACTTCGTGCGCCACGTTCCTCAGCTTCTCGCCGAAGCCGGTGGATGGAGGCAAGCCGAGCACGTGACTCGTCTGGCTGTCATCCCCTACGGGCCCCTGCTCGACACCGAGCTGCTGGACCAGACGCTGACGAACTGGGCAGCGAACAAGCAGTGCCGTACCGCGGGAGACATGTTGCAGCACGCTGTCGATCTCCACCGCGCCACCACCCATCTCGGCGCTGCTGGAGAGGCCGAATGGCGGCGCTTCCTGAACACGGTCCGGACCTTGGAGGATGCCGAGAGCTACTACCGCTACGTAGAGCTTGAGGCGGCAATGGCCTAGCCACCTTTGACACGATCTGGCGGTGATGCCTGCGGTGGTCGTCGAGGACGGCGAAACCGGGGCGATGGTTCGACAGGTCGATCAACGCATGGGTTGTCAGGCAGGATTGATTAATGGAGGCTGGCTTGCCGCTCACACATCACCCGCTGTGGGAATCGATCTGGCGTAACGCGACGGAGTACGAGTCGCGGCTGAAGATCGCACTCGCTCGTGCACGCGAGGTACCTGACGACATGGTCGCCCGGACATCGGTAGCCGCCTTGGTCGATGCCATCGTCGACGAGTGCGCCGCCGCCTCCGTCACGGTTGATCATGTGGGGCTTTGGGTTGAGACACTCGAACTGCCGTCCCACGGGCGCGAGGAGCCGCTGGTCGAGCTGAACCTTTGCGTCATGGTCGATGGCGCGTCCAGCGCTCTCAGCTCTCGCGGGGTTCTTTCCGGTGCGAACAGCGAGGGTGATGAGCCCGCCAAGTGCTATCTGATGATTGCTCAGGCGACCAACGAGGAGGTCGCTGACGCGATGGCCGATACCGTCAGGTTCGGGCAGGTCATCGAAGAGTTTCAACAAAGTCTTCGGGAGGCGGCGGCTGCCGCCAATGACGAAATCCAGCACCATCGAGCGGACATGCGTGCGCAGGTGATGGCCACCGTCGGTGCGCGTGCCCGCAGGGTACGCGCAGTCCTCGCGGCGACAGACGCCCTGGGCATCCCGGTCGCCCCACGGTCGACGGAGCAACGCATCCCGCTGCAGACCCGCAGGGTAACCGTCGCGCAACTCGACGCCGCCGTTGCGGCGGGGACCCAGGAGTGGCACCTCGCCGAGCAGATCGCGGAGGACATCACCGCCACGATCATGTCCTTCACCGCCGCGCTCGAACGCCTCGTTCGCTCAGCGAGCAAGCTGCTGCGCGAAGACGAGGAAACCATCCGGGACTTCCTCCTGTTCATCCTCAACGCGAACTACCAGGGGGCAGCGACCGGCGAAACGTTCCTGGGAGACGGCAAGACGGACATCCTGCTGCGGTGGCGCGATCGAGACGCGTTTATCGGGGAGTGCAAGATTTGGCACGGTCCAGCCAAGTTCGCCGAGGCCGTCGACCAACTGCTCGGTTACACCGTCTGGCGTGACACCCGAGTCGCCCTTATCTTGTTCATCCGCGACCGAGTGGACACCAGCGCCGTGATCAACCGTGCCGGCGCCTGTCTGGCCCAGCATCCACGGTTGCTGCAGGCCATCACTCCAGACGAGCCAACCCGCCGTCGCGATTATCTGCTCCATGCAGGCGGGGACCAGAAACGCGTCATCAGGCTGTCACTGCTTCCCGTCGTCCTGCCGCAAGCATCTTGAAAGCGAGCTTCCGTTCACCGGGCGGAACGCTGCGCCGCGGTCTTCCGACCCGCCATCGCGGCGCAACTCGCCGACGCCTCAGGCCGGCTCGCCGAGCCCGCAAGCGATCGCGATCTACGCGGGTGCGGTGAGCCTCGGATGGTGCTCCGTTGGTGCTCGGATGTTCGGCACCGAACGAGCACGAGCGCGACTAGTTCAGCACGGGAGCATCGGCGCGCGCTGCAGCCCTGCTGAACCCGCTCGTCGCAGCGCGCGGACCAGCCGAAACGAAAAGCCCTCCACGTGGACGAAGGGCTTGCAAAACAGCACGGGGTATGAGACTTTGTATCTGGTGGGGAAGGTTCGCCGCCCTTCCTCCTACGGATCAGAAGGTTAGGGGTTCGAGTCCCTTCGGGCGCGCAATCCGATCAAGGCCACGACCAGCGGAAACGCCGGTCGTGGCCTTGATCGCTTCCCAGTATGTGGTGCGATCTTCCAGCATGTGGGAGCTTGGTGCTCCGTTGGTGCTCCAAAGTTCTTGTGCCGTCCGAGGGGCGGTTCGTGGGCGTGGGTGCTGGCCAGTGCGTTTGCGTGCTGCCCAGTCTGGATCATGGCTGAGGTGTCCCTCGGCCGACCGTTGGCGGTTGTCCACTGTAGCTAGTGATGTGGATCTTAGTGGTGGGAGTTGCTGCGGGGCGTCGCGGTCGGTGCTGAGCTGGGTCGGTGCCCTGGCGTGGGCGGGGC
>NZ_POTY01000019.1 GCF_003236315.1 Micromonospora craterilacus
GACTCAGGGTGCCCACAGCACGCCCCGAAAACGGACACCCCGCCCAGCAACGCCCAGGAGGTGGCAGGCCGCCCGGTTGTCACGCCGGCAGATCGGGCATCAGCCGCAGCCGGTCCGCTTTCCGCCATCAGCTCGTCCGCCCGCCCGCGTGTTGCACCCGCAGCCACGGGTCAACCGGCAGGTCGTGATCGACCGCCGGCACCGGGCCCTGCCACAGTTGCGGCTCCGCCACCCACGGCCCGAGGTAACAAACCGCGCACCCAACCCACCGCGTCAGGGTCGCGCGGGACCGGAAACGGCGGACAAGAGCACCTGGCACGGATCCGGTGGGCCAGGACACCCGGCACGGACCCGGCGGACCGGGACCGGGCGGACCGGACCCAAAGACGCGCACCGGCCGGCCCCGAGGTACAGGCCGGCCGGTGCGTGGTTCGGTGTCACCGAAGTGGTTCTATGCCACGGGAGTTGTCACCAGAGCTGGGAGACGACGTCCGCCGCCTGGTCCTCCCACTGCGCGTAGTGGAACGGGTACGCCGACACCTGCACCTGCTGCGCGGCGTTGGTCAGCGGCATTTCCTGCCAGCCGCGGACGTTCTTGAGCGCCTCGAAGAACGCGGTCGAGGAGTACTCGGGGTCGGTGATCTGTGCCTCGGTGCCCCAGCCACTGGACGGGCGCTGCTGGAACAGGCCCTGCGAGTCGTGGTCGTTGTACGCGCCCAGATGGCCGAGGTTGTACAGCTTCGACTCCTGTAGTGCGGTGGCGACGCCGATCACTGCGCCCCGCTCGCCGACGCCGGTCTCCTTGGCCACCTCGATGATGGTCTTGGCGTTGGTTTGCTGCGCGTTGTCGAGCGGGATGCGTGACTGCGCGCCCTGCACACCGTGCGGGACCAGCTCGTCGCGCTTGGGCGTGCGGGAGTCCGACCTGCCGGCACCAGCCTTGCCGGCACCAGCCTTGGCGGCATCAGACTTGCCGGCATTCTGGCTGTCGGCGGCCGCCTTGTCGGCGCCGGTGGTCTGCCCGGATTCGACCGTGGTGGTCCGGCCGGTGGCCGTGTCGATCGCCGCCACGGCGCCCTCGTGGGGGCCGGTGGTGATCGGTGTGGCGACGGCGGTCGGGCCGAAGGCCAGCCCGGCGAGGGCCGCCACGCCCGCCACGCTCAGTGCGGTTTTCCGGTTCGGGTTCGTCGCGATGGCCGGGAGCCATCGAGTGAAGTCCAGCTTCACGATGGTTGCCCTTTCGATCGTTACGAGCCGCTCGGGGTTGAGCCGCTCTCGGGGGAACTGCGGTCGCCGGTCGAGGTTTACGTGCCGGCGCTACGGGGGACACAACCCGGCTGCTATGTCGGTCATTCCGGAAATGCCCGCACTTCGCGCGGCTGCGATCCTGGTCACCCGCCAGGCCGGGCAGGCAACCCCGGAAAGGTACGAACCGGGCAGCGGGATCAGGCCACGTACGGGGTGCCGAAGTGCACCAGGACGTGCCAGAGCTGCTTGAGGTGTTGCAGGGTGTCCGTGACCGGCCCACGATCCGCCCACCGGTCCGGGTCGGTCACCACCGACGCCGCGGCCCGGCCGATCAGCGCGGCGTGCAGCGGCTCCCCCGGCCGGGCGAACTCGGCGTGCACCCGGGCCGCCAGCGGCGGGATGGCCGGCCCCCGGAACTCGGCGTCGACCTGGTGCACGGGCAGGGTGAAGCCGGCGTGCCAGGCCAGCGGGAAGCCGTACCGGCGGGCGGCGGCGGCCAGGGTCGCCGCGGTGGCGCTGCCCCGGTACGAGGGGTCGACGACCAGTTCCAGCACGTCACCGGCCAGCCGGATCTCACCGTGGACCTGCGCCTCGACGTAGTCGTCGAGGGCCCGTCCGGCCGCCCGCGGTGTGCCGGCGACATCCTCCCGGTGGCGCAGCAGTTCGCCGGTGAGGGCGACCAGATCCATGCCCGGCCGGCCGAGGCTGATCCCGGTGTCGACGGTCGCGGCGAGTAGGGCGGCCAGCACCGGCTCGACCACGTCGACGGTGCCGACGTCCCGTGGGCCGAGGTGACTGTCGCCGAAGCAGAACGTGGTGCGGGCCAGCACCTCGGGTCGCAGCCGCAGGTGGCAGGAGCCGAACCGGGGGCAGGCGCCGTCCGGGTGGTCGAGCAGGTTCAGGCCGCCGTACTTCGGCCGGTCCGCCGGGCGTACGCCCGGTCGCTGGTACGCACCGCCGAACAGGCGCCGCTCCCAGCGGTCCCGGTCCCCGCCGGGGTACGCGGTCAGCCCGCCGTTGGAGATCCCCGTCTCGAACTGGCTGCGGTAGACGCCGTCGGCGGCGAGCGCCTCGGCGACCGTCCGTCCGTCGGCGATCACCCGGTCGGGGTGGAAGTTGATGGTGACGCGGCCGGCCCGGCCGAACGCCGCGACGAGTTGTTCCCGGTGCTGCCGTACGCCGGTGCCGGCGAGCGTCCGGCCGATGGCGGCCAGCGCCGCCGGACGGTCACCCAACGCCACCGCCCGGACGTGCCGCACCGCGGCGTGCTGGGCCGGGGTCAGTCTCGGCGGCGGGGTCGACGACACGTCGGCAGTGTCGCCGGGGCCGGCGGGCCGACGCACCCGGGTTTCCGGGTGCGTCGGCACGGTGTCGGTGCGGTCCGGGCCTGGCCGACCCGGCTCGCGTCCTCAGTGCCCTCGGGCCAGCCACTGAGGCAGCTGCGGCGCCTCGGCGCCGATGGTGGTGCTGGCGCCGTGGCCGGTGTGCACGATGGTCTGCGGCGGCAGGGTGAGCAGCCGGTCCCGGATCGAGCCGATGATGGTGTCGAAGTCGCTGTACGACCGGCCGGTGGCGCCCGGGCCACCGGCGAACAGCGTGTCGCCGGTGAAGACCACGTCGAGCGCGGGAGCGTGCAGGCAGCACGCGCCGGGGCTGTGCCCGGGGGTGTGCAGCACGGTCAGCGCGGTGCCGCCCACCTCGATCATGTCGCCGTGGTGCAGCTGCCCACCGGGCGCCTCGTCGGGGTGCACCATGTCCCACAGCACCCGGTCAGCGGGGTGCAGCAGCACCGGCGCGCCGGTGGCACGGGACAGCTGCGGGGCGACCCGGACGTGGTCGTCGTGGGCGTGGGTGGCGAGGATCGCGGTGACCCGACGCCCGGCCACCACCTGGAGGATGGCGTCGACGTCGTGCGGGGCGTCGACGACGACGCACTCGGTGTCGTCGCCGACCACCCAGACGTTGTTGTCGACGTCGAAGGTCTGCCCGTCCAGGGAGAACGTGCCGGACGTGACGGCGTGATCGATCCGGGCGGCCATCAGAAGACCACCACCGAGCGGAGCACGTCACCGCGGTGCATCCGGGCGAACGCCTCCTCCACCCCGTCCAGCGGGATCTCCTCGGTGACGAAGGCGTCCAGGTCCAGGCGGCCCTGCAGGTAGAGCTCGGTGAGCATGGGGAAGTCGCGGCTGGGCAGGCAGTCGCCGTACCAGCTGGACTTCAGCGCGCCGCCCCGGCCGAAGACGTCCAGCAGGGGCAGCTCGATCCGCATCTCGGGGGTGGGTACGCCGACCAGCACGACGGTGCCGGCCAGGTCCCGGGCGTAGAACGCCTGCTTCCAGGTCTCCGGCCGGCCGACCGCGTCGATCACCACGTCGGCACCGAAGCCGCCGGTGGCCGCCTGGATCTCCGCCACCGGGTCGGCCTCGGAGGCGTTGACGGTGTGCGTGGCGCCGAACTTGCGGGCCCAGTCGAGCTTGCGGGAGTCGGTGTCCACCGCGATGATCGTCGTCGCGCCGGCCAGCGCCGCGCCGGCCACCGCCGCGTCGCCGACGCCGCCGCAGCCGATGACCGCCACCGAGTCGCCGCGGGTCACCCCGCCGGTGTTCATCGCCGCGCCGAGGCCCGCCATCACCCCGCAGCCGAGCAGACCGACCGCGGCCGGCCGGGCCGCCGGGTCCACCTTGGTGCACTGGCCGGCGTGTACCAGCGTCTTCTCGGCGAACGCACCGATGCCCAGCGCCGGGGAGAGTTCGGTGCCGTCGGTCAGGGTCATCTTCCGGGCCGCGTTGTGGGTGGCGAAGCAGTACCAGGGGCGGCCCCGGCGGCAGGCCCGGCACACCCCGCAGACCGCCCGCCAGTTGAGCACCACGAAGTCACCCGGCGCGACGGCGTCGACCCCCTCGCCGACCTGCTCGACGATGCCGGCCGCCTCATGGCCGAGCAGGAACGGGTACTCGTCGTTGATGCCGCCCTCGCGGTAGTGCAGGTCGGTGTGGCAGACCCCGCAGGACTGCACCCGCACGACCGCCTCGCCGGGCCCCGGGTCGGGCACCACGATCTCGGTGACCTCGACGGGTGCGCCCTTGCTGCGGGAGATGACTCCCCTGACCTGCTGGCTCACGCTCTCCTCCTACTCCGCGTCGGCGCGCCGCGCCGGCGCCGTTGCGCCGTCGGGTCGCCCGAGGGGCGGCGGCGCCCACGATCGCTCCAGGTGGCGAACCTACCGCCGCCACGGGCCGTCGGCACAGCATCTCGGCGGGTGGTCGGCCCGTCGTGGTGGCGACGTGCGGCGTTGCGCCAGCGCAGGACCTGTACGGCGCCGACGGCCCAGAGGACGTACTGCAGCGCGAATGCCCAGCGGAACGCGTCCAGCCCGGGGGCGTCCTGACCGGCCGGGGTGGCCACGTCCAGCACCACGCCGATCGCGAGCACCAGGATGATCGACGCGGCGAAGCCGCCGACGTTGACGATGCCGGTGGCGCTGCCGATCCGGCTGACCGGGTTGAAGGTGCGGGCGTAGTCGAAGCCGATCAGCGAGCCGGGCCCGCTGAGCGCCAGGACCAGTACCAGCGTGACGAGCAGCCAGCCGGGCGCGCGCCCCGGCCAGGCGAGCACCACCGCCCAGATTCCGGCGGTGACGCCGGTGATGCTGAAGACCAGCACCGAGCGATGCCTGGGGTACCGGCTGCACAGGTGCGCTATCGCCGGGCCGGACAGCAGCATGGCGAGGGTCATCACGGTGAGCAGCGAGGCCGCGGCGGTCGGGCTGAGTCCCTGCCCCTGCACCAGGAACGGGAAGCCCCACAGCAACGCGAAGACGGCACCGGAGAAGGAGGTGACGAAGTGCGTCCAGAGGCCGAGCCGGGTGCCCGGGTGTCCCCACGCGGCGGCGAGCCGCCCGCGGATCGGGGCCGACGGTGACCCGGTGGCGGGCCCGGGCGCGGCATGCGGTGAGTCGCGGACCGCGGCGACGACCACCAGCAGCACCGCCGCGCCCAGCCCCGCGGCGGTCAGGAAGGCGGTGGTCCAGCCCGCGTGATGCAGCAACGCCACCAGCGGTACGGCGCCGAGTACCGCGCCGAGTTGGCCGAGCGTGCCGGTCAGCTGGACCAGCAGCGGGTTACGGCGGACCGGGAACCAGTACGCGACGATCCGCAGCACGCTGATGAAGCTCATCGCGTCGCCGAGACCGATCAGGACCCGACCCGCCACGGCGAGGGGTACGTCGGTGGCGAGGGCGAAGCAGAGTTGACCGGCGACCATCAGCACGCCGCCGGTGATCAGGAGGCGGCGTGAACCGAACCGGTCGAGCAGCACCCCGACCGGCACCTGCATCAGCGCGTACACGGCAAGTTGGGCGACGCTGAAGGTGGCCAGCATCGCGGCGCTGACCTCGAAGCGGTGCGCGGCGTCCACCCCGGTGACGCCGAGCGAGCTGCGGTGGAAGACCGCCGCGATGTACGCGCTGAGCGCCACGGACCAGACCAGCACGGCGCGTCCGCGGGGTACCTCCGGTGGAGATGCCGCGACGGCGGGGCCGCTCACCGCGCTGCGCTGCCGATTCGCTCGCTGACGCTCACTCACGCCGCCACCTCGCTCCGCTCAGCGTCGACCTGAGCGATTTCCACGCTGCGCTGCCGATTCGCTCGCTGACGCTCACTCACGCCGCCACCTCGCTCCGCTCAGCGTCGACCTGAGCGATTTCCACGCTGCGCTGCCGATTCGCTCGCTGACGCTCACTCACGCCGCCACCTCGCTCCGCTCAGCGTCGACCTGAGCGATTTCCACGCTGCGCTGCCGATTCGCTCGCTGACGCTCACTCACGCCGCCACCTCGCTCCGCTCAGCGTCGACCTGAGCGATTTCCACGCTGCGCTGCCGATTCGCTCGCTGACGCTCACTCATGCGGGCACTGCGCGGAGTTGCTGATTTGCTGGCCGGCGTTCGCTCATCGCGGGCCCAGGAACACGCGCGCGGCGGTGTCGATGTGCGCGGCCACCGCGGCGAGCCAGGGCTGCGGATCGTCGGCGTCGAGGGCGGCCAGTTGCGCGGCGTGCTCGGTGAGCGCCACCTCGGCCCAGGCGGGTGAGAGCCGGAAGCTGGCCTGGGCCATCCGCAGCTGCCGGTCGCGCAGCCGCTGGTACAGCTCGGCCAGGATCTCGTTGCCGGCCGCGTCGACGACGGTGGCGTGGAAGGCCCGGTCGGCGGCCATCAGGGTGGTCAGGTCACCGGCGGCGTGCGCGGCGCGCATCTCGGCCAGCCGGGCGGCCAGAGCGGCCCGGATCTCGGCGCGCCGGGGCCAGACCCGCTCGGCGGCGTGCACCTCGACCAGCCGGCGGGCCTCGACCACGTCGGCGATCTCGCGGGCCGAGACCGGCAGGATCAACGCTCCCCGCTTGGGATAGAGCCGGACCAGACCCTCGGCCTCCAGCCGCAGCAGCGCCTCCCGGACCGGCGTCCGGGAAACCCCGGTCGCCTCGGCGATCTCACCCTCGCTGACCAGCGAACCACCGGGATGGAGTTGTTCCAGGATGGAGCGTTTCAGGTGACGGTAGGCGCGTTCGGCGGCCGACGGCGCGATCGTCCGGCCGGCCGCAGGGGGATGCGTCATGTATCTATGATGCGCCCATCGGCTGGCCGAGCAGAGACCGGGGTGCCGGAAAGCGCCGTGTCGACTACGCCGAGGACCAGAACTCCGTCAGCAGGTCGCTGAACGCCTCGGCACACTCGACCTGCGGCAGATGACCGCAGTCGCGGAACAGGTGGATGCGGGCCCGGGGCAGCAGCGCCCGCGCGGCGTCCAGGTGGGCCGGCGGCAGGATCAGGTCGCGGTCGCCCCAGACGACCAGGGTGGGCAGGTCGAGTCCGGCCAGCTCCGCCAGGAGTTCGTGACGCCACGGGCCCACCCCGCGTACGGTGCCGAGGCTGCGCGCGGTCTCCAGCACCACCCGCGCGGCGTACGGCTGGCGGGCCACGGTCCGGGCGTACGCGATCCGTTCCGCGGTGGCGAGCGACGGGTCGTGGAACAACGCCCGCTCGATCCGACTGGCCGCGTACCGGCTGGGTCGCAGCAGCAGCCGGCCCAACGGGCGCACGGTGAGCAGGCGCAGCGCCATGGTCACCTCCCGGCCGAAGCCGGCGCTGGCGACCCGGGCCGGTTCGGCCACCGCGAACCGCATGGCGACTGCGCCACCCAGCGAGTTGCCGACCAGGTGGGCCGGCCCGCCGACCCCGGCCGCGTCCAGGTACCGGCCGACGAACCCGGCCAACGCCGGCAGGGCGTACGGCTGCGCCATCGGCAACGAGCCGCCGTACCCGGGCAGGTCGACGCTGTGCACCCGGTACCGATCGGCGAGCAGTTCGTGCTGTTCGGTGAAGTCGCGCCGCGTACGCCCGATGCCGTGGAGCAGGACCACCGGCGGCCCGGCGCCGTCGACGCGGTGACGGACCCGCCGCCCGTCGACGGTGAGGTGCCGCTCGCTCACGCCACCGCTTCGCTCCGCTGCCCGGCGGCGCGAGACGCCACGCTGCCGAGTCGAATGGTTCGCTCGCTCACGCCGACGTCCGGGGCCGTTCGACGGTGGTCGGCGGGCGGTCGGCGGCGCGGCTTCCGGCGGCGGCCAGCAGGCGGCCGTGACCGGCCGGCGCGATCCGCGCCAGCAGGTCCGGCAGCTTCGCCGACCAGCCGACCAGGACCCGACCACGGCGGCGGGCGACGCCACGCAGGATGACCTCGGCGGCGGTGGCCGGTGCGATGGTGAGCAGCCGCTCGAACCGCTGGCGGCCGGCCTCGAACTCCGCGCGGTCGACGCCGCTGCCGAGCCGGGCGTCGCGGACGATGCGGGTGCGGATGCCGCCGGGGTGTACGCAGGTGACGCCGATGCCGTCGGCGACGAGTTCGTGCCGCAGCGCCTCGGTGAAGCCCCGGACGGCGAACTTGCTGGCCGAGTAGGCGGCCTGGCCCGGCGGAGCGATCAGGCCGAACAGGCTGGAGATGGTGACCAGGTGCGCGCCGGGCTCGGCCTTGAGCGCCGGCAGCAGCATGTGGGTCAGCTGCACCACGGCCCGGAAGTTGACGTCGACGACCCAGCTGAACTCGTCGAGGGTCACCTCGTCGAACCGGCCGCCGAGGGCCACCCCGGCGTTGTTGACCAGCAGCCGGATCCGGGGATGCCGGTCGCGGATCCGTTCGGCGACGGCCGCCGTGGCGGTCGCGTCGGCCAGGTCGACCACGTGGGTTTCCACCGGCGTCCCGGTGGCCCGGATCTCGCCGGCCACCGCGTCGAGCCGTTCGGCGTCCCGGTCGACCAGGACCAGCGCGCTGCCCCGGCGGGCCAGGCCGTCGGCCAGGGCGGCACCGATGCCGCCGGCGGCGCCGGTGACCACGGCCGTGCCGCCGGTGAAGTCGAACCTACGCATCGACGGAACTCCTTCGGGCCGAGTCCGCCCCGGTGAACCGGACGCCGGGGTCGGTGAGCCGCCCGTACCGCATGAGCAGCAGGTCGCGGGCGTAGTTCTGGTGCAGCCGCCAGGGTGCCCGGTGCCCCTGCCGGGGCAGTTGCCCGACGCCGCGCCGCACGTACCCGGAGGTCAGGTCGATCAGCGGGGCGCGCGGCCCATCGGGCGGGGCGAGCGGGGTGACGACCTGCGTCCCGGTGCGGTCGAGGTGACGCAGCAGCCGGCACACGTACCCGGCGACCAGGTCGGCCTTGAGCGTCCAGGACGCGTTGGTGTAGCCGAGGGTCAGCGCGAAGTTCGGCACGCCGGAGAGCGTCATCCCCTTGTACGCGACGGTCTGCGGCAGGTCGACGTCCGCGCCGTCCACCCGCAGCGTCATCCCGCCCAGGGCGAGCAGGTCGAGCCCGGTGGCGGTGACGATGACGTCGGCCGGCAGTTCCTCGCCGGAGGCGAGCCGGATGCCGCGCCCGGTGAAGGTCTCGACGGTGTCGGTGACCACGCCGGCGCGGCCGTCGGCCAGGGCGGTGAACAGGTCCCCGTCGGGGACGATGCAGAGCCGCTGGTCCCACGGGTCGTAGCGGGGGGCGAAGTGACGGTCCACGTCGAAGCCGGCCGGCAGCTGTCGGGCGGCGGCCCGGCGCAGCAGCCTCTTCACCAGCCCGGGGGCGCGCCGGCTGAGCTGGTAGTTGGCGGTGGCGAGCAGCACGTTCTTCCACCGCACGGCGGCGTACGCCAGGCGCGGCGGCAGCCGGCGCCGCAGCGCGTCGGCGAGCCCGTCGCGTGCCGGCAGCGCCAGCACGTACGTGGGTGAGCGTTGCAGCATGGTCACCTGGGCGGCCCGCTCGGCCAGGGCCGGGACCAGGGTCACCGCGGTGGCGCCGCTGCCGATCACCACCACCCGCTGGCCGGTGTGGTCGAGGTCGGCCGGCCAGTGCTGCGGGTGCACGATCCGCCCGGTGAACCGTTCCTGCCCGCTGAACTGCGGGGTGTGGCCCGCCTCGTAGCGGTAGTAGCCGGTGCAGGCGAAGAGGAAGGTGCAGGTGAGCACCACCGGCTCGGCGGTGTCGTCGCGGTGGGCGTGCACCGTCCAGCGGGCCTGCCGGCCGTCCCACTCGGCCCGGACGACCCGGTGCCGGAAGCGGATGTGCCGGGTGACGTCGTGCTGGTCGGCGGTGCGGCGGAGGTAGTCGCGGATGGTCGCGCCGTCGGCGATCGCCTTCGGCTCGGTCCACGGCTGGAAGGAGTAGCCGAGGGTGAACATGTCGGAGTCGGAGCGGATGCCGGGATAGCGGAACAGGTCCCAGGTGCCGCCGACGGCCTCGCGCGCCTCCAGCACCGCGTACGTCTTGTCGGGGCAGCTGCGCCGGAGGTGGCAGGCGGCCCCGATGCCGGACAGCCCGGCGCCCACGATGAGCACGTCGACGTGGTCCGAGGGCATCTCATCTCCCGCTAGCAAGGTGGTGCCCCGGACCCTACCCACCCGCGCCGACACCGGCTGCGCCGATCTTGGACTTTTCGTCCCGATAAACGGGGCGAAGCGGGCAATCCGGCGACCGAAACCGCAAGATCGGCGCGGTGCGGTGACCGCGACGGTGACGATCACCGTGGCGTCCATAGTGGATGGATGGTGGGGCATCGTGGGTCGGCGGACTGTGACACCCTGGGCAGACGACGGCAGTGACCGGAGGTGATGGTCACGTTACGCACGCAGGAGCTCGTCGCCGTGCCGGACATCCCACCGCTCGACCTCGACGTACCTGTCGGCGCGACGGTGGCCCTGGTGGCCGCGCCACGGCTGGGCACCACCGTGGCGCGGGTGCTGGTCGGGCTGGCCGCGCCGGCCGCCGGCCGGATCCTGGTCGGCGACCGGGAGGTCACCGACCTGCCCCCGCTACACCGCCGGATCGGGTATGTGCCGGCCGGTGGCGCCCTGCTGCCTCACCTCACCGTCGGCCGCAACATCTCCTACGGCCAACGCCGCCGGAAGCGGGTCCGCGAGGTGGCCGACGGCTGGGCGGCCGCCCTGGTCGACCGGCTCGAACTCGCCCCGACGCTGGGCCTGCGCCCGCACCTGCTCTCCGACGCGCAGCGGTTCCGGGTCGCCCTCGCCCGGGCCATGGCGTGCCTGCCCGAGGTGCTGGTGGTCGACCTGCCCGCCGCAGTCGACGGGGTACGCCTCAGCGACCTGGTCGGCCGGGTGTCCCCGCCGGATTCCCCCGGCGTCACGGTGCTGCTCTGCTCGGCCGACGGCGAGGTGCTGACCGAGCTGGCCGACCGGGCACGGGTCGAGTACGGGGCGCGCCCGTGACGGCGACCGGCCGGCTGCGCCGCCGTACCCTGCTGCGGGCCGCCGCGGCGGCGACCGCGGCCGGTGCCGGCGGTTGCGCGCGGGGAACCCGGCCGGTGCAGGTGGCGGTGGTCTGGAGCGGAAGCGAGCTGGCGCGGTTCCGCGAGGTCGTCGCCGGCTTTTCGGCGCCGGTGCAGGTGGTCGGGGTGGGCAACGACATCGACGCGTTCCTGGCCGCCCGGCAGCTGGCCGGCACCAGCCCGGACGTGGCCATGCTGTCCCGCCCGGGTCTGGTCGTCGAGTACGCCCGGCGTGGCTGGCTCACCGAGGTGACCCCCGCGGCCAGCTACGCCGTGCCCGCCGGGATGGCCGACCTGCTCACCGCCGACGGGCGACGCTACGGCGTGTGGATCAAGGCGGCGCACAAGTCGCTGTTCTGGTACCTCCCGTCGATGCTGGCCGAGCCGCCGAGAACCTGGGACGCGCTGGTCGCCCTGACCCGCCGGCTCGGCGCGCGGCACCGGGCGGGGACGGGCCCGGCACCGCTGGCCGTCGGCGCCGCCGACGGCTGGGTGCTCACCGACTGGTTCGAGAACGTGCTCGCCGACATCGCCGGCCCCGGCGGCTACGCGGCGCTGGCCCGGGGCGACGGCGACTGGCAGGACCGGCCGGTGCGGCAGGCGCTGGACCGGCTCGCCGAGCTGTGGAGCATCGACGGCGCGTTCCCGGGCGGCGGCCGGCGGGCCCTGCTCACCCAGTTCGAGGAGTCGGTCATCCAGGTGGTGCATCACCGCGACGCGACCATGGTGTTCGAGGGAGACTTCGTCGACGCGGTCGGCACCCGGTTCCGGCGCGGCACCGAGGAGCTGGCCGCCTTCCGGTTCCCGGGCGCCCGGATCGCCGACCAACCACTGATCGTCGGCGGTGACGCGGCGGTGGTGTTCGCCGGCTCGGCCGGCGGGGTGGAGCTGGTGCGCTGGCTCAGCGACGCGGCGGCCTTCCGGCCCTGGCTGGAGGCCGGCGGCTACCTCTCCCCCAACCTCGCGGTGCCGGCGGACAGCTACCGCGATCCGGTGCGCCGGCGGCTGGCCGTCGAGCTGCGGGACGCCGAGACCGTGCAGTTCGACCTCTCCGACCAGCTGTCCGGCACCTTCACCGGCACCGACGGGGTGGGGATCTGGCGGATCATGCAGGACTTCTTCATGGACGTGACCGACGGGGTGAGTGCCGCCGAGGCGGTCCGGCGGGCCACCGGGCAGCTCGCCGAGACGGCCCGGACGGCGGGGAGGCAACGGTGAGCCGGGGTCCGCTGCTCGGCGAGCTGGCGGTGCTCGACGACGTCGGGCCGCCCCGGCGTGGCCGGGCCTATCCGGCGGCCGGGGCCAGCTGGGTGCTGTTGGCGCCGGCGGTGCTGCTGCTCGGCGGGCTGCTGGCCTGGCCCGTGCTGCGTACGCTCCAGGCCAGCGTGACCACCGACGGCCGGTGGGTGGGCGCCGAACACTACCGGGCCGCCCTCGCCGCACCGGGGACCGCCGCGACGGTCGGGCGCACCGTGCTGTGGGCGCTGGTGGTGCCGAGCGTGGTCACCGTGCTGGGCTACCTGCTCGCGGCGGCCTCCCGCCGGTCCCAGGAGGGTCGGCTGGTCCGGCTCATCCTGGTGGTGCCGACCGCGCTGCCGCTGGTGGTCACCGGGGTCACCTTCCGGCTGCTCTACGACCCGGACCCGCAGCGCGGGCTGGCCACCCTGCTGCTGGCCCGGGTCACCGGGCGCGCGCCGGAGCAGGTGCCGCAACTGCTCGGCCCGGAACTGGTCACCGTGGCCCTGATGTCGGCGTTCGTGTGGGCCTGGGTCGGGCTGGCGATGCTGGTCTTCCGGGCCGCCCTCGACACGGTGCCGACCGGGCTGGTCGACGCGGTCCGCGCCTTCGGCGGCAGCCGCCGCGACGTGCTCTGGGACGCGCAGTGGCGACCGCTGCTGCTGCGTACGGTGGCGGTGGTCTTCGCCCTGGTCGCCGTCGGCACCAGCCGTACCTTCGACCTGATCCTGGTGATGACCCCCGGCTCGGTGCGCGACGAGGCGGCGGTGCTGGCGCTGCGGGTGTGGCAGACCTCGGCCGCGACGACCACCGGCGAAGGTGCTGCCCTGGGGGTGATCTGGCTGGTGGCGGTGGCCGCCGGCATCCTGGTGGCAGCGTTGTTCGTCCGGCAGGCGTGGCCGCCGCCCCGGCGGTCCGCCGCTGTCGCGCCGGTCGCACCGCCGCCCCGGCGGCTGGTCCGGCTGCTCGCCGCGGGCGCGGCCGTCGCCTGGCTGCTGCCGCTGGGCGTGCTGGTGGCCACCTCGCTGCAGGACCCCGTCCACGCGGCCACCGAGAGCTGGTGGTCCAGCCCGCCGGATCTTGACTCCTACCGGGCGGTGCTCACGGGGGCGGAGTTGTGGCCCAGCCTCGGCTTCACGCTGGTGCTGGCCACGCTGGTCACCGCCGCGGTGCTGGGCGTGGCGCTGCTCGCCGCGTACCCGCTGGCGTGGTTGACCGGGCCGGCCGCCCAGGTCACCGGGCTGGCGCTGATGGTCGCCGTGGTCGTCCCCGTGCAGGTGATCGCCGGGCCGGTCAACGAGGTGCTGGGCGTGGCGCTCTCCTCCGGCACGGCCCGGGGGCTGGCCCTGGTGCACGTGGCGCTGGGTGTCCCGTTCGCCGTGCTGGTGCTGCGCAACGCGTTCGCCGACCTGCCGGCCGAGCAGGTCCGCGCGGCCCGGGTCGGCGGGCGGCACTGGTGGGGCACGCTGCGCCGGCTCGCCCGGCACAACCGCACCCCGCTGCTGGCGGTGGCCGTGCTGGAGTTCGTCCAGGTGTGGAACGACCTGGCGGTGGGGCTGCTGTTCAGCAGCCCGGACGCCACCCCGCTCGGATTGTTCCTGGCCGGGCAGACCCGCGGGTTCGTGGCCGGCAGCGGCACGCTCGCCGCCGGCAGCGTACTCGCCTCGATCCTG
Organism: Micromonospora craterilacus; assembly: GCF_003236315.1. Lineage (GTDB taxonomy): Bacteria > Actinomycetota > Actinomycetes > Mycobacteriales > Micromonosporaceae > Micromonospora > Micromonospora craterilacus. The sequence continues at coordinate 13,985 of NZ_POTY01000019.1, forward strand.
CCGGTGCTGGTGTTCGTGCTGGCCCGCCGGCAGGTCGTCGCCGGGCTGGTCGCCGGGGGTGTGCGGTGACTCCGGCCGAGCGGGACGCCCGCCGACCCCGGCTGCTGAGCGTGCTGCTCGCGGTCGGTGGGGTGGCCGGCGGGGCGGTCACCGCCGTGCTCGGCAACGCCGCCGGCAACCTGCTCTCCGAGCTGTTCGTCACCGTCGCCGGCTCGGCCAGCGCCGGCCTGGTGGTCATCGGCGTGGTGACCCTGATCGTGGTGGAGTGGCGGCGCCGCCAACGGGAGCAGGCCGGGGCCACCGACGACGGCTCGCCGACCAGCACCGCGCCGACGCTGCCCTGGCCGGCGGGGTTCACCGGCCGGCGCGGGCAGGTGGAGGCCGTGGTGAGGCTGCTGGCCCCGGAACACGCGGTGGCCGTGGTGGGTCGCCGCGCGGTGGGCAGCTCGTGGTGCGCGATCCAGGCGGCCAACCTGTGCCGGACCGACTTCCCGGACGGGCAGTACTACCTCGACCTGCGCCGGGGCGGGCGGGCCCGCTCGCCCCGGGAGGTCCTGTCGGCGCTGGCCCGCATCCTCGCCACCACGCCACCGCGCTCCGGCCGGCCGGACGACCTCGCCGACGCCGCGGACGAGCTGCGGGGCCAGCTCGACGGTCGCAAGGTGCTGCTGGTGTTGGACAACGTGGACAGTCCGGCCCAGGTCCGGCCGCTGCTGCCGCCGACCGCCCGGACCTGCCGCCTGCTGCTGGCCGGCACCGGCCAGCTCGCCGCCCTCGACGGGGTGGTGGCGTACTGGCTGGCCGAGCCGAGCGCCGACGACGCGGTGGAGATGTTCGCCGACGCGGGTGCGACCACCCCGGTGGCCCGCCCGCACCGGGCGGATCCGCGCACCGACCCGGCCGTACGGGCCGTCGTCGAGCTGTGTGGGCGGCAGCCCCGCACCGCGACCGAGCTGGGCCGGCGGACGGCACAGCACGGCTGGCGGCCGGCCGACGTGTTGCAGGCGCTGCGCCGCGCCGCCGACACGCCCCCGCACCAGCGGGTCGGTGTCTCCCCGGTGACCGGGCTGGTGACCGGGCGGGACACCGCCTACCACGCGTTGAGCGCCGAGGCCAGACGGCTGTGGCGGCTGCTGTCGCTGAGCCCGGTGCCGCTGGACCGGCGGACCATCGCCGCGCTGGCCCGCCGCCACCCGAAGCGGGTCGCCACGCTGCTGGACGAGCTGGCCGACGGCGCGTTCGTCGACGGCGCGCCGGGCGACCGGTACGAGGTGCGAGCGCTGCTCGCCCCGTACGCCCGGATGCACCTGCGCGAGGCCACGTCGGTGCGGCACCGGGTGAACGGGCAGGCGCGGTTGACCCGCTGCCTGGCCCGGCAGGCCGAGCGGCAGGTTGCCGGGCTGGCCGTGGGCGGCCCGCTCGATCGGGATCACCGGTTGCCCGACGACGACCCGTACGGCTGGTTCGACCTGCACCAGGAGCTGCTGCTGGCGGTGGTGAAGGTGCCGGCCGGCGCGGTGGAGACGCTGCCGCGCCGGGTACGGCGCTGGTGGTTCCGGTTGGCCGTGGCGCTGTGCGGCTGGCTCGCGCACGCCGAGCGGTTGGACGAGTGGGCGGAGGTGTGTTCGACCGTACTGGCCAACCCCACCGCCCAGGACCGGCCGGAGATCGCCGGCTGGGCGCACAACGAGCTGGGGGTGCTGCTGCGTCGCCGGCACGACCCGCACGGCGCGGTGGGCGCGCTGAGTCTGGCCGTCACCGGTCGGGGGCGGCGCGGCACCGCCCAGGCCCGGATGAACCTCGGGCTGGCCCTGCTCGATCTCGGCCGGCTCGACGAGGCGGTGGAGCACCTGGAGCTGTCCCGCCGGCACCGGGCGGGTACCGACCGGGCCGGCCAGGCCCTCAGCGACCTGGGGCTGGGTGCCGCACGGCTGGCGCGGGGCGAGCGGGAGACCGCCCACGAACTGCTGGTCCGGGCGGCCAACACGTTCCGTTCGCTCGGCGACTCGCGCGGCTACGCGGCGGCGCTGACCAACCTCGTGCTGGTGCACTCGGCGATGGGTGAGCACCTCGACGCCGCGCAGGCGTGGCGGGCCGCGCTGCGCGAGTACGAGGGGGTCACCGACCCGACCAACCGGGCGGCCGCGTTGCTCAACGCGGGGGCGGCGCTGCTGGCGGTGGCACCGGGTCAGGCCCGCCATGCCTACGAGTTGCTGGCCGACAGCCGGCGGCTGCGCGAGGGCGGCCGGCCGGGCGCCGGGCTGGGGCGGACACTGCTGCACCTCGGCGACGCGGTGGCGGCACTGGGTGACGACGACGAGGCCCGGCGGCACTGGGTGGACGCGGCGGCGATCTGCGAGGAGGCCGGCGACGACGAGGGCCAGCGGGCGGCGGACGCCCGGTTGGCCGGCGAACGCGCTCCAAAGACCCGCCCGGGGTGAGCGAGCCGCGAGCTATCCGCTGCTCGCGGGCTGGCCGGTGGTGGAGTCGGGGACAGCGGAGTGGTCGGTTTTGAAGCTGCCAGCGGCGGCCCGGAGCGCGGCGATGCAGGCGGCCACCGCCGGGTGGTCGGCCGCGCCCCGGCGGTAGGCGACGCTGGTGCGCCGCCGCAGCGGCAACGGCAGCAGCGTGACCGGCGGCAGCGGGTGGCTGAGCGCCGACTGCGGCACCAGGCCGACGCCCTGACCGGCGGCGACCAGGGCGAGCAGGGCGGTGAAGTCGTCGGCCTGGTGCCGCACGACCGGCTGGTAGCCGGCCGCCTGGCAGGCCTGCACGGCCACCGAGTGGCACAGCGTGCCGGGGGTGGCGACGATCCAGTGCGTGACGCCGTCGGCGATCGCCCGACGCAGCCGGTCGGCGAGCCAGGCCGCCCGCCCGCCGACCGGTGCCTGCCCGATGTCCAGGTGCAGGAAGTCCGATCCGGCGTTGAGCGGGGGCCCCGCCGGCACCAAGCGGCCCCTCCGGCCACCTATGGACCTGTCGGTCGGCGTCGGTTTGGCACTGCTCATCGGACCATTCTGCCGGCAGGGTGAGGGTGAGTCGCCAACGGACCAGGGAGCAATTCTCGTGACCATCGCGTTCCTGCTGACCACGCTCGTCGTGGTCGTCACCCCGGGCGCCGGGGTGTTGTTCACCGTCTCCGCCGGGCTGACCGGCGGGCGGCGGGCCGCACTGGTGGCGGCGCTGGGCGGCACGCTGGGCACGGTGCCGCACCTGGCGGCGGCCGTCACCGGGCTCGCCGCGCTGCTGCACTCCAGCGCGCTCGCCTTCGACCTGGTCAAGTACCTGGGTGTGGGCTACCTGCTCTGGCTGGCCTTCGCCACGCTGCGCGACCGGGGCGCGATCACCGTCGAGGACACCGCCCCGGCCCGTCCGGCACGCCGGATCATCGCCTCGGCGGTGGTGACGAACCTGCTCAACCCGAAGTTGACGATCTTCTTCGTCGCGTTCCTGCCGCAGTTCGTGCACCCGGACGCGCCGGGTGCCCTCGGCCGGATGCTCGGGCTGGGCGCGGTGTTCACCGCGACCACGCTGGTGGTCTTCGTCGGCTACGGCCTCGGCGCCGCGGCGGTACGCCGGCAGGTGCTTGACCGACCGCGGGTGGCCGACTGGCTGCGCCGGTGCTTCGCCGGCTCGTTCCTGGCGCTCGGGCTGCTGCTGGCCCGAGCCGAGGCGTGAGGAGACGGAAACGTGTACTTCCAGCACTCTCCCCAGGTCCGGACGGAGCATCCGGCACTGGTCGCCGGCACGCGACGACACGGTCAGCGTCCTGGTGGTGGTCGAGGCGATGCACGACTCGGCGGCGCGGGACGTGCCGATTCTGCTGGGCGCGCTCGCCGACGAGTTGTACCGGGGCTGGGCCGCGTCGTCGCGCACGGCGCTGCTGACCCCGACCACCCCGACTTCCGCGTCGACGTCGCCGCCGGCTCAGATGTTGGCTGAGTCGGCGGGTACGCCGTCGGGCAACGTGGGCGACCCGGCCAGCGGCTTCTCCGGCTCGCCGGACCGGCCCACCGTGTAGGCGGTCATCGACAGCGACCCGTAGGCGTACCCGTCCACCAGAACGTTCGCCGCCGTGCCGTCGGCACCGGCCAGGCCGGCCAGGTAGAGCAGCGGGATGAAGTGGTCGGGCGTCGGCACGGCGACGCCGAAGTCGCGGTGGGCGTCCAACGCGGCCGCCTCGGTCGGCGCACCGAGCATGACCTCCTTCGCCGCCTCGTCGAAGCGCTGCGCCCAGTCGAACCCCTGGTCGACCATCCGGGGATTGACGCCGCCGAGGTTGTGCACCACGTTGCCGCTGGCCACCACCAGCACACCCCGCTCCCGCAGTGGCGCGAGCTTCGCGCCCAGTTCGAGGTGGTAGTCCAGCGCCTTGAACGCGTTGATGCTCAGCTGCACGACCGGGATGTCCGCCTCGGGAAAGGCGTGCACCAGCACCGACCAGGTGCCGTGGTCGATGCCCCAGGAGTCGAGGTCGGCGCCGACCCACGTCGGGTGGACGACGTCGCTGACCTCCTCGGCCAGTTCGGGCAGGCCCGGCGCCGGGTAGCGCACGTCGAACAGTTCCTGCGGGAAGCCGTAGAAGTCGTGGATCGTCCGCGGCCGGGGCATGGCGGTGACAGCCGTGGCACCGATGTACCAGTGGGCCGACACCACCAGGATCGCCCGGGGCCGGGGAACCGACTGCCCGAACCCCCGCCATGCGGCGGTGTACCGGTTGACTTCCAGTGCGTTCATCGGGCTGCCGTGGCCGAAGAACACGGCCGGCATCACTGTGGACGTCGTGTCGCTGCTCATGCTGCGCCTCCCGAGCTGGCGGTGGCCTGAGCGTAGACGGCCCGCCGGGCGCTGTCCCGCGTACCGTCACGGCGGCCGGTCCGACGCGGTGGCCGGGCCAGGCGCGGTGGCCGGGTCAGGCCGTCTCGCCGGGGGTGAGGTAGCGGTAGCCGCGCACCGTCTCGGTGAGCCAGCCGTTGACGCTGGCCAGGCCGCGCTCGTTGAGCTGGGCGTCGTGGATCGCGAAGACCTCGGCCGCGCGGGCCGCGGTGGCGAAGTCGATCGCCTCGGTCAGCTTGAGCCAGGACGCCTGCGCGGGGACCAGCAGCGTCCGTACCGGCCGGCCCGGGAGGTGCAGGGAGTCACCCGGGTGGTAGACCTCGTCGGCGACCAGGTAGCCGAGGTTGGCGCAGTCGGGAAGGCCGTCGTGGCTGGTGGCGTGCCGCCCGCCGACCGCGGTGACGTCGAGACCGGCCGCGGTGAACCGCTCCCCCGCGCCGACCCGGGTCACCGGGAGCGGGGCCAGGTCCGGCAGCACGGCGCCCTCCGGCACGAAGACCGGCACCCCCAGGCCGGCCAGCCGCAGTACGTCGATGTGGTCAGCGTGCTCGTGGCTGACCAGCACGGCGTCCGCACCGGCCAGGGCGTGCGGCTCGCTCCACGTACCGGGGTCGATCACGAGGACCGCGCCGTCGTGTTCGAGCCGGACACAGGAGTGCGTGTACTTCGTGATCCGCATGCTCTGGACGGTACGGATCGACAGGAATCGCCTTAACCGCAGGTGCCGGCGACGGTGAACCAGCAGGCCGTGTGGGGTGAGGTCTTGAAGAAGCGGAGGAGCATGCTCCCCACCTTCTGCCGCCCCGAGTTGGCGGGATGCGTACCGTCCGCGACGAAGTCCGCCCGGTCCCAGACGAGCCCGTCCGAGCGGGGCTGGAGGCCGTTGGCCCAGAGGTAGGGACCCCAGGCCGCCCACGCGGTGGCGCTGTTGTAGTTCAGGTTGCCGGCCCGAGGATCGGTGCCGCCGCCGGACATCTGGGTGATCTGCGCCTGGATCACCCACTTGACGCCAAAGCCGGTCTCGTACGCGTACGGCTCGGGGTTCAGGCTGGTGGTCGCGTAGCCGCCGTAGATGCGGCTGGAGAAGAAGACCTGCTGCAGGTTGGGATAGCGCACCTTCAACGCCCGGAGGATGTTGCCCTGCTGGCTCACGAGCTGGTAGGCGTCGGCGTTGGCCGCGGGCAGCGACACCGACGGGTTGGCGTTGGCGACCTTGACCCAGGCGACCTGGACCTGCCGCTCGGTGAGCCCGAGGGGTGCCAGCCTGGCCTCCCGGACGCGGTCGTAGTTGGCGTCGGTCGGCGCGTCCCAGGTGCCGGCGGTCTGGCCACCCGCGGCGCCGTCGACGATGACCAGCTTGTCCCGGTTGACCTGCGGGTCCGCCGCGGCCTGACCGATGAAGGAGTACGGCGCGCACCTCCCGCTGCCATCTCCCGAGCAGAATTCCTGGGTGGTGTTGGACATGCCGATGGAGAGCAGCACGTACTTGCCGTTGGCGCTCGGTGCGCCGGCGGTGTCGAGCGGGCGTACCCGGAGGGCTCGGGTGACACCAGCGGTGTGGTGGCTGTCCGGCATGGCGTTCCGGCCGGCCGGATACAGCCCGCCCTGGAAGCCGAGGTAGCTGCCGGTGCCGAGCTCGTTGATGGGGCGACCGACTGCGGCGACGGCCGCGGGCATCCCGACGACCAGGACGGTCACGAAGGCGGCCAGCATCGCCAGGAACCGTCGAACATTGAGAATCATGATGCTGAACCTAGAAAGGCGAGCGACGCCCGTCAATCTCCTCGGCGGATCGTTCCGGACCCTCGCCGGTCGAGCCGGCGATCAGCGGCGGGACGCCGACCTCGGCCGCCGACCGGCCGGCGGCTGGTCCGCCGCCTCCTCGGCCGCCTCGCAGAGGTCGGTGAGCGGGTCGAGCGCCTGCGCCGCACAGGCCACCCGCCGCAGCAGCCCCCGCAGCGTCGCGCTCTCGTCGGGAGCGAGCTCCCGCAGCAGGCGCGACTCGACCCGGCGCAGCTCGTCCCGCCGGAGCCGCGCGGCGTCCCGGCCGTCGTCGGTGAGGGTGACCAGGCGGCTGCGCCGGTCCGCCGGGTCCGGTCGGCGCAGCACCAGCCCGGCGCGTTCCAGGTCGTCGATCAGGTACGTCAGGACGGTGCGGTCGATACCCAGTTCCTCGGCGATCGCCCCCTGGTTGCGGGCGGGCTCCCGGTCGGCGGCGGTGAGCACGTGGTAGCCACGCGGCCCGCCGGGCAGGTCACCGACGGCGTGCTCGGCGGCGCGGATGTAGGCCCGGAAGACGACGCCGAGCATCCACCCGAGGTCGTCGTTGAGCGGGTCGGGGCGGGAGTCGTTGCCGTCGGCGCCGGTCATCCCCCAAGGTTAGCGCAGGTCACAGATTTTATTGGGCAAAGATGTTCTGCCCGACATAACATCTGGACGTGGTGATCGACGCCGCGCTACCGGAAGGAAGGCCGAGATGAGCGACTACGGGCACCCCCTGACCTTCGGGTCGTTCCTGACGCCCGGCAACGCCGACCCCGCCCGACCGGTCGGTCTCGCCATGCTCTCCGAGCAGGTCGGGCTCGACCTGGTCACCTTCCAGGACCACCCGTACCAGCCCGCGTTCCTGGACACCTGGACGCTGCTGAGCTTCGTCGCCGCGCGGACCGAACGCGTCCGGCTGGCCGCGAACGTCACCAACCTGCCGCTGCGCCCACCCGCCGTGCTGGCCCGTGGCGTCGCCAGCCTCGACCTGCTCAGCGGCGGCCGGATGGAGCTGGGCCTGGGCGCCGGCGCGTTCTGGGACGCCATCGAGGCGATGGGCGGCCGCCGCCTCACCCCCGGGCAGGGAGTGCGGGCCCTGGAAGAGGCGATCGAGATCATCCGCCAGATCTGGGACGCCGACGCCCGTGGCGGCGTCCGGGTCGACGGCGAGTTCCACCGCGCGGTCGGCGCGAAGCGCGGCCCGGCCCCCGCCCACGACGTCGGCATCTGGCTGGGCGCGTACAAGCCGCGCATGCTCGCGTTGACCGGGCGCCGGGCCGACGGTTGGCTGCCCTCGCTGGCCTACCTGCAACCCGGTGACCTCGCCAAGGGCAACGTGATCATCGACGACGCGGCGGCCGAGGCCGGCCGGTCCCCGACCGAGGTGATCCGGCTGCTCAACATCAACGGGCAGTTCACCACGGCCGGCCGCGGTCCGCTGCACGGACCGGCCGAGCAGTGGGCGGAGGAACTCGCCGACCTCGCCCTGACCGACGGGATCAGCACCTTCATCCTCGGCAGCGACGACCCGGACGACCTCCGGCGATTCGCCGCCGAGGTGGCCCCGGCCACCCGGGACCTGGTCGCCGCCGAGCGCTCGACCGGCACGGATGGCACCCAGCCGGGTGGCGTGGGACAGGCCGAAGCCGCGGTGGCGGCGCGGGCCGGCGGCGCGGCCCGGACCGGCGCGGCCGACCGTGCCGGGCGGTCGGCGGCAGGGCGGGCCACCGTCGCGGTCGGGCCGTTCGCTGTCGTGCCGACCCCCGACGACGGGAGCCGGCGTACCGACGAGCGGGTGTGGGACGAGTCGGAGCGCCCCACCGGACCGACGCCCGACCCGGAGCGCACCTACACCGCGCACGAGCAGGCCGGCGCGCAGCACCTGATCGACGTGCACGACGGGCTGCGCGCCGAGCTGGCCCAGATCCACGACCTGATCGAGCAGGTCGCCGCCGGGTTGATCGACGTGGGCACCGCCCGGTCCCACATCAACACGATGACCATGCGGCAGAACAAGTGGACGCTGGGCACCTACTGCGAGTCGTACTGCCGGGTGGTGACCACCCACCACACGATCGAGGACCGGTCGCTCTTCCCGCACCTGCGGCGCTCCGACCCCCGGCTCAAGCCGGTCATCGACCGGCTCGAGGAGGAGCACCACGCCATCCACGACGTGCTGGAGGGCGTCGACCGGGCCCTGGTCGCGTTCGTCGCCACGCCGGACGGGATGGCCGAGTTGCGCGCCGCGGTCGACCTGCTCAGCGACACGCTGCTGTCGCACCTGTCGTACGAGGAACGCGAACTGGTCGAGCCGATCGCCCGGCTGGGCGTGCACTGAACCGGGTCGGGTCACCGGAGCGCAGACGATCAGGGGCAGCGGGACGGCATCATCGTAGGAATGGAGCCACGAGGCGGACGGGGGCACCGGTGCGTACCGCACACCGCCGACGTACGGATCGAGGCGTGGGCGCCGGACCGGGAGGGCTGTGTGGCCGAGGCGGTCGCCGCGCTGGTCGGGTCGTTCACCGACTCGGCCGGCGCCCGACCCCGCGCCGAGCGGGAGTTCCACGCGCCGGCCGCGGGCGACGAGGACCTGCTGGTGGGCGTACTCGACGAAGTGATCTTCCGGATGGAGACGGCGGACGAGCTGCCGCTGACCACCGAGGTGGCCGACGACGGCGCCGGCGGTCTGCTGGTGTGCTGGCGCACCACGGCCACCGGCGAGGTGGAACTCATCGGCGCGGTGCCGAAGGCGGTCTCGCTGCACGAGTTGCGCTTCGGCGGCGACGGCGCCGGCTGGACCTGCGCGGTGACGCTCGACGTGTGACGCGGCCCGTCAGCCCTTGACCACGCCGAGCGGCACCAGTCGGGCCACCTTCCGGCACAGGCCGGCTCCCTCGGCGGCCTCGACCACCGCCGAGACGTCCTTGTAGGCCGCCGGCATCTCCTCGGCCAGCCCACGCCGGGAGGCGCCGCGTACCGCGATGTCCTGCGCCTCCAACTGGGCGCGCGGGTCGGCGCCGTGCCCGGCCGCGACGGCCTGCTTGCGGCTCTGCACCCGGCCGGCGCCGTGACAGGTGGAGGCGAACGCGGGCGCCCCGGCCACCCCGGTCAGCACGTACGAGCCGGTGCCCATCGAACCTGGGATGAGCACCGGCTGGCCGGCGGCGCGCAACTCGTCGGGCAGGTCGGGATGCCCGGGTGGCAGGGCGCGGGTGGCACCCTTGCGGTGTACGCACAGCCGCCGCGTCCCGCCGTCCACGGCATGGTCTTCGATCTTGGCAAGGTTGTGCGAGATGTCGTAGACCAGGTCGAGTCGGCGGCCGGTCTCCCGCTCGAAGATCTGGCCGGCCGCGTGGGCGAGCAACTGCCGGTTGGCCCGCGCGTAGTTCGCCGCGGCGGCCATCGCGCCGAGGTAGGCGCGCCCCTCGTGCGAGCCGACCGGGGCGCAGGCGAGCTGCCGGTCCGGGACGTGGATGCCGTGCCGGCCCATCACCTTCTCCATGGCCCGCACGTAGTCGGTGCAGATCTGGTGTCCCAGGCCCCGCGACCCGCAGTGGATCATCACGCAGACCTGGCCGGCGCGCAGGCCGAACGCCTCGGCCACCGGCTCGTCGTACACCTGCTCGACCGCCTGCACCTCCAGGAAGTGGTTGCCGGAGCCGAGGCTGCCGACCTGGCGCGCGCCGCGCTCGATCGCCCGCTCGCTGACCTGGGCCGGGTCGGCGTCGTGCACCGCGCCGTAGTCCTCGCAGCGGTGCAGGTCCCGTTCGACGCCGAAGCCACGCTCCACCGCGTACCGGGAGCCGCCGCGCAGCACCGCGTCGAGTTCGTCGCGGCCGGTCAGGTGCCACACCGCGCCACGGCCCATGCCGCGCGGGGTGGCCGCGCTCAGCGCGTCCATCACCGCGTCCAGGCGCGGGCGCAGTTCGTCGCGGTGCAGGTCGGCAGTGAGCAGCCGGACCCCGCAGGAGATGTCGAAGCCGACGCCGCCCGGCGAGACCACGCCGCCGGCCTCGACGTCGGTGGCGGCCACCCCGCCGATCGGGAAGCCGTAGCCCCAGTGCACGTCCGGCATGGCGTACGAGGCGCCGACGATGCCGGGCAGGGTGGCCACGTTGGCGACCTGCTCCAGCGAGCGGTCCGCCCGGGTGTCGGGCAGCAGCGACCGGGAGGCGAAGACCAGCCCCGGCACCCGCATCGGATCGTGCCGGTCGATCCGGAACCGGTACGGCGACTCCTCGACCAACTCCATGCCCCGCTGCTACCCGGCGGCGGTGGCACTACACCTGCGCCCGCGGGCAGTCACGTCGTCCGGTGACCGGGGCCGCTGCGACCCCGGTCACCGGACGATCAGGAGGCGACCGCGGCGTCGATCTGGTTGATCGCCAGCGTGGCGCCCTCCACGACACCCATGTCCAGCACCTGCTGCAGCGCCTCGGCGGACTCGTAGTTGCCCACGTAGGTCGCCCGCGTGCCGCCGTTGTGCTCGGTGAAGGTGTAGACGTTCCTGGAGACCGGCAGTTCCGGCCTCGGGTTGAAGTCCAGATCGGCGAAGCCGTCGTCGAAGGAGAGGCTCCTCGGCTCGTCGACGGCGGTGACCAGCCAGTAGCCGGCGTGCTTGTCGCCCTCCGGGCCGGTCATGTAGTAGGTCACCCGACCGCCGGGCCTGAGGTCGTGGTCGACCACCGTCGCCGGGTAGGTCGGCGGTCCCCACACCATCTCCAGTTGGCGAGGGTCGGCGTAGACCTGCCAGATCCGCTCCACCGGCGCGGCAAAGTCCGCGGTGATGGTCAGGGTCAGGTTGTCGAGGTCATGCTGGACGTCGGTCACGGGCATGGTTCAGTCCTCCTGGTCAGGGTCGGGTGTGATGAGCCGGTCGATGCGGGCGATGCGGCCACGCCAGACCTGTTCGAGCTCGGTGAGCATGGACGCCACCGACCGCACCGCCGCCACGTCACCGCTGGCCAACTGCTCGCGACCGCTGCGTCGTTTGGTCAGCAGACCGGCCTTCTCCAGCACGGCGACGTGCTTCTGTACCGCGGCGAAGCTCATGTCGTAATTCGCCGCGAGCGCGGAGACCGAGTGCTCCCCGGCCAGCACGCGGCGCAGGATGTCGCGCCGGGTGCGGTCAGCGAGCGCGTGGAACAGTGCGTCCGCCCGGTCGCTGCTCTCCTCGCCCACAGACCAAATATACAACCAATCGGTTGTACGTTGTCAACCGCAGCACGTCCCCCGCGGTGGCAGCCGGGCCAGCACCGGCGGCGGTGGCCCCCGGGCGGTCGGACGGCGGCCGATGCGGGGAGAATGACCCGTCGGCGCAGGTCGTCGGCGTCGACCGGCCGGACGACACTCGGGCATCCGGTCGAAACGGGTGGGAGGGAGAGCCAGCGTGACGGAGGCAGCCGCCGGCGAGCTGCGGGCAGACTGCGCCCGGTGCTTCGGCCTCTGCTGCGTCGCCCCCGCCTTCGCCGCGTCGACCGACTTCGCGCTCGACAAGCCCGCCGGGCAGCCGTGCCGCAACCTGCGCCCCGACTTCGGCTGCGGCATCCACGCCGAGCTGCGCGACCGGGGCTTTCCGGGCTGCACCGTCTTCGACTGCTTCGGCGCGGGCCAGCGGGTCGCCCAGGAGACCTTCGGCGGGCGGGACTGGCGTGCCGCGCCGCAGACCGCCCGGCAGATGTTCGACGTCTTCGCGGTGATGCGGCCCCTGCACGAGCTGCTCTGGTACCTGACCGAGGCCCTCGCCCTACGCCCGCCGGCAGAACTTGCCGAGGAGCTGTCCGCCGCGCTCGCCGAGACCGACCGGCTGGCCACGGACAGCCCGCAGACGCTGCTCACGCTGGACGTCGACGCGCACCGCGGCAAGGTCAACGCGCTGCTGTCGCGTACCGGCGACCTGGCCCGTGCCCGCGGCGGCGCCGCCGGTGCCGACCACCGGGGAGCCGCGCTGGTCGGCCGGGACCTGCGCCGAGCCGACCTGCGCGGGGCGAACCTGCGCGGCGCGCTGCTGATCGCCGCCGACCTGCGCGACGTCGACCTGACCCGGGCCGACCTCACCGGGGCCGACCTGCGGGCGGCCGATCTGCGCGGCGCCGACCTGTCCGGGTCCCTGTTCCTGCACCAGTCACAGCTCGACGCCGCCCGTGGCGACCGGCACACCCGCCTGCCGGCCCGGCGCACCCACCCGGCCCACTGGTCGATGCTGCCACTCACCCCGCACCGGCCATCCCGGCGCCGGAGCCGCTGACGCCGCTCACCCCACGGGCGCCGATGTCGGATAATGACGATCAACACGCCCTTGATCGGAAGGATCCTTCATGGCCAGCTCGACGCACCGGTCCACCACCCGCAGTCTGATCGGGGCATTCCTGACTGCGGTGCTGGTGGCGACCACACTCGCGGTCACCAGTTCGCCCGCCGCCGCACACCCCAAACTGAGCCCGAGGGCGTCCTGTCCCGGCACCGAGTTGTCGCCGCACCGCGACGCCTACGGCGGCGCCATCTCCGTGTTCGTCTCCTACTCCAGCGCCAACGGCGGCACCAACTGCGTCTGGGCGCAGAAGAACCTCAACCGCGACCGGGCCGAGCGGATGGAGGTCTTCATCGGCCGGTGCCCCAGCGGCAACCCGGGCTTTCCGTGTGAGCCGCTCGTCTTCGACCGCGACGCCGGAAACTTCCAGTACTACGCCGGCCCGGCGCAGGTGACCGGCACCGCCGGCCACTGCATCCTGGTGTACGTGGTCTACCGGAACCTCGCCGAGGAACGGTGGGGGCCGATCCACTGCGGCTGACGACCGCCCCCGTCCCCGTGCCCAGGCGTGGGGTCGACGTCGCAGCCCGGTGCCGCCGGCGGCGACACCGAATCTAGCGGCGGGCCGGCGCCTTTGCGGCGCGCGCCTCGGTCATCCCCTGGTTCGCCAGGGCGTCGGCCCGCTCGTTCTCCGGGTGCCCGTTGTGCCCCTTCACCCACAGCCAGGTGACCCGGTGCTGGGCGCAGGCCGCCTCCAGCCGCTGCCACAGGTCGGCGTTCTTCACCGGCTGCTTCCCGGCGGTCAGCCAACCGTTGCGTTTCCAGGACGCCAGCCAACTGGTGATGCCGTTGCGCACGTACGTGCTGTCGGTGTGCAACTCGACCGTGACCGGGCGGGTCAGGCTCTCCAGCGCCTCGATGGCGGCGGTCAGCTCCATCCGGTTGTTGGTGGTCGGGGTCGCCTCGCCGCCACACAGTTCGCGCTCGTGGGAGCCGTAGCGCAGCACCGCGCCCCAACCACCCGGCCCGGGATTGCCACTGCACGCGCCGTCGGTCCAGATCTCCACCACCCGGCCGGCCGTCTCGTCCACCATGCGGCAAACCTACCGAAGCCTCCCCCGCCAACTGGCACCCGGCCAGCCGGCGTGCCGGCGGCCGGGTCGCGCCGTCGGGTGGAGACAAACCAGCGCCAGGTCAGCCGGCGTGCCAGCGGCCGGGGTCGCGCCATCGGGTGATGGCAAACCAGCGCCGGGTCAGCGGCCTGGCCGGTCGGTCGCGGGACTATCGGGGCCGACGACGGGCGGCGGCACCGTCCAGGTCGGGCGGCGGGACGACACGAGCCGGTCGCGGAGCCGGCCGGCGGCGTCGGCCACGGTGGCGGTGACCATCGGCAACAGCCGGGCGGAGCGCATCACGGCCAGGTCCTCGGTCATCGTGGTGGCACCGTCGAGGAAACGCAGCACCCGTGGCGCCGGGTTACAGTCGAACAGCCGGCCGAAGAACTCCGGGCCGCCGACCAGGTCGCGGTCCAGGGCCCGCAGCGCGACCGCGTCCATCCACCGGTGCCGCCCGGGGTACGCGGGCGCCGGCACCGGCGGCCGTCCGGCGGCGAGCGCCCGGGCGACCTGTTCGGCCTGGCGGTGCATGGCGGCGAAGGTGAAGCCGGTCGACGGGCGGGTCGCGCCGCCGGCGGTGCCGAGGCGTACCACCCGGGGCGAGGGGCGGGCGACGAACGGGCCGTCGGTCATCGGGATGACGCCGTTCTCGACCTCCCGCACGCTGAGCCGGGCCGGGTCCAGGCCGAGCAGGTCCCGGTAGCCAGCCAGCGCCGCGTCGTACGCCGCGCTGGTGAGCAGGTCGGGCGAGAACTCGGTGTACTCGACCAGCGCGTACCGGCTGCTCACCGGCAGCAGGTAACCGAACGACACACCCCGGGGCGGCTGCGGGGTGCGAAAATCCATCAGGACCGCGCGTGCCGGGTCGAACACCGGCCGGTCCGCCGCCAGCCACCAGCCGCGAAAATGCTGCAACCAGTTCGTACGCCCCGGGCGACGCGGTGGTCGGGGCCGCGAGTCCAGCACCCAGCCGGCCCGCAACGCCGGCCCGTCACCGCCGATACCCACCAGCACCCGGTCGCCGTCGTCGTGCAAACTTTCGGCACCGGCGACGATCCGGGTCACGCCGAGGCGCCGCTCGGCCTCGGCAGCCCGGTCGTAGATCGGGCCGGAGCGCAACATCGCGTACCGCAGCGGGGCGAGGTTCAGGACGCGGTGCGCGCCGGGCGTGACCACCTCGACCTGCGACCAGCTCGCGCTGAGCAGGTCGTCCAGGTCGTTGCCCGGGTGGTCCCAGAACGCCCACGTCCGGTCCTGGCCACGTCGATGCACCGGGTCGACGACCGCGATCCGGAGATCCCGTACGCCGTGCCGAGCCAGCGCCGCCAGCACGAGTGACGCGGCACCACCCCCGCCGACCAGGGCGAGGTCGACGTCGACCGGCGCAGAACCCACCCCGTCACGCTGCCACACCCGCAGACCACCGCAAGGCGCTACCCCGGGTTACGCCGCCTCGGACCGTTCCGGCAACAAGACCCACCGCACCGCGAGCGGCGGCCAGCGGGCCAGCGACTACGCCGAGTCCGCGAGCGGGCGCCGCATGCCGACGATCGTGGCTCGGGACGACGCAACGGTCTACATCGACAAAGTGCTGGTGCACGAGCCCTCGAACCCGACCATCAGATTCCGTGCCGTCCCCCCAAGCTGGAGCCGCCGAGGCACACCGAATTGTGAATCTTGGACAGTTTCCGTTCGCGCCTGACGGTAACTGTCCAAGATTCACAATTTGGTGGCGCAGACACCGACTGGCCGGCACCCCGGGTGGGGTGCCGGCCAGTCGGCTGTACATGTGCTGTGTCAGCTGGTCCAGTGCTGGGCGACCAGGTCAGCGGCCTGCTGCTCCCACTGGGCGTAGTGATCCGGGTACGCCGACACCTGAACCTTCTGCGCGGCGGCGGTCAGCGGCATGTCCTTCCAGCCGTCGACCTGCTTCAGGCCCTTCAGGAACGCGGTGGTGGAGTACTCGGGGTCGGTGATCTGCTCGACCGTGCCCCACCCACTGGACGGGCGCTGCTGGAACAGGCCCTGCGAGTCGTGGTCGTTGCGGTCACCCAGGTGACCCAGGTTCTCCAACTTCGACTCCTGCAGAGCCGTCGCGATGGACACCACCGCGGCACGCTCGTCCATGCCGGTCTTCTTCGTCGCCGCGATGATCGCCTTCACGTTGGCGGTCTGCTCACCGTTGAGGTCGATGCGGGACTGGGCGCCCTGCACACCGTTCGGGATCAACTTGCTCGTGTCCGGCTTGTCGGCCTGCACCGCCGCGACCGGCTTACCAGCGGTCACCGCAGCAGCGTCCGCATGCGCGATCGGACCGGCGAACACACCACCAGCGAAAGCCAGACCAGCAACACCCAGAACACTCTTACGCAGCATCGAATTCATGATCAAAACTCCATTCGGGGGTAGACACGCGCACCACAGAGGGGGGAACGGCACACGCGGTCAGCGCCCAGCGGGCGCAGAAGACCAAAAGGGGGAAAGAAGAGTTCCGCGTTTCAGGCGGGGGGTCGAGCCATCAGGCGACCCACCCCGTCGGCGGAACCATGTCCAACGACCGACCGGCCACCAACATCCCGGGGCCGGGGCTCCGGCGACTCGCGGGGCACCAAGACCCTCTCGCTGCGCCGGGCCGATGCACAACGACCGAACGGCCGCCAACATTCCCGACCCGGCCCGGCCGAACCGGCCGGCACCAGAGCGCGACTTCCTCGCAGCGCCGGAACCACATCCAACGACCGACCGGCCCGGATCATTCCGGCGAACCGCCGGCCACACTCACACCCACAAGGGCGGGCGGCCCTGCTCGATCAGCCACCCGATACAACGCCCCCACCCCGCCGCCAATTCCGGCTGGCCGCCGCCCAGGACCGGACATCCGACGCGATCGGTCCGGCACCGCCCGGGGTTCGCAATCCGCCCAGCCGTCACACCACGACCACCGGCGAGTCGTGGCCACCGTTCCGGGCAGCCAAACCTGCACCGACCACGGGATCATCGGGGTGATCCCGCACCCGCTGAATCCGTGCCCGGGCCTTCCCGCGACGCCTCCCCATCCGAGGCGGACACGGGACGGCGACGAGAACTCCTCGTTTTTACCGGATCAGGTGCCCGGCCCACCTAGTGTTGGGCACACCTGCGCTTTGAGTTGGCCACCCGAACGACGTCCCACGCAATCGGCGGACGACAGGTGAGGGAAGACGCGTATGAAGGCGACCAGGGTTCTCGTAACGGCGTTGGGCAGCATTGCGCTCGGCGCGCTGCTGCTGCCGGGCGCGGCACTGGCCGACACCACCGTGTCGCCGTCGACCACAACGGTCGGGGAGACCGTCCTCCTCACCGCGACCAACTGCAGCCCGAGCGCCGGCGACGCGATCTTCCACCTCAGCGGCCCCGACCGGGACCAGAACGTCCGCTCGACCACCGCCCCGGCGAGCGGCGGGCTGAGCGCCGAACTGTTCACCGCCGGCTTCACCCTGGGCACGTACACGGTGGCGGCCACCTGCGGCGACCGCACCCCCGGCGGCAGCACGACCTTTACGGTCGCCCCGATCGGCGGTGCCCAGGCCGGGGGCGGCGCCGGCAGCGACGGCACCGGAACGCTGGTAGCTGGCGCGACTCTGCTCGTCACCGCGCTCGGCGGTGCCGTGATCCTGGCTCGTCGCCGTCGCCACGCCGCCAACGCAGCGACGCTGTGACCGGCGGCACCACTCCATCCATCCCGACGAGTGCCCGACCAGTTTCGCAGCGCCGGCACCGTGCCCAAACCGTCAACAACGACGCGGCACCCGAGCCGCGACCGACGGCGCGAGCATCCGACGCAGCGCAGGGCAGGCACCCGTGCCGTGACCGACGACGCGAGCACCCGAGACCGCGCACCGCAAGAACCCTCGCCGTGATCGACGACGCGAGCACCCGAGACCGCGCACCGCAGGCGCCCGAGGCGCGACCGACGACGCCAGCACCCAAGACCCGCCCCCACAGGCACCCGAGGCATGACCGACGACGCCAGCAGGACCCAAGACCCGCACCCGCAGGGAACCCGAGACGCGACCGAGGACGCCAGCACCCAAGACCCCGCACCGCAGGCACCTGAGGCGTGACCGAGGGCGGAGGCACAGAAGGCGGCGCGGAGGACGGCGTCGCTGCTCGCGGTGGCCGGGATCGCACTGGTCGGTACGGGGCGCGGGAGGCTGCTGCCCGATCCCCCGCAGCCTGACGGTGCCGGCCGGTCGCGGGCGTTTGACCGGCAGAGCGCCGGGAAGACCTGCGCCACGGCAGATCCCGAGGAGCGACGATGGCGCAGGCAGGACGGGCCAGGAAGCACACCGGGGCGCGCAAGGCCCCGATGCCGCGCAAGGTGGCGGCGAAGAAGGTGGCCACGGTGGCGAAGCGGGCCACCGGAGCGACGGCTGCCAAGACGCCCGGCGAGAAGCCCACGCCGACGAGCGCACGCACCGCCCGCAAGAAGACCGTCTCCGCCACGGCCGCGCCGACCCGCCGGCCCACTGCGAAGGCTACCGCCGCGAAGAAGGCCACCACCCCGAAGAAGGGCGCCCCCGCGAAGACCGCACCGGCGGTCAAGAAGGCTGCGGCAGTCACCACGAAGGCGGCAACGAAGAAGGCCGCAACGAAGAAGGCGGCAGCCAAGAAGGCGACAGCGAAGAAGACGGCAACGAAGAAGGCGACAGCGAAGAGGGCGGCAACGAAGAGAGCGCCGGCTGGGAAGGCAACGGCCACGAGGGCCCCGGCGAAGAAGACGACGACGAAGAAGGCGGCGACGCGGAAGACGGCGGCCACGCAGGCTGCGGCATCGCGGTCGCGGGCGGCCAGCACGGCGCCGGCGAAGAAGGCGACGACGATGGAGTCGTTCGGCAGCCGGCGCGGCGCCCGGACCGGGTCCCGCTGAGCGGCGGTTCACCCTCGGGACAGCCGCCCGAGGAAGCTCCGGATCCGCTCCCGGGCCCGATCGGTGATCTCCGGGCCGTGGGTGAAGGCGGCCACGTCGTACTCCAGTTCGCCGAGCACGTGTGCGGTGCGCTGGGTCATCCGGAAGTCGGCGCAGAACGCCTTGACCGGCCATCGGACGCCGGCCACGTTGAACAGCGCGTCGCCGGTGATCAGCACCCGCGTCGGCTCGTGCAACAGCGAGACATGACCCGGCGAGTGGCCCGGGGTGTGCACCACCCGCAGCCCGCCGCCGACGTCGAGCAGGTCTCCGTCGGCCAGCGGCTGGGCCACCTGGAAGGCCGGGAAGCGGCCCGACGACAGGCGGGCGAACAGCCGCGCGCCGCCGACGGTCGGATCTCCCGGCGCGGCCCTGCCGGCCTCGGCGTACGGGACGTCGGCGGCGTGCAGGGCGAGCGACGCGCCGGTGCGGCGGGCCACCTCGGCCGCCCCGCCGACGTGGTCGGGATGCGCGTGGGTGAGCACGATCCGGGTGACGTCGGCGGGCTGCTTGCCGATCGCGGCCAGCCCGCGCACGATCCGGGCCGGCGCACGCTTCACCCCGCAGTCCACGAGGGTGACGCTGCCGTCGTCGGCGACCAGGGCGTACGAGTTGACCAGCGCCCGGCCCGCGGTGGGGATACGCCAGACACCCGGGGCGAGCACAACTGCGGCTGACCGCGCCATCGGCGCACCCTACCATCCATCACGGCCGATGCTCGGGCGCGGCGTCGACCCCCGCGGGTCCGGCCGGCGTCAGGGCGGGAAGGATGACAGGGTGGCCAAGCGAGACAGACGACCGGCACAGCGGGCCGGAGCGGCCGGAGCGTGCCCGTGCGGGCAGGGTCTGCCGTACGCGGACTGTTGCGGGCGGTTGCACCGGGGTGAGGCCGACGCGCCGACGGCCGAGGCGCTGATGCGGTCCCGGTACGCCGCCTTCGCCGTCGGCGAGCCGGATTACCTGCTACGCAGTTGGCACAGCCGCACCCGGCCGCCCCGGCTGCTCCTCGATCTCGGCCAACGCTGGACCGGGCTGGAGATCGTCGGCGCCGACCAGGGCGGCCTGTTCGACAGTACGGGCACCGTGGAGTTCCGCGCCCACTACCGCGAGGGCGGCCGGCAGGGCACGCTGACCGAGCGCAGCCGTTTCGTCCGCGAGGACGGGCGCTGGGTCTACCTCGACGCCGAGTAACCCTGACCGGCGGCCGTCACCCGTCGGTCCGGACTGGCGGCGTCGGATCCGGCACCGGCTCGGGCGAGGTCCGGCCACCTGCCACCCGGGTCGCCAGCGTCACCGCGACCAGCAGGTACGGCACGGCGGCGACCGCGAACGCGAACGCCACCCCGTTGCCGGCCACGGTGGCGACCAGGCCGAACCCGGCGTACACCACGATGATGGTCAGGTCGGTCGCCATCCCGGCCAGCGAGGTGACGGTGGCTCGGCCCGGGCCGTTGATCCGCGCCTGCAACCGCGCGTCGGCCAGCACCGAGGCGAGTTGGAGACCGCAGAACGCCACCGCCACCAGCAGGAACCCGATTGGTCGGCGGAGCAGCGCGCCCCCGGCCAGGGCCAGTGCCGAGCCGGCCAGCAGGAGCGCGTACCCGGGGGTGCGCAGTCGCTGGCCGGCCGGGGCGAGCAGACCACCGGCGATCTGCCCGACCGTGACGAGTAGGAGCAGCAGGGGCACCGTCGTCAGGGCGACGCCGGTGTCCCGGGCCAACAACGGGGTGTACTCGTCCAGCGCGCCCCAGACCGCGGTGACCGCCGCGACCAGCAGCACGGCTGCGCGTACCGCCCGGTCGCCGCGTACCTCGACGATGCCCGCCCGCAGGCCCGGCCACCAGCCGGGTTCCTCGGCACCGGCGGCGGGCCGGCGGTGTTCGGGGAAGCGGGCGGCGACGGCCGCGGCGAGCAGGCAGGCCGCCACGCTGCCGGCACCGACGGCCGGGTAGCCGCCGAGACCGAGCACCGGACCGGCCAGCAGGATCGACCCGAGCACGCCGACGGTGCCGGCGGTGCGGGCCCGTCCGATGGTGCGGGCGTACCGGCTGGCGGCGCCGAGGTGGTCGAGTTCGTCGTAGACCAGTGCCTCCAGCGCGCCGGAGGCGAGCGCGCCGCCGGCTCCCCAGAGGACGAACCCGACGGCGAACGCGGGATAGGACGGCGCGAACGTCCACAGGGCGAAGCCGGCGGCCGTGCACAGCGGCGCGAGGCAGAGCAGCTGGCGTCGCGAGGTCGCGTCGGCCCACGCGCCGGAGGGCACCTCCAGCACGATGCCGGCCAGCGCCCAGATCACGAAGAGCGAGGAGATCTGGCCGACCGACAGGCCGGTGTCGGCGAACAGCAGCGCGTACACCGGGTAGAGCAGGACGAGGTCGGTGAGGAACGCGTACGCGTAGAGGGTGGCCGCCAGCCGGCGGACACCCGTCGAGGTGCGGGTCATGAGGCCTTTCCAGGTGGGACGGATCACGGACGCCGATGTAACGGCGACCGCGGGCGGCCCACGGCCTCGGATGACTCATCAATGTCGCCAGGTCATGGCGGTGATGCTAGCCCGGCGACCCGGTGGCCCGCCACGGCGAAACCGGGACGCGCCGCGGGACGGGACCGAGGTGGCCCCGTCCCGCGACCCGCTCAGCGGGGGAACTGCTCGTCGGGCCTCGGCAGCACCATGGTGGAGTCGCTGTCGTCGGTGCTGCGTGGCGCCGGGCGCGGCAAAGGTCGACGCGCCGGGTGCCGGCGTGGTGGCCGCGGGCGTCGGCTCGGCGAGGTGCGCCGCGGTGTCACGGCGGCCGGCGGAGTAGGCGCGGGCGTGCGCGGCGATGGTCCGCGACTCCTCCTCGGCGCGGGACAGCCACGAATCCCAGCGGCTCTGCATCGGCCGGACCAGCCCGCCGCCGACCCCGACCACCAGGATGCCGCCGATGGTGGCCAGCACGGCGATCAGCACCGGGGTGGTCACGGCCGTGGCGACCCCGATCTGGTTGAGCGCGGCGATGACGCCGAGGCCGATGATGAACACCGAGGCGATGGTGGCCAGCAGTCGGCCGTACGACAGCCCGCCGAGCGCGCCGGAGATGATGTCCTTCACCGCGCTGGCGATGGCGGCGGCCACGACCACGATGACGATCGCGACGAAGGCGCGGGGCAGCCAGGCGATGACCCCGGCGATCAGATCGGAGATCGGGTTCGGCCCCCACACGCCGAAGGCGAGGTAGAGGGTGAGCAGCAGGATGCCGTAGTAGGCGAGCCGGGCGACGATGCCGCTGGCGTCGTAGCGGGATCGGGCCAGTGCCCGCCGGATCCCGCCGCGCTCGACCGCCCGGTCGAAGCCGACGCGTTCGAGCAGCCGGTCGGCGAGCTTCAGGACCGCCTTGGCAATCAGCCAGCCGGCCACCAGGATCGCCACGAAGGCGACGGCCTTGGGCAGGAAGAGAAGTATCGAACGGAGGGTGTCCCCCACCGCGTCACCGAAGTTGTCTCGCATCGGATGGACCTCCACAGGGGCGGGTGCTTGGTCCGGCCCGACCTACCCGGGTGGTGTGCGAGGGAAACGTCCGCGGTGCCCCGGCGTCAGCCCGGGCAGGTGTAGACCACCTCGGTGCTCGCCTGCGCCGGAGTCGGGGAGACGATGTTCACCGTGGCGGTCTCGGTGGTGGTGCCGACCCCGCTGAACGACCAGCGCAGGGTCAGCTCCACCGTGCGCTGACCCCAACCGACCCGCTCCTCGAGCAGGGCACCGGGCGCGCTGCCGGAGCGCAGCCACTGGTACTCGATGACTCCCGCGCGGCCGTTGGTCCGCACCGTGGCGACCACGTCGACGCTGACGTCGCACTGCTCGCCGGCCGGGCGGGGCACGGCGACGCTCACCTCGGCGATCTCCACCGGGCTGAGCCGCTGCCAGATCCACAATCCGACCGCGGCGAGCAGCGCGAGGGTGAGCAGGGTGGACAGCACCGAGACGAGCCGGCGCCAGGCCGACCGACGGCGCGGTGGCGCGGTGGGTGTCGGCCAGGCCGGCGCCGGCGGCGGGGCGGCCGGCACGCCAGGCCCGAACCGCAGCTCACCGCCGGGACCGGCGGTCGGCGCCGCGAGCGGTTCGGCAGCGGTACGCGCCCCGACCGGGCCCGCCGGGGCGACGGCGGCCCCGGTCACGGTGCCTCCCGCACCGGTACGGGCGGCCTGCGGTGCCGCCAGCGGTGGTGCGTGCCGCACCGTGCGGTCCACCGACACCGTAGGGTCCAGCGACACCGTGCGATCCAGCGACACCGTGCGGTCCGGCGAGGCCGTCTGTTCCAGCGAGGCCGTCTGGTCCAGTGACACCGTCTGGTCCAGCGACACCGTTGCCTGGTTCGCGTCCAGGTGGACGGTCGGGTCGTCCGTCGACGGCCACGACATCGACCCCAGGCCGACCGTCGGCTCGGCAGCACCGAGATGCGCCGTCGACTCCGGCACGCGCTGGGTGGGTAGGGCCTCGGTCGTGTCGTCCGGCTGGGTCACCGCTGCGTCTCCCGCTCGTCGTCGGCCTGGTAGGTGGGTGCGCCCGGTCAGCCCGGCGTGCAGAAGGAGTAGAGCGTCACGTACACCGTCGAGTCGCCGACGGTGGTGTTGCCGGCGGCGTCCGTGGCGAGAACCGTCACCGGGATCCGGGTGGTCGACCCGGGTCGCGGCAGGTCGCCGAGCACCCCCCGGAACTGGCCGCTCCGGACCAGCGCCATGCTCTGCTCGTACGACTGCTTCTCGATGGTGTAGCGAAAGCGGACCCGCAGGTCGCCCACGGCCGTGCGGTCGTCGTTGACGAGCGCGGTGACCGTGCTGGCGGTGGGTCCGTAGGGACAGCCGGCCGGGTCCAGCTCGGTCGGGCTCGCCGTGACCCGGGCGACCGTGGGCCCGGTGGTGTCCGGCGGCGCTGGCGGGCTGGTGCTGGTCGACGGGGTGGGCGCCGGCGTCGACGGCGGCGGCGGGCTGCCGCTGGGCGTCATCGATGGTGTGGCCGGCGTCGTTGCGGTCGGGGTGGTGGTGCCGGTCGGGGTGGATGGTGCGGCGGTGGTCGGCGTGGTGGACCCGTCGGGCTCCCCGGGCGTGGCCGAGGCCGAGACCCTGCCGGTCGGCGGCGTGCCGGCGGTCAGTTCCGTCCTCGCCTCAGGCTTCGCCGCGCCGGCCGGGGCGACCGGGGTGTCCCGGGCGGCGTAACTGAGCCCGGCACCGCCGACCAGCATGGCCACCACCAGCCCACCGCCGACGAGCGCCGTCCGGGCGCGTCCCCGCCGTGGCGCGGTGCGTTCGCTGCCGTCACCAGTCGACGTGGCGGCCCCGAGCGAGGTACTGGCCACGGCGGTGGCACCGCCGGTGCCGTCCGGGAACGGGAAGAGGGCGGCCAGCAGCGCGGCCCGGCGGGCCAGCTCCCGCAGCCCGCGTTCCTCCCAGTCCGCGCCGTACGCCCCGGCGGCCACCTCCTCAAGGGTGGCCAGGAAGACCTGCGCGGGCTGCGGCCGGTCGGCGGGACGCTTGGCCATGCCGTGCCGCAGCAGGTCGTGCACCGGCGGCGGGGCCGGGTCGGTCGGGATCGGCGCGCGGGCGTGCTGCTGGCGCAGGGTGGCCAGGTCCCGCCCGTCGTACGGGGGATGGCCGGTCAGGCACTCGAAGAAGGTTGCGGTGGCGGCGTAGATGTCGCAGGCCGGGCTGGCCGGGGCGCCGGTCCACTGTTCGGGGGCCATGTAGCGCGGCGTACCGGTGACGCTGGCACCGGCGCTGGCACCGACCGGCATGGCGATGCCGAAGTCGGCGAGCTTGCTCGCGCCCTCGCCGTTGACCAGCACGTTCTCGGGCTTGTAGTCGCGGTGCACCACACCGTGGGCGTGTGCCGCGCCGAGCCCGGCAAGCGAGCCCTTGAGCACGCACAGCGCCGACTCCGGCGTGGTCGGGCCCTGCGCGCGCAGCATCTGCCGCAGCGAGACGCCGTTGACCAGCTCCATCACGATCGCGGCGCCGCCCGGTGCCTCGACGTACTCGTAGAGGCGGCAGACGTACGGGTCGTCGATGCCGGCCAGCAGCCGGGCCTCGTCACGGAAGGCGGCCCGGAACGAGGCGTCGTCCGGCCTATCGGTCAGGTACTTGATCGCCACGGGCGTGCCGGTGCCGTCGTGGACGGCGAGGTCGACGCTGCCGGACGCGCCGGCACCGAGCCGGCGGACCGGGGTGTAGCCGGAAACCCGCCAGCCGGTCATGCCACCACTCCCCGCGCTCCGCGGAGTCGGACGGCGCTCCTCCGCACGCTGATCATTATCGTTCCCACGGCCCGCGCGGCCATCGGCCCGACAGGTGCCGTCACCGGCCGGGTGGCTGCCTGGTGGCTCGTCCGATGGGCACAGTGGCCGGTGGGCGACCCGGCGGTCGCCGTCGCCGGCACGGGATGGTCAGTCACGGACACAACGTCACTGGGTAGCACCCCCGGTCAACGACCGGTCGACGGTGGACCAGCGGCACCTGGCCCGGGCGGGCACCGCCGCTCCTACGGTGGCGGCCCGACAACGCCCGTGGAAGGGACAAACGTCATGGTCGAGCGGTTCGCCGACTATCTGGCCGCCCGGGTCGCCGACCCGTCGCTGACCTTCCGGCAGCACCTGCGCCGCGTCGGCGGATCCATTGAGGAGTAACTCTCGATCGACCTCTGGCGCAGCCACCGGTCTTGGCAATATCCTCCACATCACACACGCTTGATGAAGCCAGTTTTCATCCCGGTCCCGGAGGAGACGCCATGCACGCCGAGCACACCGAACTGGACCGCCGGACGCTGCTGCGCGCCGGGTTCGGCGCCGCCACGGTCGCCGTGGTCGGGACCGACCTCGCCCGCCCCACCCCCGCGCGGGCCGACGCACCTGCGGACCTGGACTGGATCATCAGCTGCGACGGGTGGGGCGCCCGGCCGCCGAAGGATCCGCTATCGGTCAGCGCGACCCCGACCAACAAGATCATCGTGCACCACATGGCCTTCCCGAACGTCACCGACTACTCCCGCGAGCAGGCGGTGCAGCTGGCCCGCGACTGCCAGGACCTACACATCGACGGCAACGGCTGGTCGGACACCGGCCAGCACTTCACCGTCAGCCGGGGTGGGTACGTGCTGGAGGGCCGGCGCGGCAGCCTGGAGCGGCTGCGGGCCGGCGACCGGCAGATGATCTCCGCGCACTGCCCCGGGGAGAACGGCGCCGGGCCATCGGCATCGAGAACGAGGGGACGTACGTCGACGAGACGCCACCGGAGGCGTTGCTGGACTCGCTGGTGCGGCTCTGCGTGACGATCTGCCGGCGGTACGGGCTGCACGCGCACGATATCTTCGGCCACTGGGACTTCCGCACCACCCAGTGCCCCGGCGCGGCCTTCTACCGGCAGTTCCCTACCCTGCGGCGGCAGGTCTTCCGCGCCCTCGGCACCAGCCTCGGCGACGTGCCGGCCCGACGCTGGCCGGACCTGTGGCGCTTCGTCAACTCCCCCTCGGTACGCGTGGCCCAGTACCTGCTCGCCCACCACGGCTACCCCGTCGAACCGACCGGGGTGTTCGACGCGGCCACCGTGGCGGCGGTGCAGGACTGGCAGGCCCGCAACGCCCTGCCGGTCGACGTCGACGCCACGCTGAACGCCGGGACCTGGGAGACCCTCGCCCCGGAGCTGGACCAGCACTCCGCCGGCCTGCCGGTCACCGCCGTGCAGTACCTGCTCAACTTCAAGGGGTACGCCGACGTCGCGGTGACCGGTGGCTACGACCACGCCACCCGTCGGGCGGTACGGGACCTGCAGGCCCTGCACGGCCTGCCCCGCAACGGCAAGGTCGGCACCGGCACCTGGTGCGCGATCGTCGGCGGTGTGGTGCGGCAGTCCTTCACCCGCCGCTGACCGTCCGGCACCAGCCCTCTCCCGACCGGCCTAGCCTGTGTGGCATGTCGATCACGGATGGGGAACTCGCCGTCGCCGCCGCCGAGGCCGGTGCGGCGGCGCTGCGCGCCCGGTACGGGACGGCGCTGGCCCGCGTGGACAAGGGCGCGGGCGACTTCGCCACCGCCGCCGACCTCGACGCCGAGCGGGCGGTCCTCGACCTGCTCCGGGCCGCCCGCCCGCGGGACGAGGTGCTGGCCGAGGAGAGTGGCCGCACCGGGCCCGGCGGGAGCGAACGGGTGTGGCTGGTCGATCCGCTGTGCGGCACGTTGAACTATGCCGCCCGTACCATGCTCGCCTCGGTGAACGTCGCCCTGCGGGTGGGTGCGACGACGACGGTGGCCGCCTGCGCCGACCCGTTCGCCGGCGAGGTGTTCTGGACCGAGGGCAGCCGGGCCCACGTACGCCGCGACGGCGTCGACGAGCAGATCATCCCGTCGGCGCGGTCCCGCCTGGTGGAGGTCAACCTCGACCCGCCGTTCCCGAACGAGGCCACGTTCCGGGCGGTCCGGTTGCTCGCCGACCCGGGATTCGAGGCACGCTTCCGGCCCCGGGTGGTCTCCACCACCCTCGCGGTGGCCTGGGTCGCCGCCGGCCGGCGGGCCGCGTACGTGACCGACGGCCAACTGCGGGACAGCGTGCACTTCGCCAGCGGCATCGCGCTGTGCCGGGCCGCCGGTTGCGTGGTCACCGGCATC
Organism: Micromonospora craterilacus; assembly: GCF_003236315.1. GTDB lineage: Bacteria > Actinomycetota > Actinomycetes > Mycobacteriales > Micromonosporaceae > Micromonospora > Micromonospora craterilacus. The sequence goes on from NZ_POTY01000019.1 coordinate 41,531, forward strand.
CGGGGGCAGCCGTTGCACACCGGGGTGGGCGGGCTGCTGGTGGCGGCCGACGAGGAGACCCACGCCGCCCTGTCCGCTCTGGTCGACCGGCAGTTCGCGGCAGGTCACGCCCAACTTTAGAACGTGTGTGCGAAGATGACCGCGTGTCGGGCGAGGCCACCATCCTGCATGCCGACCTGGACGCGTTCTACGCGTCGGTCGAGCAACGCGACGATCCACGGCTGCGCGGCCGTCCGGTGATCGTCGGCGGTGGCGTGGTGCTGGCCGCCAGTTACCAGGCCAAGGCTCGGGGCGTGCGCAGCGGCATGGGCGGGGCGCAGGCCCGCCGGCTCTGCCCGGACGCGGTCGTCGTCCCGCCCCGGATGGCCGCCTACAGCGCGGCCAGCCGGGCGGTGTTCGACATCTTCCGGCAGACCACGCCGCTGGTCGAGGGGCTCTCCATCGACGAGGCGTTCCTCGACGTGGGCGGCCTGCGCCGGCTGGTCGGGCCGCCGGCCGGGATCGCCGCCGGGCTGCGCCGGGCGGTACGCGAGGGCGTCGGCCTGCCGATCACCGTCGGGGTCGCCCGGACGAAGTTCCTGGCCAAGGTGGCCAGTGGCGTCGCCAAGCCGGACGGCCTGCTGGTCGTGCCGCCGGCCGGGGAGCTGGCCTTCCTGCACCCGCTGCCCGTCGAGCGGCTGTGGGGAGTCGGCCCGGTGACCGCCGCGAAGCTGCGCCAGCACCGGATCCGTACGGTCGGTGACATCGCCCGGCTCGGCGAGGCGACCCTGGTGTCGCTGCTCGGTGGCGGTGCCGGGCGTCACCTGCACGCCCTGGCACACAACCGTGATCCGCGGCCGGTCCAGGTCGGCCGGCGGCGCGGGTCGATGGGCGCCCAGCACGCGCTGGGCAACTCCGGGCACCGCCCGGCCGAGCTGGACGCGGTCCTCGCCGGCCTGGTCGACCGGGTCACCCGACGGCTGCGGTCGTCCGCCCGGTCCGGGCGGACGATCACCCTGCGGCTGCGCTTCGCCGACTACACCCGGGCGACCCGCTCGCGCACCCTGGCGAAGGCGACCACCGACACCGGCATCGTGCTCGACACCGCACGCGGGCTGCTCCGGGCGACCCTGCCCGAGATCGAACGGCGCGGTGTCACGCTGATCGGCGTGGCGGTCGGCAACCTCGGCGACGGGCACGTCCAGCTGGCGCTGCCCTGGCACCCCGACCCGTCGGCGGAGTTGGACGCGGCGGTCGACGCGGTCCGCGAGCGGTTCGGTTCCGCAGCCCTCACCCGGGCGGTGCTGCTCGGCCACGACACCGGCCCGGAGATGCCCCTGCTACCCGACCTCTGAGCCCGGTTGGCGTCCCACACCCAGCGCCGGCACGGCAGACCTCGCACCGCCGAGCCCGACCGGTGGCGCGGGCCGCCAGAGCAGGTCCACCGGAACCCCGTCCGGCCGCGACAGGCGGTGCCGTTCGCGGTAGCCGAGGCGGCGGAAGAGGCGGCGGTCTGCGCTGCTGTGCACCTCGGCGTACATCGGCAGGCCCAGGGTGTCCATCCACCGGTGGCTGCCGGCGAGGACCGCCGCGGCCTGGCCGGCCCGGCCGGCGTCCGGTGGCGCGGCGAGGAAGGCCAGGTGGTTGTGGGGCTCGTCGGGGCGGCGCGCGGCGAGGACGTGATCGAGCCGGCGGAAGCGTACGGCGTGATCGCCGCAGGCGTCCTCGATGCGCTCGTCGTACCGAGGTGGCGGTGGGATCGGGCGGTAGCGGTGGAACCAGACGGTGGCGGCGGCCCCGTCCTTGAGCAGGAACGCGTCGCCGAACAGCAGCGCGTGTTCGATCCAGATACGGGCCACGGCGGCGACCACCGCGGGTCGGCGCCGCTCGTCGGGTACGAGCCAACCGCCGAGCGGCGTGGGGACGACGGTCGCGGTCACCAGGTCGATGATCCAGTCGATGTCGCGCCAGCGGGCGCGGTTGACCGGCAGGGTGATGTGCATGGGTAACTCCTGGTCAGGTGAAAGTCCGAGGTGGAGGATCCGGCCTGGCCGGCGACCCGCGGACGAACGCGGGCGGCGGGCGGGGCCGGTGACGCCCGACTGCGCACGGCGGGCGTCAGGCGTCGCGCCGACCGGCCGTCACGGTGGCGGCGGCCGCGACAGGATGGCGTCGGCCCGGCGTGGGGTCGCGGTCGGCGTACCCGATGAACCCCGAGTGGCCCCGTAGCGGGGCCCGGCGCATGGCGTCGGCCCGATGGTCAGGCCGGTCTGCTCCCCGGGCGCGGCGATCGGGACGGACGTCGCGGGGTGCGGGCGGGCCGGGTCACCTGGCCTCGAAGCGGGGGCGGCGTCCAACCGACCGGGGAGTTGTCGGCGGTCCCGCCGTGGGTGGTCACGGTCGAGTCGACGCCGCTGGTACCCGGCGCCGGCGACACCGGAAACGGCGTCGGGGTGTGGTCGGGCTGCCGGTCGACCGGGTCCGGCGCACCGGTGCCGGTGGCTCCGACCGCCCGTGGCCGAGGCATCGCCGGGTAGGCAGACCCGTGCCGGACGGTGTCGGCGGCAACCGGGGCGCCGGGCGGCGTACAGCAGGGCGACACGTCGACCGCCGGTGACGCTGGCGACCAGGTGGGCAGCGGCGCCGGTTGGGGCGCCGGATCGGAGTCGAATTCGGGATCGGAGTCGGGATCGGGATCGGGTGCCGCCGGTGGGGTGGCCGGCGGCGGCTGGGGCAGGCCGGCGACCGGATCCAGGATGTCGAGCACCGGGTCGAGCGGACCGAGGATCGGCCCGGCCTCCCGCAGGATCGGATCGAGACCGGCCACGATCGGGTCGAGCAGCGGCGACAGCGGGCCGAGGAGTTGGCTCAGGGCGTCGACGAGCGGGTCCAACACCGGGCGTACGGCGGCGGCCACCGGGGCGACGACCTGATCACGGGCGGCCTCGGTCACCGGCGCGACCACCCGCGCCACGGCGTCCACCACCTGGCCGCCCGACCAGGCCGGACCCGGCGGTTCCGACCCGACAGGCGGTGCGGGCGGCTCGGCGGACGCACCGTGACCGGCAACCGGTGGGCGCGCGGGCGCCGGTGATGTCTCGGCCGGCGGCGGGGCGGGGTCGGTCGGCTGCTTCTTGCCGGACCGTGAGTCCGGCTCGGCCGGAG
>NZ_POTY01000001.1 GCF_003236315.1 Micromonospora craterilacus
CCTCACCCTCATGGATCAGGCCCAACAGGATGTGCTCCGTACCGATGTAGTTGTGATTGAGCATCCGGGCCTCTTCCTGGGCCAGGACGACAACCCGTCGCGCTCGGTCGGTGAACCGCTCGAACATAACTGCCACCCCTGGAGAGTGACGGCGCCCCGGGTGACGGAATGTCACCCGGGACGACGTCTTCTGCTACGGCACTAGCAACCCGTCAGGCGCTGACGTAGGCCTCGGAGCCCACCAGCGCGTCGGCCAGCTTCATCTGCACGCCGGTCAGGCGGGCACGGACCTCGCCGTCGTTGGTACGCAGCGCGGCGTCCGCGTGGTCCGCCGTCAGCACCGTGCCGGTCGGCTCGATGTCCTTGAGCCTGCCGCTCAGGTGCACCGGGGCCGCCGCGTACAGCGTCGCCGTCGGGGTGACCACCTCGAAGTGGGCGTCGAAGTGCAGCTCACCCGGGTAGCGCAGGGTGCTCAGGCTGTCCTCCGTACCCTCACCGAGCTGGCCGCCCGAGACGGTGAAGAAGCTGGCCCGCAGCATGACCTTGCCACCCAGCGCCGGGCTGTTGCCGACCAACGCCACGCGGGCGAGCTGGGCCAGCACGCCCGAGCCCTGGTCGTGCTTCTCCGGGCCGAAGAGGAGGATCTCGGCACCGGCGGCCAGGGGGTAGTCGCCGGCCAGCTCGATCTCCTCGGTACGGCCGTTGACCTCGACCTTGATCTTCGCCTCGGTCGAGGCCTGGATGATGATCGACGGGTCGACCAGCATCGAGACGCACGGGCCGATGCTCGACGCGAAGAAGGCGCTCGGCGTGTTGCCGACGGCCTCGTTCTCGTCGTTCGACGGGTACCACGCGGCCGGCAGGTTGGTGCCCCGGACCACGTTGTGCGCCGGCATGACCTCGCCCTGGTCGCCGTAGGGGCGGCCGAGGAACGGCGAGGTGAGCGGGGTCTTGTACGGCGGCAGGCCGTCCACGATCCCCTTGACGTCGATGACGCCCCGGTGGGCCAGCCGCATGGTGCTGGTCTCCAGGATGCCGAACCGACGGATGTAGAACTCCGCGGGGAAGTTCTTACCGGGCACGATCTGCTTGATGTGGCCGGTGTTGGGCAGGTAGGGGTTCGACAGGATCTGGATCCGGTCGTTCAGCGTGTAGCTGAACCCCTTGATGCCGACCTCGGGGGCGCTGATGAGCTCCAGGTCGAAGCTCGCCGTGCCGTCCTCGTCGACGGTGTGCTTGAACCCCGGCATCGGCCACTTGTTCATCTGCACGAAGCCCGACAGGTTGATCGTCTCCCGCCGGCCGCCGTAGTAGTCGTCACCGAAGACGACCGTCGCCGCAGCCAGGATGTGCGGCCGCAGCGGCTTCGGCTCGATGTTGAGCGACTCGTAGGTCTCTCTCGCCGTGTCAGTCACGGCTCCACCTCCCTGTATGCCCCGGATGCATCGACGCCTCTGTGACGCCTCTCGACCGGAGGACCATTGCCCAAACGCTATCGATTTCTAAAGTGGTCGTCAATCGGCCCACATTGATCATTTGCGAATTGATGTCCGGTTTCACGCATGGCCGAAGGCTGATCTTCGAATCGGCGCGCGGGATCCCTCGACGCGCACATCCCACGGCCGCTATTGGTTTCGTTAGCAAGACGTCGAGGTCGGGCCAGACGTTCAGACCGCCGTCGTCGCGGCGGTCAGCTGGAAGTCGGGCACCCGCAGCATCGGCATGGCGGTGTGCGCCACCGCGTCGCCCCAGTCACGGGCCCGGGTCGGCACGGCGCGACCGGCCTCCGTGACCCGCAGGGCCATCGCCAGCGGGCTGTCGTTGAAGCGGAAGTTGTGCACCGCGCCGACCACCTCGCCCTCCTCGACCAGGTAGACGCCGTCACGGGTCAGCCCGGTCAGGGCCATCGTGGCCAGGTCCACCTCGCGGATGTACCACAGGCTGGTGAGCAGCAGGCCGCGCCGGGTCCGGGCGACCAGGTCCGCGTCGTCGCCACCGCCCGGCGGTCCCTCCAGGATCAGGTTCTCCACCACCGGGGTCAGCGGCATGCCCAGTTCGTCGGCGCTGTCCCGGGTGTGCACCAGCGAGCGCAGCCGCCCCCGCTCCCACCAGCAGGTCGGGCCGAGCGGCAGGCCGTTGTCGAACACCGACCGCGTCCCGGTCGACGACGCGGCGACCAGGAAGGGCGCGCACCGCAACCCGCCGGCCAGCGGGTCGCTGCGCAGGGTCAGCGGCACCCCGGCGACCGTCTCGCCGATCCGGGTACGGCCACCGGCCCGGCTGTACGCCGTCCGTCCCTGCGCCGCCGCCCCGGCACCCGCCGTGGTGTACGCGTAGTTCATCAGGTCGGCGACGGCGCTGGGCGGCACCAGACACTCGTACCGGCCGGGCGGCAGCTCGACCCGCCGCCGCCCCCAGCGCAGCCGCCGGTCCAGCTCGTCCTGGAGGGCGGCCACGGACACGTCGGCGAAGTCCGACGTCACCGCGTTGGTCCACACCGGAGCGCCGGTCGAGTCGCGGGCGGTCAGCTCCAGGTGCCCGGCGGGCTCGTCGTGCCGTAGCCGCACTCCGGTGGAGGTGCCGAGGAACGTGGTCCGAGACCGATGCTCGGCGTACCCGTGCAGGACCTGACCGTTGCGTTCGGCCCGCGCGAACCCGGTCGCGATCTGGTCGACCAGACCGGCGAGCACGCCCGGCGCAGGAGGCCGAACCGGCTCCTCCCAGTGCGGCGACGTCACGCCGGGCTCGGGCAGCGGCCGCGCGTCCGGTGCCGGGGGCGCCTGCCGGGCCGCCGCCTCGGCGGCGTGCACCATGCCGACGACCTCCGCCCGGTCCACCGGTCCGGACACTGACACCGCACCTACCCGGCCAGCAACGACCGACACCACCGACACCCGATGTTCGGCACCGTCGCCGGCGCCCACCAGCGCGCTGTCGGCCCACCGCAGATAGCGGTCGCCACCCCGCTCCACGATCACCACGGTGGCGTCCCCCCGGGCGGCGGCGAGGGCGACCTCGACCGTCTCCTGTGGCCGCAGCGTGCTCATCCGGTCACCTCCGTGGACGTGTCGGTGACGCGTACCCCCCGGAACAGCGCCGACGGGCAACCGTGCCCGGCGGCGGCGATCTGCAGCGGCTGGGCCTTGCCGCACTGACCGGCGCCGGACAGCAGCCACGACTGCGGGCCGCCGACCGCCTCCAGCGAGCGCCAGAAATCCAGCGTCGTCCCGGTGTACGCGGCGTCCCGCACCTGGCCGGCCAGCCGACCGTCCCGGATCCGGTAGAACCGTTGGGCGGTGAACTGGAAGTTCACCCGGGCCATGTCGATGGAGAAGCTGTTGTCGCCGACGACGTAGAGGCCGTCGCGGACCCGACTGATCAGCTCGTCGGTGTCCGGGCCGTCCGGGGCCGGGCAGAGCGAGACGTTCGGCATCCGCTGCACCGGCAGGTGCCGGTACGACTCGGCGTACGCGCAGCCGGTCGAGCGGTCCAGCCCGGCCGCACCGGCGGTCTGCCGGTCGTGCTGCACCCCCACCAGCACACCGTCGGTGACCAGTGGCCAGGACCGGGTGGCCACCCCGTCGTCGTCGTAGCCGACGGTCGCCAGCGCGTGCGGGGTGGTCCGGTCGGCGATCACGGTCATCGCCAGCGAGCCGTAGCGCAGCGTTCCGACGTCGTCCGGCCGGACGAACGAGCTGCCCGCGAAGGCGGCCTCCCGCCCGAGCATCCGGTCCAGCTCGGTGGCGTGCCCGACGGTCTCGTGGATCGTCAGCCACAGGTTGGTCGGGTCGATCACCAGGTCGTACTCCCCCGGCTCGACGCGGGGGGCGGCCGCCTTCTCGGCGAGCAGGTCGGGCATCCGGGTCAGCTCACCGGCCCAGTCCCAGCCGGTGCCGGTCAGGTACTCCCACCCCCGAGCGGCCGGCGGCCCGAGCGTCCGCATGGCCTCGAACGTGCCGTCGCCGGTGTCGATCCGGAAGCCGAACACCATCGGGTGCAGCCAGGTCCGCCGCTGCCGGATCCGCCGGCCGTCGCTGTCGTGGTACACCGTGGACTCGCGGAACACCTGGAGGTACGCCTCGGCCAGACTCGCGCCGCCGTCCCGCAGTAGCCCGCACCACCCGGCCAGCAGCGCGCTGCGCTCGGCGGCCGGGACCCCGAACGGGTCGACCTCGCACGGCGACTCCCAGACTGCGGGGGCGGGCACCGGCTCGGGCGCGAGTCGCACCGGCGCGCCGCGCAACGGGCGCAGCGTACGGGCCAGCTCGCAGGCGCGGGTCGCCAGCGCGGCCACCCCGGCCGGGGACAGCTCGACCCCGGCCGCGAAGCCCCAGGTGCCGTCCACCAGGACCCGCACCCCGATGCCGGTCTCCACGCTCTCCTGGCTGCCCTCCGGGCGACCGTCGCGGACCCGCTCGCGCAGTGCCCGGACCCGGCGCAGCCGGACGTCGGCGTAGCTCGCCCCGCTGTGCCGGGCCCGGCGCAGCGCCGCGTCGGCCAGGTCGTCCACGGGTAGGGTGTCGAAGCCCGGCTCCACGACCGGGGTCGCCGGTGCGGTCACCGGAACCGGACGCCGGGGTAGTGCGTGGTCCACTCCCCGGCCCGCACGGTGCGCAGGGCGGCCACGATCCGGTCGATCTCGGCGGTGGTGCTGTAGACGGCGAACGAGATCCGCACGGTGCCGAGCAGACCGAGCTCGTCGAGGAAGGCGCTGGCGCAGTGCACGCCGGAGCGGACGGCGATGCCGTGCCGGTCGAGATGACCGCCGACATCGTACGGATGCAGGCCGTCCACGGCGATGGAGACGATCCCGGCCGGGTCGGCGGCCGGGTCGCCGACGACCCGTACCCGGTCGACGTCGTGCAGCGCGTCGACGGCGTACCGGACGAGTTGCGCGTCGTGCGCCCGGACCGCCGGCCGGCCGAGCTGGTCCAGCCAGGTCAGTGCCGCGGCGAGCGCCACCGCGGCGGCGATGTCCGGGGTGCCCGCCTCCAGCCGGGCCGGCACCGGCACGTACGACACCGGGGCGTGGTGGGCGACGCCCTTCACCGTGCCGCCACCGACCTGGTAGGGCGGCAGGTCGGCCAGCAGGTCGCGCCGGCCGTAGAGCACGCCGGAGCCCATCGGGCCGTACACCTTGTGGCCGGAGAAGCAGTAGAAGTCGGCCCCGATCTCCCGCACGTCGACGGGCAGGTGCGGGACCGCCTGCGCGCCGTCGACGACGACCGGCACGCCGCGCTCGTGTGCGACGCGGACGAGGTCCCGGACCGGGTTCACGGTGCCGAGCACGTTGGAGACGTGGGTGAGCGCGACGAGCCGGGTGCGGTGGCCCAGCACGGCCGCCAGATCCTCCGGCCGGACCGGGAGTCCGGCGGACGCGGGCACCACCCGCAGGGTGGCACCGTGCCGCTCGCACAGCCGCCGCCAGGGCAACAGGTTCGAGTTGTGCTCCATGCCGGTGACCACCACGTCGTCGCCGGGGCCGACGATCCGCGCGGCGAAGGTGTCGGCGAGCAGGTTCATCGCGTCCGTGGTGCCCCGGGTGAAGATGATCTCGTCGTCGTGGGCGGCGTTGAGGAACTGGCGGACCACCGCCCGGGCCTCCTCGTAGCGAGTGGTGGCCCGGCGGCTCAGCTCGTAGAAGCCGCGCCCGATGTTGCTGTTGGCGGTGGTGTAGTAGTCGACCAGCGCGTCGAGGACGCACCGGGGCTTCTGGGTGGTGGCCGCGTTGTCCAGGTAGGCCAGCGGGGGGCCGTGGTCCGGCGGGTCGAGGAACGGGAACTCGGCCCGCACCGATGCCAGTGGGAGAGCAGCCGTGTCGGTCATCGTGTCTCCTCCGTGAAGCTCGCGGTGAAGCGGCCGAGGAAACCCGGTGGGCAGGGGAACAGTTTCTGCTCCGGGTAGGGCCGATCGGTCGGGGGGATCCAGCCGGGCTCGCCGCGGCGGGGCCACCGCCCGGACCGGTCCGCGAGGTGCGGCCCGTGGAAGAACCAGCAGATCTGGCTGACCTGTTCGGTGAAGACGACCGGGTGCACCTGCGGCGAGTACATCGCCATGTGGCCGTAGGCGGCCCGGAACTCCCCCGCCACCCCCATCGTCGCGCCGAGCAGGACGTGGCCGAAGATGTCGTGCACGACCCGGAAGATGTCGTTGTGCAGCAGTTCGACGCCGTCGACGGTGACGCCGGACGGCGCGCAGAGCGGGTGGTCCGGGGTGGGCCCGTGCGGGCCGTGGCCGTCGTTGGTGAGGTAGACGTACAGCACGCCGGTGCGGTCCAGGGCATCGATCAGGTCCGCCGCGCCCCGGTACGGCTGCCCCGGGCCGGGCCAGGGCACGACCGTCAGCCCGGCCGGTTCGAGCAGCGCGAAGTGGCGCAGCGTCTCCTCGGTGAACCGGGCGTAGCGGGCCGCCAGGTCGGCGTCGAGGGCACGCCGGGGTGCGCGGTCGAAGTGTCCGGCCACCTCGCGGCAGAACTCCGGGTCGACGCGGACCCGGGTGCCAGGCAGCCGGGACAGGTCCCGGTGGGGCAGCTCGCCCCGGGCGGCGGCCTCGTCGACGTACGCCTGGGCGAGTCCCAGCAGACGGTCGTGCCGGGCTGACAGGTGGACCCGGGCCGGCGCGCTGCCGGCTTCCGCGGTCATCCGGGCCTCCCCGGCCCCGCCTCGTCGGGAGCGCCGCGCGCCCGCAGGCACAGCGCCGACCCGGGCAGGGTCACGATGCCGTCGCCGTCGGCGTACTCGGCGGCGGCCTCGGCGAGGCGGTCCCACCCGGCGCGTTCCGCGCCACCGCCGAGGCGCTGTCGCACGCTGCGGAGCAGGCCGGGCGGCGTCACGTCCCGGGCGTACTGGAGGTATTCGTCGACCGAGGCGAACCGCATCGAGACCGGCACGGACTCGGTGGTGATCTCGGTGAAGCCGGCCGCCACCAGTTCGTCGCGGGTGCGCCCGACGTCGGACATGCTGAACGGGCCGGGGCGCTGCGGCGGTGGGCCGGGCAGCTCCGCGGCGAGCGCACGGAAGGCCAGCGCGGTCATCGGGTTGGCTGCCGGGGAGTGCCAGGCCGCCGCGGCCAGCACCCCGCCGGGTACCAGCAGGCGGCGCAGGTCGGAGAGCATCTGGTGCCGGTCGACCGCGAACATCAGCCCCCAGCGGCTGAGCACGGCGTCGAACGAGCGCGGGGGCAGGTCCAGTGACTCCACGTCGGACTCGGCGAACTCGATCGGGTGGTCGAGGCCGGCGGCGCACATCCGGGCCCGGCGCACCATCTCCGGCGCGAGGTCGATGCCGAGCACCCGGCCGGTCGGGGCGACCAGTCGACCGGCGCTGATCGCCGGCTCGCCGGTACCGCAGCCGACGTCGAGCACCCGGTCGCCGGGGCGCAGCCCGGCTGCGCGCAGCAGCCAGGCGGTCACCGGTGCGGCGGCCCGTTCGTACCGGTCCTGCCAGAAGTCCCACCCGGCGCTGACCGCGTTCCAGGTGTCACGTTGCTCGGCCTTGAAGGCCGCGGAGTCGAACTGAACGACAGTCATCCTGCTCTCCTCGAAGGAGCACTCGGCCTCAGCCAACTATATGATTAGCAAGTTGATCGGGCAACGGCAGGCGGCTGCGGGCGAGAATCCCACGCGTTCTTAAAGCACACCGGACGCGAACCCCGGCGTGGTGCGACCGTCGTCGCGCCGACCGCGCCGGTAGCCTTCGCCGAGTTGGCCGGATCGTCCGAAGGGGATCCCGATGACCGAGGTCGACCTGACCGTCCACCCGCAGGCCGCGCCGCCGAGCTGGCCCGTCGGCACCGACGAGGCGTACGCGGCCGCCCGGCGCACGCTCGCCGCGGCCGAGCAGGACCTGCGGGACCGCCTCGAACGGGTGGCCGCCGCGCGTCGCGCCCTGCCGCCGGGCCCGCTGCTCGGCGACTACCGGTTCACCGAGGGACCCGCCGACCTGGACCACGCGGAGCCGACCCACGAGGTACGGCTGCGCGAGCTGTTCGGCGGCCACCACACGCTGTTCCTCTACCACCTGATGTACGCCCCGGACGCCACCGAGGCGTGCCCGATGTGCTCGCTGTGGGTCGACGGCCTCCACGGCGTACTGCCGCACCTGCTCCGGCACACCGCGGTCGCCGTGGTGGCGAAGGCGCCGCTGCCCCGGCTGCGGACCTGGGCGCGGCGTCGCGGCTGGACCGGCCTGCGGATCGTGTCCAGCCACGGCACCTCGTTCAACGCCGACGTTCGGGCCGAGTACCCGGACGGCACGCAGCGCCCGATGGTCAGCGTGCTGCGCGCCGAGGGCGACCGGGTACGGCACTTCTACTCGGCCCCGGCGAGCTTCCCGGACGGCGGCGAACGGGGGATCGACCTGCTCAGCCCGGTCTGGAACGTGCTGGACCTGCTGCCGGACGGCCGGGGCGACTGGTACGCCGGCAACGACTACCCGTCCGACCCGGACGGCGACGGCGGGCCCGGTCGCTGCTGACCGGCTCACGCGGCCGCGAACGTCCCGGTGGCGAGCAGGTCCCGCAACCGCACCGCCGCCAGCCGGCGGCCGGCGAAGTCGGCGTACCAGACCAGCGCGCCGTCCCAGGTCAGGCCCACCGGCCGGCCGTCGACCAGGGCCTCCCCGAGCAGCGTGCCGTCGCGGCCGTCGACCGCCCGCAGCAGCGCGCCCTCGAAGTCGGCGTAGACCACCACATCTCCGGCCACGGTCAGGCCGGACGGCGTACCGGGCACCGAGAACTCGCGCCGCACGGTCATCGTCTCGACATCGCGCAGTTGCACCACCGACGGGCCGCGCAGGCCCATCCACATCATCACCCCGCTGGTCTCGACGCCGCAGAGCCGGCCGCTGGACGGGGCGACCTCCCGCTCCCCGAGGGCGGCCCCGTTGAGCGGGTCGACCAGCAGGATCCGCTTCGGCCGCCCGCCGACCTGGCAGAGCGCCCCGCCGCCCACCGTCAGGTCCGCCCGTAGCCGGGGGCAGGACAGCGTGCGTACCACCGCGCCGGTGTCCGGGGCGAGCGCGTAGATCTCACCGGCCTCCTGGTCGGAGTGCCAGAAGAACTCGCCGTCGTAGGTGAGCCCGCACAGGTAGCTGCCGGGCGCGGGTAACTCCCGGACGATGGGCAACGTCGTGTCGACGCCGGGAACGGTCATCGGTGGTCCCCTTTCATGGCAGGCGGATTTCACGGCAGGCGGAGGGCGGCGGGCACGCCGGGTCAGGTCCCGTCGGCGAGCGCCCGGGACAGGTCCTCGACGAGGTCGTGGGCATCCTCGATACCGGCCGACAGCCGGATGAGCGAGTCACCGATCCCGCGGCGGGCCCGGACGTCGGCCGGCACCGGCCGGTGCGTCATCAGCGCCGGGCACTCCACCAGGGAGTGCACCCCGCCCAGGCTGACCCCACAGGAGAACAACACGAACCGGTCCAGTAGTTGCTCGGCCGGACCACCCAGGTAGTCGAAGGACACCATCGAGCCGGACGCGGCCATCTGCGCCTTGGCCACCGCGTGCTGCGGATGCTCGGGAAGCCCCGGGTAGTGGATCGCCCCGACGGCGGGGCTGGTCCGCAGCCGCTCGACCAGCGCCCGGGCGTTGCCCACCTGCCGGTGCACCCGTAGGGACAGGGTGTGCAGGCCGCGGCGGACCAGGAAGCAGTCCAACGCGCCCGGCACGTTGCCGGCCGCCGTCCGGTACGACCGGAACGACGCGTGCAGATCCTCGTCCCGACAGACCAGCGCACCGCCCAGCACGTCGGCGTGTCCGGCGATCGACTTGGTGGTGCTGTAGAGCGAGACGTCCGCGCCCAGCGCCAGCGGTTGCTGGAGCACCGGGCTGGCGAAGGTGTTGTCCACCACCAGCCGGGCGCCGCGCTCGTGCGTACGGCTGGCGACCTCGGCGACGTCCACGACGGTCAGCAGTGGATTGGTCGGCGTCTCCACCCAGACCAGCGCGACGTCCGGCTGGTCCAGCGCGGCGTCGATCCCCTCCGGCGTGGTCAGGTCGGCGTAGCGCACCCGGATGCCCTGCCGGGCCGCCAGGTCGAACAGGGCGTCAGTGCCGGAGTACACGTCGTCGGTGCTCACCACGCACTGCCCGGGACGCAACAGGGAGAGCACGGTCGCGGCGGCGGCCTGACCCGAGGACAGGACGGTCGCGAACTCGGCCCCCTCCAGCCCGGCCAGGCACTCCTCTAGTTCCTCCCGGGTCGGGTTCTCGCCCCGACCGTAGAAGTAGCGCGGGTTGTCCTGCGCCCGCCGCTCGTACGTCGTCGAGACGTGGATCGGCGGCACCACGTCGCCGGTGCCGGCCGTGGCCCGGCGTCCCCCGTGCACCAGGCGGGTGTCGAACCGCACGCCACTCACCCCGCCCCGACGCCGGCGCCGCGGAACGGCGACAGCGCCCGGACCAGGCCGGCCGGCACGCGGGCCGGCTCGGTGCGTCCGTTCGGCCCCCGCATGCAGGCGATCCGCTGCCGTCCCCGGGCCACCAGCAGGTCGTCGTCGGCGATCCGCAGGTAGTCGAAGGCCAGCTCCATCTGCGTCTGGGTCAGCTCGGCCAGCCGCATCCGGACCGCGAGCCGGTCGAACGGGGCCAGTTCGGCGAAGAACTCGCAGTCGACCTTCAGGGTGAACAGCTTGAGGTCGGCCCGCAGCTCCGCCAGGACCTCCGGCGCGTGCTCGTACAGGAACATCTCCCGGCACCGGCCCTGCCACCGCAGGTAGTTGACGTAGTAGACGTTACCGACGAGGTTCGTCTCCTCGAAGCCCACCGTGTGGCGGTACTCGTAGTAGCGCGGCACCTGTCACCTCCCCGTTCCGGCGAGCACCGCCACCACGACCCGTTCCGCGGTGTCCGCCACTGTGACGACCCGGGTGGCGATCCGCACGCCACCGGAGTCCAGGACCACCCATCCGTCCGGGACAGCGCCGGGCACCAGGGTCAGCGGGCCGTCGGTGCGTCCGGCCTTCTGCAGGCACTCGGTCGCGCACCACACCCGGGTGGCCGCGAGATCCGGGGTGTCTCCCACCTCGGCGACGAGCAGCGCCGCCAGCGGGCCGTGCCGGCCGATCAGGCCGCGCCGGACGTCCGCCGGGCGTACGGTCACCGGCTCCACGTCGCAGGCCAGCGGGCCGTCACCGGCGACCGCCAGGTGCAGCGACGCGGAGTGCGCCACCGAGACGGCGCACGGCAGGTCGACCTCGGGCCGCCCGTCGGGCCGGTGGCGCACCACCACCGGGCGGCCCACCGCCCGGGACAGCAGTCCGCCGGCGTCGCGCGGCCCGCCGCCCGGCGCGGCGGCCACCGCGACGTCGCCGGTGAACACGTCGGCCAGGCGCCGTTGCAGCAGCGGCCCGAGCAGCACCGCCGGCCAGCCGGCCGAGGGCGTGTGCGGGCGTACGGCGCGCAGCCGCAGGCCCGTCCAGTGCTCGATCACCGTCCCGGCGCCGTCCCGGACCACCACGTCGTAGACGTAGCCGGTGCCGTGCTGTTCCCGTTCCCAGGCGGTCATGGTCACCGTCTCGGCGGCGGACAGCTTCGGGCCGGCCGACCAGATCCGGTCGATGCCCTCCGGCAGCAGCGTCGCGTCCGGCACGCACACCTGGATGCCGTGCATGAACGCGTCCCGGGCGCCGGGGTCGCCCAGCACCAGGCGGCCCGGCAGGAAGGGGCTGAACCATTCGCCCGCGTCGCTGGTGACCACCTCCGCCTCGGCGACCCGTGCCGCCGCGTGCCGGTAGCCCCGCAACCGCCGGAACCGGCCGGCCTGGAACAGCACGTCGCCGTAGAGGTCACGGGCCGGGTCCAGGGGCAGCGCCGGCAGCTCCGCCGGGTCCGGTGCGTCGGTGTCCACCTCGTACGTCGCGTCCGGCGCGAACCGCAGGCGGGCCCGGAAATGGTCGGCGGCGAACCCGGTCGCGGCGCTGCGGATCACGACGTCGATCACCTGCTCGGACCGGACCAGCGCGGCCACCCGGACCGTGACACCGGCCTCCGGGTCGACCACGACCGGCCGGTCGAACCGGACGTCCTCGATGACCGGCACTCCCCGGTGGCGGGCCAACGCGGTGGCTACCTGCGCCATGGCCTCCAGGCCGAGCACCGCCGGGAACAGCAGGTCTCCGTCGAGCCGGTGGTCGGCCAGGTACGGGTCGGTGGTGGGCGTGAGGTCCACCTCGCAGACCAGCTCCACGCCGTCGTAGCGGACCAGTGGCCGCTCGGTGAACCGCAGCAGGGGCAGGTCCGGTTGGTGGTACCGCAGCGTCTCCAGCCCACCGGTACGTCCGGTGACCACCACCACCGGCGGCAACGTGTCGTCGGCGACCACCTCGCGCAGCACGCGCAGCCCATCGTCGGGGCTGATCGGGGTGACGCCGGTACCGCTGAGCGTCTCGACCACCGACAGCCGCTCCCCCATGCCGACACCGGACCACACCGACCACTCCAGGCAGACCGCACGGCACTCCGGGTGGGTCGCGGCTACCTCCCGGGTCAGCTCGGCGAGGGCCTCGTTCGCGGCAGCGTAGTGCGCCTCGCCGTGTAGGCCGGCCCGTCCGATGATGCTGCCGAACGTCACCAGCAGCCGCAGCCGCGCGGGATCGACCGCGGCCAGGACCGTCCGAAGGCCGCCCACCTTGGGCGCGAACACTGCCCGGACCGCGGCCTCGTCGAGGTCGCCGAGGGCGGCAGGAGTGTTCAGCCCGGCACCGTGCAGCACGGCGGTCACCGGCCCCCAGCCGGCGGTGAGGTCGGCGACGGCGGCGGCCACCGCGGCGGCGTCGGTGACGTCGACGCGCAGGTAACGCAGGTCGCCAGCGGCCTCGCGGAGCCGGGACAGGTTCGCGGCCAGAGCCTCGTCGGTGGCCGGGTCGGACCGGCCCACCACCGCCAGCCGGGCACCGCTCTCCCCAGCCAGCATCGCCGCCGACTCGGCGGTGATGCCCTTGCCGCCACCGGTCACCAGCAGCACGTCGTCGGGCCCTAGCGGCACCGGTCCCGGCCGGGGATCGACCGGCAGCGGCCGCAGCACCGGCACCCGGCGGACGCCCGTCGCGTCGTACGTCACCTCGGTGAAGTCCGTGGTGGCGGCCACCTCGGCCAGCACCCGGGCCACCGCAGCCGGTCCGAGCGGGGTGGTCACCACCGTGGTACGCAGCCGGTCGCCCTCCAGCCGTGCGGTCTTCGCCAGCGCCCCGCCCCGGGCCGCTGGCTGCACCAGCACCAGTCGGCCGCCGGCGGGTTGCCGCAGGGCGGCTTGGGCCCCGCGTACGGCGATGCCCAGGTGCGCGTCGTCGGAATCGTCGGGCAGGCAGACCAGGACCCCGCCGCCGAGCCCGGCCTCCGCCAGTACGCGACGCAGCGGGTCGGCGAGCGGGTGGCCGGGACTGGCAAAGACCTCCCACCGCCCCGGCCCACCGGCCGGCTCGGCCAGCGGCAGCGGCTCGTCGACCAGGTCGACGACGAAGGTACGCACCCAGGGCGCGACCCCGGCGACGAGATCGGGCCGCTCGGGTGAGCCCTCGTGTTCCCGGGCCTGCAACGCCTCAGCCATCTCCCGCACCGTGGCGGTGGCGAAGTTCGTCGGCACGGCGACCGCGGACAGCCCCATCGCGCGGGCGGCCTCGTTCACGAGCTGCCCGACGGTGATCGAGCTCATGTGCAGGTCGTCGAGGAGCCGGCTGTCGTCGTCGAGCACCTCCACCGGCAGCTCCGCGCGCTGCGCCACGAGTTGCCGTACCAGCTCCAACGCGCCGGTGCCGGCCGGCAGCGCGACGTCGTCGGCAGGGGTCGCCGCGACCGGTTCGGCGGCTACCGCCGCCGCCACCTGGGGGGCGGACTCGCACGGGCTGGCGAAGAAGGTCCGGGGTCGCTGCGGGTCGAACGGCCGGGTGAGCCGGTCCTCGAACAGCGCCGGGTACGCGGCCGGGCCGCCCAGCGCGTACACCGCGCCGACGGTGGCGAGCAGGCCGGCCAGCGACTCGGCGTCGGTGTCCAGGGCCAGCGCCGGGAGGTCCGGCACCTGGTCGCGGGCCAGCCGGGTGAGCACCTGTCCCGGACCGACCTCGACGAACAAGTCGACCTCGGCCGCGGCGCAGGCCAGCGCGGAGGTGAAACGCACCGGCGCCTCGATCTGCCGGTGCAGCAGCCCGGCCAGGTCGGTGTCCGGCGGCAGCACCGCCCCGGTCACCGTCGAGGCCACCCGGCGCAGCGGCGGACCGAACCGGCACGCCCGCAGCCGCTCGCCGAACGCGGCGGCGGCGGGCGCCATCAGCGGCGAGTGGAAGGCGTGCGAGACGTTCAGCCGGGTACAGACCAGCCCGGCCAGCCCCGCCCGCCGGGCCACCTCGCCGACGGCGTCGTCGGCGCCGGCCACCACCGTCTGCCGGGGCCCGTTGTAGCCGGCGATCACCGCGCCCGTGCCGGCGAGCAGGGCGGCGGTCTCGTCCGGGTCACCGGTGACGCCGGCCATCGCGCCGGGTCGGGCCCGGGTGGCCATGATCTCGCCCCGGGCGGCGACCAGCTCACGCAGCTCGTCCTCGTCCAGGCAGCCCGCCCAGTGCAGGGCGGTCAGCTCACCGAGGCTGTGCCCGACGGAGACCGTGGCGTCGATGTCGAGCGCGCCGAGGACGCGCAGCGCGGCCACCGATCCGGTGACGATCCGGGGCTGGGCGGACGCGGTTGCGGCGCGGTCCCCCACCGGCAGGTCACCGGCCGCCCGCCAGGCGTCGTCGACCTCGGTGAACCGCCGGCCCAGCGCGCCGCCGCCCCAGCCTTGGCCGGAGCCCTGACCGGGGAAGAGGAACCCGATGCGCACCGGCCGGGTGGCCCGCCCGACGAAGACGCCCCGGGCCGCGTCGACCAGCGCGCCGGGGCCGCCGGGGGTGAGCGCTGCCGCCGCCGTGCCGAGCGCCCGCTCGGCCTCCTGCGGCGAGCGGGCCACGACGGCCGCCCGGTACCCGCGCCCCCGTTGGGCCCGGTACAGGGTCGTCGCCAGGTCGGCCAGCTCGGCGAAGGCGAGCGCGGCCACCACCGGCCGCAGCGCCTCCAGCCGGTCCCGCAGCGCGTCCGGGGTGTCGGCGTCGAACAGGAGCAGCTCGGCGTCCTGCACCGACCGGGCGAGCTGCCGCGTACGCCGGTCCAGCGCGCGGCGGCGGGGCCGGACCGGCCCGTCGACGACCAGGTGGGTGTTGATACCGCCGAAACCCATCGCGGTGACGCCGGCGCGCTGCGGGGCGCCGGCCGGCCACGGCTCGGCCTGGCGGACGACGCGCAGCGCCGGCCGGTCGCCGGTGAGTTCGAGGTGCGGGTCGACGCAGCCGACGGTCGGCGGGATGACCTGATGGTGCACGGCCAGCACGGCCTTGATCAGGCCGGCGACGCCGGCTGCCGCCTTGGTGTGACCGATCATGCCCTTGATGGAGCCGATGGCCGCGCTGTCGGCGTCCGGGTTGACCGCCCGCCGTTCGGCGCCGAGCGCCGTCAGTTCGGTGGCGTCGCCGACCGCCGTGCCGGTGCCGTGCCCCTCGAAGAGCGGCACGGTGTCCACCCCGAAGCCGGCCCGCTGGTACGCGCGGCGCAGCGCCAGCCGGTAGCCGTTCGCCTCGGGCCGGGTGATGCCGCCACGCCCGTCGGAGGAGACGCCCCATCCGGCGATCGTGGCGTAGATGCGGCGGCCCTGGGCGAGTGCGTCCCGCTCCCGCATCAGCACCACCATGCCGCAGCCCTCGCCCGGCCAGAACCCGTTCGAGCGGCGGTCGTAGACGCGCATCTCCTCTCGGGCGAGCGCGCCGGTGCGGGCGAAGCCGACCATCTCGAACGGGTCGATCGAGAGGTCCACGCCGCCGGCCACCGCCACGTCGGCGTCCAGGTCGGTCAGGTTGCGGCAGGCGGTCAGCACGGACAGCAGCGAGGAGGAACAGGCGCCGTCCACGGTGTAGCCGCCACCGTGCAGGTCGAAATGGTTGCAGATCCGACCGGCGATGGTGTTGGACAGGCCGCCGGCGAGGGTGTCCTCGGTGACCTCGGGGAACGGGGACTTGTAGGAGGTCTCCAGACCGGCCAGGAAGCCGGCCACCTTCTCGTCGTCCCAGCCCTGCTCGCCCAGCGCGGCCCCCACCACTCGGCGGACGTACGGCCAGCGCAGCCGCATCGTGCCCGCCCGGGTGAACTCGCCGGTCAGCGTGTTGCCGACGACGACCGCCGTGCGTTCCCGCGGCAGCCCGTCGCCGTCGGCGAACCCGGCGTCGGCCAGGGCCTGTGCGGCCATGTCCAGCGCCAGCCAGTGGGTCAGGTCGGTGGACCGGTAGGTGCTGCCGCTGACCTTGAACCCGACCCGGTCGAACTCGTACCCCTCGATCACCGCGGCGTTGCCGGCGTAGTAGCGGTCCGGCGCGGTCGGGTCGGCCGACCAGTAGTCCTCCGCGCGCATCCGCTCGTCGGGCAGCCGGCGGAACGCCCGCCGTCCGGCGAGGGCGTTCTCCCACAGCTGCCCGGGCCCGGCAGCGTCGGGGAACCGGCACGCCAGGCCGACGACGGCTATCCGACTCATGCCGCCACCTCGCTCCGCTCGGCGTCGACCTGAGCCCATTCCGCGCTGCATTGACGATTCACTCGCTGCCGCTCGCTCATGCCACCACCTCGCTGCCGCTCGTTCATGTCCGCACCATCTCGCGGGCGACGGTGGACGACACCTTGCCGTCCAGGGCGCCGGTGCCGGCTGGGTCCGGGCGGTTGGCGAGTCGCACCGCGTGCAGCGACCACAGGAAGCCGCCCCGGATCAGGCAGACGATCGCGGTGGCGAAGAACAGGCCGTACACGATGGATGCTCCGGTCAGGACGCCGTAGACCAGGGCGACGCCGCCGCCGAACGCGAACTGCGACAGCGGTTTCGACGGCGTCGTCCCCGGGTCGGTGATCATGTAGTTGGTGAACAGGACGAACGCCACGCCGGTCATGGTGGCCAGCGCGGACGGGATGGAGGTGTCCAGCACCAGACCGCGGAACACCGACTGCAGGACGAACACCCCGAGCCAGCCGGCGATCAACCACATCCGGCCGGTGAGTTTCGCGTTCAGCATGGTCCCGAGAACGACGATCACCGCCGGGACGATCCAGTCGGCGACGCCGGTGAGGTTCTCGGTGAACTGGTACGGCGGAGCGATGGAGATCCAGGGGAACAGCAGCAGCACGATCGCGATGCCGAAGTTCGACGGGTTCATGAAATGCCGCAGCCGTCCCTTGACCGGGGCCCGGAGCAGCCACTTGCCGCTGATCGCGATGGCCACCGCGAAGAGCATGACCGGCAGGCGGTCGTTGACGTACAGCAGCATGTTCACGGCGAGACTGGTGATGTGCGCGGGGTAGAGGAACTCGACGAATCCCCGTACGCCGCCGCCGAGGTAGCGCGGCCGGCGTTCCTCGGCCCACGCGCCGATCGTCTCCAGCAGGATCTCGACGCCGTAGCCCACGGCCACCGCGATCAGCGGCCAGGCCCAGGCCTGCTCGAACCCGAGCACGGTGTACCCGAAGATGTTCAGCACCGTGATGGAGATGGCGAACCTGCGCAGCGCGGTGACGATCCGGGGGTCCTTCTGCATCGGTTGCTGCGTCATCGCGAGGCCTCCCGAGCCTGGGTACCGAGGGCGAGGGTGTGTCGGCCGGGAGTGAGCCGCAGCTCCTGCTCCCGGGGGGTGCCGCCGCGGTCGCGCCAGCTCAGCTGCACGGTGACCGGGCCGGTCACGTTGCCGAGGCCGACCGAGACCTCGTTGCTGCGCCGCCCGGAGTGGCCGCTGCCGCCGTCGACCCGGTCGATCAGCACCCGTCCGTCCGGCGTGGTCACCCGGACCTGCGCGCCGACCACCGGCGATCCGGCACCGGCGAGCGGGTCGGTGGCCGGCGCCTGCTCGTGCAGCAGCCGCAGGGTGAGGTTGGCCCCGGTGTCCGGGCTGTCGTTGTGGTAGAAGACCGGCGCGTCCCACTGCCGGGCCACGGCGAAGTCGAGCCGGCCGTCGCCGTCGGCGTCGGCGATGGCGATGCCCCGGCTGGGCACCCGGTCGGCGAGCCCGAGCTCGACGCTCAGGTCCTCGTACCGGCCGTTGGCGCCCTGCACGTGGAAGGCCAGGTGCTGACCGCCGGCGATGTCGTCGCCCTGCTCGACCCGCGGCCACCACCGGGGGTTGGACAGCAGTTCGTCGTTGGCGGTGGCGGTCTCCTGCAACTGCGCCCAGCGGTTGACCTCGCCCTTGACGAAGCCGGCCGTCTGCACGATGTCCGGCCGGCCCCGGTTGGTGAAGTCGGCGATCTTCACGTCCCAGCTCCAGCCGCTCCACGCCAGGCCCATCTCGGCGCTGCGGTCCTTCCACGGCGCCGTCCCGTCCAGCAGCGCCGCGCGCAGTTCGTCGACGTCCTTGGCGGTGTTCATGAAGGCGAAGTTGCTCTCCTGGATGCCGAACGACGTGGTGATGTTGCCGACGTACAGGTCGAACATGCCGTCGCCGTCGAGGTCGCCGAAGTCGACGCCCATGCCCTTGAACGAGTCGTGCCCGACCCGCTTGGACTTGGGCGTCAACCCGGGCAGCCCCTTGCTCTCCACCAGGGCGAAGGCGATCTTGCCGGGCTCCGAACGGTTGTGCAGCATCCGGTCGGGCCCGAAGTCGTTGGCGATGTACAGCTCGGGGAGCAGGTCGCCGTCGACGTCGTTGGCGGCGGCCGCCAACGTCCAGCCCCGGGACACGTCCGTCGCGAAGACGTCCGGCACCTCGGCGTACGAGACGCTGGGCGCGGTGCCTGCGGTGCCGCCGGTGAACCGGAGCATGTGGTCCTCGCCGCCGTTGAGGGCGTTGGACATCGACCGGTTCATCACCACCCCGCCGTTCTCGCCCGGATCGAGGACCGGGCTGTCCGGGAAGTAGTTGCCGATGTAGATGTCCAGGTTGCCGTCGCCGTCGAAGTCGGCCAGCGTCGCGGCGTTGGTGTTCCACTTCGGGCCGGTGTAGGTGGCTCCGGCGGGCACCCGGTCGGGCAGCAGCTCGACCGCCTGGTAGGCGTCCCGGGACAGGCCGGTCGCGTCGGCCCGGGCCAGGAACGCCACCGGCGTCCGGCCCCAGAAGTAGACCAGCAGGTCGGTGCGGCCGTCGCCGTTGAGGTCGCCGGGCAGGCAGCCCATCGGGGCGATGTGCGGGTTGGTCGGCAACGGTGCCAGGTCCAGCACGAACGGTTGGTAGCGGTCCGCGCCGACGGTCGGTGCCGGGGACACCACGACCTGGTCGATGCGGGGATCGGTGATGCACAGGTCGTTGGCGAGCCCGTCGCCGTCGAGGTCGTTGATCGCGATGCCCGCGCCCACCGAGGAGATCCACGCCGCCAGGTGCTGGTACGCGCCGTTCACCTGGCGGATCGACTGCTGTGGCAGACCGCCCGGCATGGACAGCGACAGGGGCGTGAACCGGTAGGGCTGGGACATCTCACGCCGCTCGTCGGCGCTCGCCTCCGGCAGCCGGACGACCACGTAGGTGCCGATGAGCAGCACCATCGCGACCACCCCGGCCAGTTGCCGGCGGAGCACTCTCAATATTGTCGACAAGGGTCAGCACCTCCCCAAGGTCACGAACTGCTCGGCGATCCGCTGCCGCCACACCAGGTAGGCCGGGACGGGCCCGTCGTGGTCGAGGCCGTCCAGCGCGGTCTGGGTGACCTTCGCCGCCTGCGCCGCAGGCGTGCCGCAGAAGACCTCGGTGGCGACCCCGGTGTGTTCCGTGGTCAGGCCGGCGCGCCCCCGGGCCTGGGCCGCGAACGCGCTGCCCTGGGCCATCGCCGGCGCGTGGGCCGCACCACGTACGGCCAGCCGGAGCAGCACCTCGCGGGAGGCGCCGCCGGCGTAGGTGGCGGCGAGGGCAGTGCCGCTGTACAGGTCCTCGCGCCGCTCGGCGGGGAACCGGTCGATCGTGTCGGCCACCCGGTCCGGGTCGGCACCCGCCACGAACCACAGCGCCCGGCCGATGCCCTGATCCACCACCTGACCGGTCCACCGCCCGGCGGGATCCCCCGGCCACGGCCCGACGTGGCCACGGTGGTGTTCCCGTACGTAGCGCGCGGTGTGGAAGTACGCCTGGTGGAAGCCGTACCCGTCGAGGGCGAGCCAGCCCAGCAGGCGGTCGGTCGGCTGGACGGCCCGCCGACGCCAGCGCGGCAGCCGGGCCATCGCCCAGCCCATTCCGACGTGGACCATGTAGACGTGCCGGTCGGCCGGTCCGGCGAGGAAGCGGGCCACCCGGCTGCCGCCGGTCAGCCCGTCCAGAACGGCGAAGCCCATCGCCGCGCCCTCGTACGCGAAGCCGCGCATGTCCGGCTCGACGGTCTCGAGTCGGTCCGTGGTCTCGGCGGGACCGCGTTCGGCCATGGCGTGTCCGTAGCCGGTGAGGAAGTGGACGCCGACGGACTCCAGCCGCTCGCGGCTCGCCTCGTCCCGAGCGTGGAAACCTCGGGTGGCGAAGCTGGTCTCGGCCATTGCCGGTGTCAGAAGGTATTGACGAATGGTTCGCCAATTGACGGGCATGGCGTACTCCTGACGCGCGTCATCTGCAATGATTCCGACCCGGTCGACAAATAGACTCCACGAAAAAAACTGGCCCCCCGACCGGAGCCTCCGTCGCCGTGCCAGTACCCAAACCATGTTTCACGGCGATCATCGGAGTTACTTCTCTCATCTTGCTCGGCTGGTTCCCGAATTGCGGGACAACCACGGCACCCTGGGCATCAAGAAAACTTCAAGGACGACCGCGCACACTCCACAGCGGTGCCCGAACGACTGCCCAGGGAGTTCTTGTGAAATCGACGCCAGGCGTTACGCGGAGCACGGTCGACCACTCCCGCGAGGCAGCCGCGGCGCGGGCCATCAACTACATGCGCGGTCATCTCGCCGAGCCACTCCAGCTGGCCGATCTGGCCCGGGTGGTCCCCTTCAGCCCGTTCCACTTCCACCGGCTCTTCCGGGACGTGACCTCGATGACCCCGGCCCGGTTCCTCGCCGCGCTGCGGATGGCGGAGGCGCGCCGGATGCTGCTGCACTCCGGCCTTACGGTGACCGCGATCAGCGGTCACGTCGGCTACACCAGCGCCGGCACGTTCACCACCCAGTTCTCCCGCCTCGTCGGTACCTCGCCGGGGCACTTCCGCCAGCTGGCGCGGCTGCTGGCCGGGCGGCCCTGCCACGTACTCGCGGAGTCGCTGCGCAGGGTCACCACCGAGGTCATCCGTCCCCGGCTGACGCTGCACCTGCCGGACAGCGCACCCGGCGACCTCGTCCTGGTGGGCCTGCGGCCCCAGGGGGAGGCCACCGACTCGCCGACGGCCTGGGCGGTCTCGGCCGGTGGCGCGGGCGTGCCGGTGGTGGCCCGTCCCGGCGTGTACCACGCCCGGGCGGTCCTGGTCCGCAGTCACAGCACGGTGGCCCGTGCCCTGGTGGACGAGGAGCCCACCAGCTACCTGGTCGGCGCCGCGGACCTGCTGCTGCCCCGCGACGGCCGGGCGAGCGCCCGGATCGAGGTCGAGCCGCCCAGACCCACCGACCCGCCGGCGTTGGCGATCGGGCCGGTGTGCCGGCTGGTCGAGACGTTCACCGGGCGGTCCGGGTCGAACCGCTGGTCGGGACCGTCCCGACCGCTCGGTCGCCGCACGCTGGCCACCGCGTGACCGGGCCGTACGGGCAACTCCGCACGGTGGTGACGGAACCACCAGGCCACGAACAGGAAGGCGGTGCCGGGCGATCATGCCGTTCGTTCCCGACCTCGGCCGGGCGTCCCCGCTGAGGGTCGCCGTCGCCGGCGCCGGCTACGTCGGCACCTGCCTGGGTGTCGCTCTCGCCGAGCGCGGCGCCGAGGTGGTGGCGATCGACAGCGACCCCGCCACCGTCGCCGACCTGCGGGCCGGCCGTTGCCGGCTGCCCGAGCCCGGCCTCGCCGCCGCCGTCGCCGACCTCACCGCCGCCGGACGGTTGACCGCGAGCACGTCGTACGACGCGGTGACCGGGGTCGACGTGGTCCTGGTGACCGTGGGCACGCCGACCGACCCGCGGGGCGAGATGGTCGCCGACCAGCTCGTGGCGGCCTGCGAGCAGATCGCCGGACGGCTGCACGCCGGGCAGTTGGTGATCGTCAAGTCGACGGTCTCCCCCGGCACCACGCGGACCCTCGTCGCTCCCCTGCTGGAGCGCGGCGGGCTGGTGCGCGAATGCGACTTCGGGCTGGCCTTCTGCCCGGAACGGCTGGCCGAGGGGGTGGCCCTGGCCCAGGTGCGCGCCCTGCCGGTGGTGGTGGGTGGGATCGGTCCCCGTTCCGCCGCGGCGGCCGAACGGTTCTGGCGCTCCGCGCTGGGCGTCGACGTCCACCAGGTGCCGTCGGCCGAGGCTGCCGAAGTGGTCAAGCTGACCACCAACTGGTGGATCGACGCGAACGTGGCGATCGCCAACGAGTTGGCCCGGTACTGCGCGGCACTCGGCGTGGACGTCCTGGACGTGATCGGCGCGGCGAACACCCTGCCCAAGGGCGGCAGCATGGTGAACCTGCTGATGCCCGGGGTGGGTGTCGGCGGTTCCTGCCTGACCAAGGACCCGTGGATGGCCTGGCGTGACGGTCGGCGCCGGGGCGTGTCGCTGCGGACGGTGGAGACCTCCCGGGCGGTCAACGACGACATGCCCCGCTACACCGCCTCGCTGATCGCCGACGAGTTGCTCAAGCTCGGCCGGGACCGGTCGGACACCACCGTCGCCGTGCTCGGCGCGGCGTTCAAGAACGACACCGGCGACGTCCGCAACACCCCGGTCCGGGGGGTGGTGTCGGCGCTGCGCGAGGCCGGGTTCCGGATCCGGATCTTCGACCCGCTGGCCGACCCGGCGGAGATCGCGGCCCGGTTCGACCTCACTCCGGCGGCGAGCCTCGACGAGGCGGTGGCCGGGGCGGGCTGTCTGGCCTTCCTGGCCGGGCACCGCCAGTTCCACGAACTCGACTTCGGTGCCCTGGCCACTCGGGTGGACAGCCCCTGCCTGGTCTTCGACGGGCGCATGCACCTGGCGCCGGCGCGCATCCGCGAGCTGCATCGGCTCGGCTTCGCCTATCGCGGTATCGGGAGGTGAGACGGTGCCAAGGTCTCTGGTCACCGGTGGCTTCGGCTTCATCGGCGGTCACGTCGTCCAGCGCCTGCTCGGGCGCGGCGACGAGGTCGTCGTCTACGATCCCGCCGATCCGCCGCCGGACCTGGCCGACGTGGCCGCCGGGGTCCGGCACGTGCGTGGCGACGTGCGCGACGCCGAGGCGCTGGCGACCGCCGCCGACGGCGTCGACGAGCTCTACCATCTCGCGGCGGTCGTCGGCGTCGACCGGTACCTCACCCGGCCGCTCGACGTGGTCGAGATCAACGTGGACGGCACCCGCAACGCGCTGCGGGCCGGCCTGCGGGCCGGGGCCCGGGTGCTGGTCTCCAGCACCAGCGAGGTGTACGGGCGCAACCCTCGGGTGCCGTGGCGGGAGGACGACGACCGGGTGCTCGGCAGCACGGCGACCGACCGGTGGTCGTACTCGACGAGCAAGGCGGCGGCGGAGCACCTGACGTTCGCGTACCACCGGCAGGAGGGCCTGCCGGTCACCGTGTTGCGCTACTTCAACGTCTACGGCCCGCGCCAGCGGCCGGCGTACGTGCTGAGCCGGACCATCGCCCGGCTGCTGCGCGGCGACCCGCCGGTGGTGTACGACGACGGCCGGCAGACCCGCTGTTTCACCTGGGTGGACGAGGCGGCCGAGGCGACCCTGCTGGCGGCCGGACACCCCCGGGCGGTCGGCGAGTGTTTCAACATCGGCAGCAGCGTGGAGACGACCGTGGCCGAGGCGATCCGGCTGGCCGGCGTGGTGGCGGGGGTGCCGGTACCGGCGCAGACGGCGGACACCGGGGCCGGGTTGGGCACCCGCTACCAGGACATCCCGCGCCGTGTCCCGGACTGCGCCAAGGCCGCCGCGCTGCTCGGCTGGCGGGCCGAGACGCCCCTGGAGACCGGCCTGCGCGCGACCGTCGAGTGGGCCCGGCGCAACCCGTGGTGGACGGCGCAGGCCGACGACGGGCTGGTCGTCCGTTAGACCTGGGTGCGGCATCCGTCTTCCCGGCCCGTGAGTGGTCCCGGGCCGGGAAGACGGAGGCGGTCAGGCCTGCTGGTGCAGGACGGTGGCGGGACCGGAATCGAGGTCGGGCCGGCGGCCGGCGGTGCGGGCCTTGGCGTAGCGGCGGCGCAGCGGCTCCTCCACCCAGCGGTAGAGGCCGACCGCGACGGCGGTCGACGCCAGCAGCATCGCGCCGGCGATCAGGAAGCCCGCCCCGGCGCCGAACCGCTGGTCCGCGCCGACCAGGTGCCGGATGATCAGCATGATCGGGAAATGGATGATGTACAGCGCGTACGACGCGTCGCCCAGCATGACCAGCGCCCGGGAGCGCAGCACCCGTCCGCGGCCCTCCAGGTCCGCCTGGGCCAGGTTCGCGACCAGTGCGAACAGCGGCAGGAACAACGCGGCGCTGAAGATGAAGGTGAACGGCAGCATCGGTGTCACCAGGAAGGCGAGGATCGTTCCGGTGATCAGCTTCCAGCGGGCGACCCGTCGCCACCGGCCGGCCTGGACGATCCGCGCCAGCACCATGCCGAGCAGGAAGTTCAGCAGCCGCACCGGCGGGAAGGTGTAGACGAACCAGTACTCGTTGAGGTTGAACGGCAGCCAGCTCAGCTGGGGGGCGCCGGGCAGCAGCGGGCTCAGCGCCGAGATCAGCAGGATCCCGCCGACGATCGCGAGGCACCACCGCCACAGCCGCTCGGTCGGGATGCGCAGGACCAGCGGCAGCAGCAACGGGAACAGCAGGTAGAAGAAGGCCTCGGTGGAGATCGACCAGGCCGGCGCGTTCAGGTAGAACAGGTAGTCCCAGGACGGCACCCACCCCTGCACCAGAAACAGGCTCGCCACCGCCGGTCCCGGCTCGAGGTCGGCGGAGAAGCCGCTGACCGGTGACGGCGCGGTGGCGATCAGGACGAACGCCACCGCGACGCCCCAGGCGAGTGCGTGCAGCGGCACGATCTTCCAGAACCGGCGGCGCCAGAACCGCCTGGCCGTGTCCCCCGCTGGTGCCGACCAGGTCAGGACGAAGCCGCTGAGGGTGAAGAAGGTGGCCAGGGCGGCCGACGCCAGCGGGGTGGTGAGCCCCAACCCGAGTTGCAGCGCGTCGTCGGCGAAGAGCTGGGAGGTGAAGATGAGGTGGACCGTCGCCACGGTGAGGGCGAGGAAGAAGCGGTATCCGGTAAGTGCTGGCAGCTGATGCGGTCGTGCGTCGGTGTGTGTCACGTCGCTCCTCGGATGGGAAGGCCGCGCCGCCCGGTGAGTCCGTAACATTTCCGACTCATATCTGCCAACGAAACGGGATCAATCCGTCCGCCACGCAAATTTCCGGCACCTTGCGAATTGGTTGCAGCCAATGCGACAATGACACGCCAACAATGGCGTGGTCACCGTCCTATCGGCCGGTTCGACGCTCCGGAAAGTGGTGGCTCGACGCCGAGGAGACGGTACGGTCAGCCCGTTCCCCGGGTGGCGTACCCACCGGTACGAGTAGCCACGAAAAGCCCCCGGCCGGTCAGCCAGCCCGCCTCGTACGAGCCCTCGCAGCCGGCGGCGGCGAACGCCTCCAGGTACTCCTCGCGAGTGAACATCGTGAGCAGACCGACCTGGCTGAACTCGCGGATTCCGGAGGCGTCACCCACCAGCCAACGCTCCTCCATCCGGGTCACCCGACCCTGCCGGGTGGAGCGCGAGACCCGGGCCACCGTACGGTCCGGCTCCCGCACCAGGTCGCCGCCGACGTAGCCGTCGATGAACTGCTCCGGGAACCACCACGGCTCCAGCACCAGCACGCCCCCCGGCGTGAGGTGCGCGGCCATCGCGGCGACGGCGGCCCGCATCTCGGCCAGCGTGCCGAGAAAGTTGATCGCGGTGAACAGGCAGGTCACCGCGTCGAAGGTGACGCCGAGACGGAAGTCGCGCATGTCACCGGCGTGCAGCGGCACCCTGGGCAGCCGGCGACGGGCCAGTTCCAGCATGGGCGGGGCCAGTTCGACGCCCTCGACGTGAGCGAACCGGCCGGCGAACGTCTCCAGGTGCGCCCCGGTGCCGCAGCCGACGTCGAGCAGCCGGGCCGCACCCGGACGCACGGCGAGAATCCGGTCCGCCACGTCGGCCGCCTCCGCCTGCCAGCTCTTGCCCCGGCCGCGGTACGCCGCCTCATACACCTCTGCGTGCTCCGGTCCGAACACCAATCCCCCTCCCGGCGCCACCCGGGCTCACCGCCGGGCGGCGATCTGGATCGGCGTCGACGGAACTACGACAGCCGAACCTGCCGCTTCTATAACCCCAGTCTGATATTGTCGTACCCGTGCACGCGTTCGACATCCTGGGTGACCCGGTCCGCCGGCGCATCATCGAGCTGCTGGCCGACGGTGAGATGTCGGCCGGCGAGGTCGGCGCGATCGTGCAGCGCGAGTTCGGCATCTCCCAGCCCGGCGTCTCCCAGCACCTGCGGGTGCTGCGCGAGAACGGCTTCGCGACCGTGCGCCCGCAGGGCACCCGGCGGCTCTACGCCGTCGATCCGACGCCGCTGCAGGAGCTGGACCACTGGCTGGAGCGCTACCGGGGCTTCTGGAGCCAGCGCCTCGACGCCCTGGGCACGGAGATCGCACGGGGTCGCATCCGGCGGCAGGCCGAGAGCGGCGAGGGGCGGGCTGGCCGCCGACCGCGCCGTCCGGCCGGCGACGCGGGCGACTAGCCGACCGCGCGCGGGCCAGGCCGCGCCGATGAACCCGTCCACCCGCACGGACCCGCTCCGGGCCGCGCCGCCCCTGGCTGACCCGGGCATGATCACGAGCGTCACCGCGGCGCAGTCCGGGCGGCCGCCAGGCGTCGGCCCGGTTGGAGGCGCACCTGTCCCCCGGTCTGGAGGCGGCGCCGGCTCGCCGACGTACCGCGAACCGCATTGACCTGGCCGCACCGGGCGGTCGGTCACCGCGCGTCGCCGCGCCCGGCGCCGGCCCCGGTGCCGCACGGCGATCAGTTGGTCCGTCGCTCGGCGAACTCCGGCAGCCGGCGGACCACCTCCTCGGGCGCCGGCATCGCCGCGATCTCGGCGGCGACCGCCTTCGCCGCGGTCCGGTAGCTCTCGTCGGAGAGCAGCCGCTTCGCGGTGCTCGCCACGGCCTCAGAGTTGATGGCGTCGGGCAGCAGGTGGTCACCGGCCTTGGCCTGGGCGACCGCCTGGGCGTTGGCGAAGGAGTCGCCGGCCCACGGGAAGGACAGCTGCGGCACGCCCGCGTCGAACGCGCCCAGCGTGGTCCCGCTGCCACCGTGGTGCACCACCAGGTCGACGTGCGGCAGCAGCCCGGCCTGCGACACCCACGGCTCGACCCGCACGTTCGCCGGCACCTCGCCGAGGTGGGTGACGTCGAGGGACGGACCGCTGGCCACGAGAACGTCGACGTCCAGCGTGGCCAGCCCGTCGATGGCGGCCCGCAACACCTCGACGGTGCCGCCGCTGGAGGTGCCCAGGGTCAGGTACACCAGTGGGCGCGACCTGTCTCCCGAGGTCACCCAGCTCGGCACATCCGTCCGCTCGGTAAAGGGAACCGGGCGCAGCTCGTACCGCTCGGCCCGGGTCCGGAAGGCCGGGTCCTGCAACGACGGCGGATAGATGTCGAGGAACGGGTTACCGAACGCGTCGATGCGCCCCGGTGGCAGGTCGATACCGAGTCGCGCGGCGAGCCGCCCAACCTCCTCCTCGATGGACCCGGTCAGCTCGTCCGGGGTGTCCCGACCGACGCCGTGGCAGATCGTCGGGATCCCCGCCTTGGTCGCGGCCAGGCCCGCGCCGTAGTTACTGATCTCCTGTACGACGAGGTCGGGGCGGAACCCCTCGATCACCGGCTGGAGTTCGTCGAAGATGCGTTGTGGCATCACGTTGCCGAACACGATCTGGGGCAGCTCACTGAGCTGCTCGGGGGTCAGCCCCTCGGGGCTGTCGGTGTCGAAGCGGATCCGCAGCGCCGCCAGGAAGCCGTCGAAGACCGGCATCCCAGTCGCGACGGGGTCGAAGCCCTGGGCGCGCAGGGTGTCCGCGAAACCCTCACCGGTGGCGAAGGTGATCTCGTGGCCCGCGTCGCGGGCGGCCGCGGCGAGCGGCAGCAGGGGGTAGGTGTGGCCGTGTGTCCCGAGGCTGGCGAACAGCACACGCACGTCGATCACTTGCCTTTCCGGGGAGGGTCAGCAGGAAGACTCATCAACTTGACTCATATCTAGCACATGCTTGAGTCGATCTACATTGGTCTAGCTTGCGGACCTGCCCCCACCGGCGATCCTGGCATGTTGTGCCACCCAACCCCGCTCAACTACGCTTGAAACAATAAAGTGATCTACGTATCGGGAGGCACTGGATGGGCAGCGGTGACGGCCAGGACCTGCGTGCGTTCGTGCACGACTCGGCCGAGGAGACGGATACAACCCAGCGCCTGACGAAGCTTCTGACCAACTCCCCCATCCCCACCGAGGAACTGGTCAACAACCTTCCCCTCTTCCTGCGCCGGCACCAGATAACCGATCTGCTGTCCATGGACCACCTCTACCGCGAGGTCCTGGACGTGCCAGGCGTGATCATGGAGTTCGGCGTCCGGTTCGGCCGCCACCTCGCCGCCTTCACCGCCCTGCGCGGCCTCTACGAGCCGTACAACCCGCTGCGGCGCATCATCGGCTTCGACACCTTCACCGGGTTCCCCGAGGTCCACGAGGTCGACATGGTCGGCCCGACCGCGTACCAGGGACGCTTCGCCACACCCGGCGGCTACCCTGCGTACCTTCAGGAGGTCCTGGAGGCCCACGAGCGCAGCGAGTTCTTCGGCCACGTGACCCAGCGCAGCGTGCTGGTGGAGGGGGACGTCCGGGAGACGGTGCCGCGCTACCTGGCGGAGAACCCGCAGACGGTCATCGCGCTGGCCTACTTCGACCTGGATCTCTACGAGCCGACCAAGGCGGTGCTGGAGGCGATCCGGCCGCACCTCACCAAGGGCAGCATCGTCGCCTTCGACGAGTTGGACAACCCGAAGTGGCCGGGCGAGAACGTCGCGATGCGGGAGGTGTTCGGCCTGGACCACGCCCCGCTGCGCCTGATTCCCGGCCGGCCAGCGCCGGCGTACCTGCGGTGGGGCGACTGAGCGCGAGTGTTCACCCGTGCCACCCGGCCGATCGAGCGGACAACGTATAAACTGGTGCTTACGTTTGTGCCGACTTATGGAGGACCGGGCAGCGGACCTCGACAGACCGCCCGTCTTCCGCACAGCGACAGTGAGGACGAGACATGCCACAGGAGAAGA
The DNA here is from genome assembly GCF_003236315.1 of Micromonospora craterilacus. GTDB lineage: Bacteria > Actinomycetota > Actinomycetes > Mycobacteriales > Micromonosporaceae > Micromonospora > Micromonospora craterilacus. Next base: position 29,427 of record NZ_POTY01000001.1, read on the forward strand.
CCGTGCCGGCGAAGAGCACGGCGGCCAAGAGCACCGCCACCAGGAAGCCGAAACCCCCGAACTACGATCCCTTCGTCCGGCACAGCGTCACGGTCAAGGCCGACCGCAAGACCGCCTTCAAGGTCTTCCTGGAAGACTTCCCACAGTGGTGGCCGAAGAACTTCCGCACCACGAAGGTCGGCGCCCCCCTGGGCGTCGACCCCAAGACCGGCGGACGCCTCTACGAGATCGACGAGCAGGGCGAGGAGCACACCTTCGGTCTGATCCGCAAGGTGGACGGCCCGGACACGCTGGCCGTCGGCTGGCGCCTCAACGGCTTCGGCCGCATCGACCCGGACAACGCCAGCGAGTTCACGGTGACGTTCGTGCCGGACGGCCAGAAGAAGACCCGGGTGGACGTCGAGCACACCCACTTCGACCGGATGGGCACCAAGCACGCCAAGCGGGTGCGCAACGGCATGGACAAGGGCTGGCCGACCATCCTCGCGTCCTTCCAGACGAAGATCGAGGAGGCCACGTCGTAGTGACCGACCTCAACAACCCGGTGGCCTCCGGTCAGCCGACCGAGCGGGTGCTCGGCCAGCGGTCCATCCCGGCCGGCGAGGCCCGCAGCATCATCATCCGGCAGCGCTACGACGCTCCCATCGAGGAGGTCTGGAGCGCCTGCACCGACCCGAACCGGATCAACCGCTGGTTCATCGAGCCGAAGGGCGACCTACGGCAGGGCGGCACCTTCGCTCTCCAGGGCAACGCCCACGGCGACATCCTCCGCTGCGAGCCGCCGCGCCGGCTCACCCTCGGCTGGATCTACGGCGACAAGCCGGACAGCGAGGTGGAACTGCGGCTCAGCGAGGAGGGCACCGGCACGCTACTCGAACTGGAGCACGCCACGGTCTCCGACGAGATGCTCGTCGAGGTGGCCGTGGGATGGGAGATGGCCCTCGACTTCCTGGGCATGTTCCTGCGGGGCGACCTGTCCGGCGGGCCGATCCCCGAGGACGCCGCCGCCGAGTTCGAGCCGAGCCCCGAGATGATGCGGATCGCCCAGGAACGCGCCGAGACCTGGGCGGCCCTGGTGAGCTCCGGCTCCTGAACGGGCGCCCGCCCACAGCTACCGACGGCGGCCCGGCCGGACCACACCTCCGGCCGGGCCGTCGTCGTGCCTCCTGCGGCCGGCCACCCGAACGGATCACCGCCACCGGCCAGCGGCCCCGGTACCCTCGGACGAGGAACCGGGGCCGGGCGCCGCTCAGCGCTCAGCGCTGCTTACGGCTGTAGAGCAGGACGGTCGGCGGCGCGAACAGGACGACGAGGACGGCGCAGGCCAGCAGGCCGGCTCCCAGGTCGCCCGAGGCCAGGTCGCCGTGCATCAGACCACGGGTGGTGGTCGCGGCGTGGGTGACCGGGTTGAGCTTCACCACCGCCTCCAGCCAGCCCGGCATGGTCTGTTGCGGCGCCAGGATGTTGCTGCCGAACAGCAGGATGAACTGGAGCAGGTTGACGATGCCGGCCGCGGCTGTCGGCTGGGGGATCAGCACCGCGAAGAACATCCACAACCAGCTCACGCTGAAGGTGAAGAGCTGCAGGTAGAGCAGCGCGAGCAGCACCCCGGAGAAGCCGCCGTCCGGACGGAAGCCGAGCAGCAGGCCCAGCGCCAGCGGCACGACCGAGGTCAACGCGTATCGCAGGACGTCGCCGCCCATCGTGCCGACCAGTACCGCGGGCTGCCAGATCGGGGTGCTGCGCACCCGGTCGAACATGCCGGTCGCGATGTCCCGGTTGAGCGTGAGGGCGCTCATCATGCTCGACGCCACCAGCGACAGGACGATAACGCCGGGCAGGAAGAACTGGAGGTACTCCCGGGGCGATCCGGCGATCGCGCCACCGAGCAGGTAGGTGAAGACCAGCGTCAGGATCACCGGGAAGACCACGGCGGTACCCAGGTGGTCCTGCACGTACTTGAGCTTGATGAGCGTCCGCCAGGCAAACGTGCGGCAGGCGAAGAGCGGGCCCGGGGCGGGCGGTCGTTGCGCGCCGGCCACCGACCGGCTGAAGATCTCGGCTGCGGCTGGCCGAGCCTCCGTGCTGGATGACGTCATGCCGGTACCTCTGCTTCTTCTTCTCGGGTGCCGTCGAGCGTGGAGTGACCGGTGAGCGCGAGAAACACCGTGTCGAGTGAGGGCTTGCCGAGGCTGAAGTCCTCGACGCCGATGCCGGCGCGGGCCAACTCGCCCAGGGCCCGGGCGGCCCGGTCGGCGTCGGCGATCTTCACCGACAGCCGCGACGGGTTGGAGTCGGAGTCGGGCTCGACGCTGGCGCCGATCGCTCCGGCGAGCAGCGCGCCCGCCTCGGCGCGGCGCGCGGGATCGACGAGCTGCACCTCCAGCACACCTTCGGCGCGACTGGCCTTCAGCTCCGGCGGGGTGCCCCGGGCGACCAGGCGACCCTGGTCGATCAGCGTCAACTCATCGGCCAGGTGGTCGGCCTCGTCGAGATACTGCGTGGTGAGCAGGACGGTGCCACCGTCCCGGACGAGGTCCCGGATCATCTGCCAGACCTCGCTGCGGCTGCGCGGGTCGAGACCGGTGGTCGGCTCGTCGAGGAACAGCAGCTCGGGCGTCACCACCATGCTCGCGGCCACGTCGATGCGCCGACGCTGGCCACCGGAGTACGTCTTGACCAGGCGGTTGCCGACCTCGGTCAGATCGAACGCGGCCAGCAGTTGCTCACCGCGGGCGCGCGCCGGGCCGTGCCGCAGCCCCTGAAGGCGGCCGGCCAGGATCAGGTTCTGCAGGCCGGTCATGTCCTCGTCGAGCGCCATGGTCTGCCCGGTCAGGCCGATCCGGCGGCGCACCGCCGATGCCTCGCGCACCACGTCATGGCCGAGGACCGTGGCCGTGCCGGAGGTCGGCCGCAGCAGGGTCGTGAGCATCTTGATGGCGGTCGTCTTGCCGGCACCGTTGGGGCCCAGGACACCGTGGATCGTCCCGGTGCGTACCGCCAGGTCCAAACCGTCGACGGCGCGCGTCTCCCCGTAGACCTTCACCAGCTCATGGGTCTCGATGGCCAGCGCTGGGTTGGTTGTCATGCTCTCTCCCGTCGCGTCACAGGCGAACTCGGGCAGCCGAATCGCGAAAACTCGCCCGGATCAAGCTACAGAACCTACTTATATCATTCAAGCCTGCTATTAGCCGTGACGACATTAGTGGCCGCCATCAGTCCGGCGGGTCCAGCCACAGGTTGGCCGCGTCGTACCAGCGGTCGACGTGCGGGAGCGGAATCGCGTCGCGGACCCGGGCGCTGGTCAGGTGTTCGATGGTCGGCTCGCAGACCAGGATCGGCACGATCGCCACGTCGGCGAGGACCTGCCGGTCGACCTGGTGCCACAGCTCCGCCGCCTCGACCTCGGTCGGCGCGGACAGTGCCCGGTCGATCAGGTCGTCGACGACCGGGTTGAGGTAGCCGCCGTAGTTCGCCGTGCCGACGGCGGTGTGGGACTGGAACATCGGCTGGACGTACGACCGGCCGTTGTTGCCGAACCAGTCGGGCATGAACGCGGCCGGGGTGATGTCCCAGTCCCCCGCCGCGGCGCGCTTCGGATCCTGCAGGATGCGGTAGTACTCGTCGGTCCGGTCGATCTCCACCAGCCGGACGTCGACGCCGCCCGCGGTCAGGTCCTCGGCGATCGCCTTGGCCACCTGGCCGTGCACCGCGTCGATCCGGTAGATCATGGTCAGCGTCAGCCCGTCCGGGTAACCCGCCTCGGCCAGCAACTCCCGACAGCGCGCGCGGTCGCCCCGGTCGCCCGGCGTCGGGTACGGGTCGTACTCACGGTGGCCGACGTTGCCGGGTGGGATGACGGTGTGCGCGGGACGGGTCACCGTGCCGATGTTCATGTCGTCGAAGAACCGGACCAGCCGCGCCTTGTCGATGGCGTACGCGATGGCCAGCCGGACCTCCCGCCGGCGCAACGCGCCCCCCTCCCGTGGGCTGTGCAGGTTGAAGGCGAGGTAGGGGTTGAGCGCCCAGCCGAGGTCACGGTCGGCCTCGGTGCGCCGGCGCGGCCGCCCGACGGCGGCGCCCCAGGACAGGTCCGCCCGGCCGCTGGCGATCTCGGCGCGGACCCGCTCGTCGCTCACCCGGGCCATCCGGACGTCGATCCGCTCGACGTAGCGGCGGCGGATCGGGTCGGCGGCGGCCCGCCAGGCCGGGTTGTGGTCCATGGTGAGGTGGCTGCCCGGGACGTAGCCGGTGATCCGGTACGGCCCGTTGGAACGCACCTGCCGGGCGAAGTCCGGGCTGTCCGGGACCAGTTCGTCGTACTCGGGTGGTGCCGCCGAGGCGAACGGCATCGCCAGCAGGTTGAGCAGGTCGTTGGCGGGCCGCAGCAGCTCGATGACCAGCGTCCGGTGGTCGACGGCGCGCAGGCCGGAGATGTGGTGGCCGTTCTGGTACGCGGCCAACTGCGCGGCGGTGGGCGTACGGCCGGCGAAACGGGCCCGGTAGCCCTCGGCGAACTCCGCCATCCCGGCGATGGTGCTGGTGTAGTAGGCCAGCGCGCCCGCGCCGACCACCGGGTTCGCCATCCGTTTGAAGCCGCGCACGAAGTCCCCGGCGGTGACCGGCCGAGGCGGGCTGGTGTCCCAGCAGACCCCGTCACGAAGGCGGACGGTGTAGCGCCGGCCGTCCGCACTGAGCCCGCCGTTGGCGACGGTGGGCAGCTCGGCGGCCACGTCCGGGACCGGCACCAGCGCGCCGGCGTCCTCGGTGGTCGGGTAGCTGAACAGCTGCCGGGCGAACAGCCGGATCACCTGGTGGGAGAAGGCGTAGTAGGCCGCGGCGGGATCGAGGTGGTCGAGCCCGCCAGGGCCGTAGTAGCGCAACGTGCCGCCGTGGCGGGGGCGTGGGTCGTGGTCCGGCACGGGTCTGCGGCCCTCTCTCCCTGCTCAGGCCGGCACGCCGACCGCGACGGACATCACCGACGAGGTGCCCACCACCTGCTCCAGGCGCAGGCCGGCGGCCGCGAACAGCGGCTCCAACTCGTCGGCCGTGCGCTCCTGACCGGTACGCGCGGCCAGCATCATGAAGTCCATCTCCTTGCTCTGATGCGGGTCGTTGCCCTCCGGCACGATCGCGTCGACCATCAGGACCCGACCGTGCGCCGGCATGACCCGTCGGCAGTTGGCCAGGATCCGGACGCTGTGCTCGTCGTCCCAGTTGTGCAGGATCCGCTTGAGCACGTGCACGTCGGCGTGCGGCGCCTCGCTGAGAAAGTCGCCGGCGACGACCTTCCAGCGCCCGGCCACGTCCGGCTCGTCCAGCCGGTGCCGGGCGACCACCTCGGCCCGGTCCAGCAGGATTCCCTGCAGGCCGGGATGCTCCCGCAGGACGGTGAGCAGGAAGCCACCCCGCCCGCCACCGACGTCGGCGACGGTGCCGGTGTCGGGGAACAGGCCGGTGCGGGCGAGGATCCGGTGCTCGGCCGCGCTGACCGTCTCCATGCCCTGGTAGTAGAGCGCCTCGACCTCGGCGTCGTGGTCGAAGTAGTCGTCCAGCGAGCCGCCGAAGATCTCGGCGAACGCGGGCCGCTCCGGCCCCATCGCGGCCGTCACCCGGTGGCTCATCGTCCAGAACATGGTGTCGGTGAACATGAGGATGCCGGCCCGTGCCGGCACCGGGGAGTCCGAGCGCAGCGCGGCACCCTTGTCGGTGAGGGCGAACCGGCCGTCGCGCTCGTGCACGACGTCACGCGCGGCGAGCAGCCGCAGCACCCGGCGCAGCGCGTCGGCGTCGGTGCCGGTGGCGGCGGCCAGCTCGGTCGCCGTACGCGGTCCGTCGACCAGGTGGTCGGCGACGTTCACCGTCGCGGCCGCCCGCAGGGCGGCCGCGTACGTGTAGCCCATCGCCTCCTGATACAGGGCCAGCGCCGACTGCAACCTGTCCATATCCCCTCCGGCCCGTGATCGTGGACTGCCCGGCGTGCACTGTCCTGAATGCTATACCTGAATGAAGTGGGTGTCAGGGAGGCCGAGCGGGTTTACCGCAACTTGCGCGATAGTCGGGCCCCCATTCACTTGAGAAAGTGGTGGTGGTTCGTCTTCGGCCCGGGTGCATACGACCCCCGGGCACGCCATTGGCTACGAAGGGATCGCCGTGAGCCATACCGTGGAATCCCCGGGCCCGGCCGCCGTCTCGGCGTCGGTGTCACCGAGCCCGTTGCGCACCGCGTCGTGGGCCCGCATCCGGGAACTGTTCGCCCTGGACCCGACGACCGTGCACCTCAACACCGGCACCGTCGGCGCGATGCCGTACGAGGTGCTGGACACCGTCGACCGCGTCACCCGGCAGTGGACCGGCGGGCTGCTCGACGTCTACCGCCCGGCCATGTTCACCGAGTACCGGGACTACATCGCGCGGACGTTCGGAGTGGACGAGGACGAGATCGTCATCTGCCACAACGCCACCGAGGGGGTCGCCCGGGTCATCCACGGGCTGGACCTGCGCGAGGGCGACGAGGTGGTGACCACCACCCACGAGTGCTACTCGGTGCTGTCCAACTTCAACCTGCTGCGCAACCGGCACGGCATCGTGGTACGCACCGTCACCCCGCCGTCGGGCCACCACGTACGGGCCGAGGAGATCGTCGAGCTGGTCGAGGCGGCGATCACACCGCGCACCAAGGTGCTGTCGTTCGCGGCGATCACCCTGTTCACCGGCACCATGTTCCCGGTCCGGCAGCTGTGCGAGCTGGCCCACCGGCACGGCCTGACCACCGTCATCGACGGCGCGCTGATCCCCGGGATGCTCGACGTCAACCTGCGCGACTACGGTGCCGACTTCATCACCTGCTCCGGCTCGAAGTTCCAGTGCGGGCCACTGGGCACCGGCCTGATCTACATCCGCAACAAGGTCGTCCCCGAGTCCAACCCGCTGCCGCTGCCCACCTTCTGGCCGCTCATCTCGACCTGGTACCCGATGATGGGCAGCCCGCCGCCGCGCACCGCCACCGAGGTGGAGAGCTACAACATGGGCGACTACCTGCAGAGTGCGGGCAGCGCCAACCTGGCCCGGGGCGCCGCGCTGGCCCGCGCGTTCGAGCTGTGGGACGACATCGGACGGGACCGGATCGAGGCGTACGTGATGGACCTCGCCGAGTACGCCCGCGGCCGGCTGATCGAGGGCTTCGGCGTCGAGGCCCTGTACTCCCCCGGCGCCGACCCCCGGCTGCGCTCGCCGCTGATCGCGTTCAATCCGTTCCGCCGTCCGGAGGACGCCTGGAACATCAAGAAGTTCATCACCTTCGTCAAGCGGCTGGAGACCGAGCACCGGATCTGGACCCGATGGACCGAGTTCGACGTCCCCGGTTCCCCGCACCAGCACTACGCGGCACGCATCACCACGCACCTGTTCAACACCCGGGAAGAGATCGACCACAGCGTACGGACGATGGTCCGCCTTGCCGAGGAGATGTCCTGACGTGACCCAGGCACGCAGCGCAGTGACCACCAGGCCCGACACCCGGCAGCAGGACCTCCTGCGGCTGCTCGGCCCGGCCGCCGTCCACCAGGCCGACCCGGCCGCCGCCTGGACCCCGGCCGAGCGCCAGCTGCTGCGCCTGACCACGCGGCAGCTGGTCAGCTACCGTGCGGCGCCCGACCCGACCGACTGGCGGGCGCTCGGCCCGGTCGGTGACCTGGCCGTCGACGTGCCCTCGACCTACAACGCCGGGCTCGGTGCCAGCCACCGCTCGTACGTGGCGCACCTGCGCCCGGACGTGTGGTGGGACACCCCGCAGCCGCGACGGATCACCGCCCACGACGTCGTACGCGGCTTCAAGCGCCTGGCCAACCCGGTCATCCGGCACCCCGCCCTGGCCTACTTCCGGGGCACGCTGCGCGGCATGGACCGGTACTGCGCCGAGTACGCCGACGCGGTCGCCGGCCAGCCGGTCACCGCCGCGCTGCTGGCGGCCTTCGCCGACGCCCACGAACTGCCCGGCGTGTTCGCCGTCGACGACGAGACGGTCGTCCTCGAACTCGTCCGCCCGGCGCTGGACTTTCCCGACCTGCTCGCGCTGAGCTGCGCCTCCCCGGCCCCCGCCGAGTACGACGCGTACCTGCCGGGCAGCCCCGAGCTGCACGCCAACCTGGTCGCCAGCGGTCCGTACCGGATCGCCTCCTGGCAGCCCGGGGCGGCGATCCGGCTGGAGCCGAACCCGACCTGGCGGCCGGAGAGCGACCCGGTGCGGCGGCGACTCTTTGCCGCCGTCGAGTTCCGGGTGTCCACCGGCGGTCCACGCCAGCTGGCCGACCGGCTCGCCGCCGACGAGGCCGACCTGCCGTGGGGCGTGCCCGTCGGCCCGGTGCCCGGGCACCGGGCCGACCCGTTCCTGGTGTTCAACCTGCGCGACCCGGCCAACCCGGCGGTCGGCTCGGCCACCGTGCGGCGGGTGGTCGCCGACACGATCGACCGGTCGGCGCTGGCACGGATCGCCGGCGCCGCCGACCCGTGGTCGGATATCCGCGAGGCGCACACGGTGGTGCCGCCGGGCAACGACGGCCACCGACCCCCGGACCCGCTCGCCGACCCGCTACCCCCCGACGGCGGCGCACGCGAGCGGCTCGCCGCGGCCGGGCACCCGGACGGGCTCATCCTGACCGCGGTGCACCCCGACACCGCCGAGGACCTGGCGCTGGCCCGCACCTGGGCGGCCGACCTGGGTGCGGCCGGTGTCGAGGTGCGGCTGGTGGCGCTGGACGAGGTGAATCACCGGGCACTGCTGGCCGGCACCGCGGACGCCCCGGCCCTGCGCTGGGACGTCAGCACCGCGTCACGCACCGCGCCCTGGGGGTACGGCAACGCGCGGGCGTTCCTCCAGCCGCTGGTGGACGCCGGCAGTCCCGGCGGCTACCACGATCCGGAGATCGACCGGATCGTCGAGCAGGCGCTGGACGCCGCCGATCCCCGGGAGGCCGTGGCGCGCTGGCAGGAGGTGCAGCGTCGGCTGCTCGCCGCGGGCGCCGTCGTACCCCTGCTGTTCCGGCGGGCCACGGACGCCGCGCCGCGCGGCCCCCGGGTGCGCGACGTGGCTCCCCTGCCCTCCCTCGGTGGCCTGGCCGACCTCGGTGAGGTGCGCCTGGAGGGGGGCCGGTGAGCGCGCGGAAGCGAGCGAACCAGCAACGCCGGGAGAATGCCGACCCGCGGCGCAGCGGAGGTACGGCATGAGCGGCACCGAGGACGTCGTCACCGACTACCTCGCGTTGGGCCTGCGGATGGGCCGGCTCGTCGACGGCTACGTCGACTGCTGGTTCGGCGACCCGGCGCTGGCCGACCGGGTCGCCGCCGAGCCCGCCCCGGAGCCGGCGGTGCTGGCCGCGCAGGCCGGCGACCTGCTGGCCCGGTTGCCCGACGCGGACCTCGACGCCGGGCGCCGGCGGTTCCTCGTCGCCCAGGTGACCGCGGTGGAGTGCGCGGCCCGGCGGGCCGCCGGCGAACCGCTCGGCTTCCTCGACGAGGTGCGGACCTACTTCGACGTCGAGGTCGGGCTCGGCGACCCGGAGCGGTACGCGGCGGTGCACGCGGCCATCGGCGAGCTGCTGCCCGGCAGCGGCCCGCTGATGGACCGGGTCGAGGCGTTCTACGCCCGCAACGTGGTGCCGCCGCAGCGGCTGGCCGGGGCGGTGCGGGCAGTCGCCGACGCGCTGCGCGACCGGGCCCGGCCGCTGCTCGGGCTGCCGGAGGCCGAGCGGGTCGACATCGAGGTGGTTCGCGACCGGCCGTGGAACGCGTTCAACCGCTACCACGGCGGGTTCCGCTCCACGGTGACGCTGAACGAGACGGCGGGTCGCACGATCGCCGTGCTGCCGTTGATGGCGACCCATGAGGCGTACCCCGGTCACCACGTCGAGCACTGTCTCAAGGAGGCCGGCCTGGTGCGTGCGCGGGGCCAGGACGAGCACCGCATCGCCCTGGTCAACACGCCACAGTGCCTGGTGGCCGAGGGCACCGCCGAGCACGGCGCGGCGGCCCTGCTCGGGCCCGGGTGGGGTCGGTGGACCAGCGCGGTGCTGGCCGACGAGGGCGTCACCGTCGAGGGTGAACTGGTCGAGCAGCTGGTCGGGCTGGTCAACCAGCTCATGCCGGCCCGCCAGGACGCCGCGATCCTGCTGCACGACCGGGGTGCCTCGGTCGACGACGCGGTGGCGTACCTGCACCGTTGGCTGTTGCTGCCGCGGGACCGGGCCGAGCAGATCGCCACGTTTCTGACTGATCCGCTGTGGCGGGCGTACTCCACGACCTACATCGAGGGTGCCCGGCTGGTCGGCTCGTGGCTGGCCGTCCGGCCGCCCAGCGAGCCGCTCCTGAAGCGGTACCGCACCCTGCTGACCGAGCAGGTGCTGCCCGGTCAGCTCCGCGACGGCACCGTCCCGGCACCGGCGGATCCGGTCCGTGCCGCCGGCTGACCCCCACCCCGGCTCGCGGCGTCCGGACCGTTCACCGCCGGGCCGCACGCGACGCCCGGCCGTCGACGCCCGGTCCGGCGGCGCGGGCCGCCGGACCGCTGTGGTCAGCGAGGCCGGGCGAGGTACCCCTCGATCGCGTCGGCGGCCCGGCCGGCGCCGCCGGCCTGCCGGACCTGCGCACGCATCGCCGCCACCCGCCGGGCCAGCGCGGAATCGGCGGCGACCACGTCGACGGCCGCGAGCAGCGCATCCCCGTCGGCCTTCTCCCCGGGCAGGAGCACGCCGAGACCGAGCTGGTCGACCCGGCGGGCCATCGGCCACACGTCGAAGGACTGCGGCACGACGACCAGCGGGCGGCCCCAGTGCAGCGCCTCCATCAGTGTGCCCATGCCGCCGTGCGTCACGCAGACGGCCGCCCGCTCCAGCACCTCGACGTGCGGCACCCACCGGTGCACCTCCACGTTCGGTGGCAGCTCGCCGAGCTGCGCCGGGTCGACCTGGCCGCCGAGGGTCATCACGACGTGCCAGGGCTGGCCGGCGAACGCCCGCGCGCAGTCGCGGAAGAAGTCCGGCCGGTCGTTGAACGTGGTGCCCAGCGACACCAGCACGATCGGCCGGTCGTCGGCCGGCGGGGTCCACCGGCCGAGGAACCGCCGTGGCCCGAAGCACGGCCCCACGAACACGAAACGGTCGTCGAAGGTCTCGCCGGCGATCTGGAACGCCTTCGGCACGAACACCAGGTTGAGATCCTCGACGTGCTGCCAGCAGTCGGCCACCGACCGGGACAGGCCGTGCTCGGCGAGCAGTTCCCGCAGGGTGTCACGGAACGCCGGCAGGTCCAGCGGATCGATCGTGCCGGCGAGGTCGATCATGTCTCGGGAGAACGAGTAGTGCTCGTTGGAGGCGAAGGCGGCGCTGAGCCGGCCGGCCGGGCGATCCCACCGGGCGGCCAGCAACTGACCGGCGATGAACGGGAAGTCGTCGTAGAGGACCAGGTCCGGGATGTCGTCGTCGAGCGCGGCGGCGGTGGCCCGCAGGACCGACAGGTTCTCCCGCAGGTACATCAGGTGTGGGCGGACGCCGAGGTCGTCGGAGCCGAACACCTCGGCGGCGTCCGCGTCGATGATCTCCGAGGCGTACGGCACGACGGTGGCGCCGGCCGCCGCGACCGGTTCGGCGAAGCCGCCCGCGGTGACGTAGCTGACCCGGTGGCCGCGCCGGACCAGCTCGGTGACCACGGCCAGGGTGGGGAAGACCAGGCCGTGACTGGCCACGTTGACGAACAGGAGATGGGCCATCGTCGGCTCCGTCCGTGGTCGGGATCCCGGCCGGGCGGCGCGGGGCAGGTCAGGACATCCAGGCGTCCGGAGCCGGGCCGCCCCGACCCGGCGGCGGAAACAGCTCGTCCAGCCGGGCCAGCTCGTCGACCGCCAGCGGCCGGTCCAGGGCACGCAGGGCACCGTCCAGATGCGCCGGCGTACGCGGGCCGACCACGGCGGCGGTCACGCCGGGCCGGTGCAGCACCCACGCCATGCCGACCTCCGCCGGATCCCGGCCGATCTCGGTGCAGAACTGTTCGTACGCCGCCAACGCCGAGCGGTGCCGGGCCAGCCCGTCGGCGGCCCGTCCCTGGGCGGACTTGACCGCCGTGCCGTCGGCGAGCTTGCGCAGGGCGCCGCTGAGCAGGCCGCCGTGCAGCGGCGACCAGGCCAGCACGCCGATGCCCTCGGCCGCGGCGGCCGGCAGCACTTCCAACTCGACGTACCGGCTGACCAGGTTGTAGACGCACTGTTCGCTGGCCAGGCCGAGCAGCCGGTGCCGGCGGGCGGTCTCCTGGGCGCTGACCAGGTCCCAGCCGGCGAAGTTGGAGGAGCCGACGTAGCGGACCTTGCCCTGGGCCACCAACTGTTCCATGGCCTGCCAGACCTCGTCCCAGCCGACCTCCCGGTCGACCTGGTGCATCTGGTAGAGGTCGATGGTGTCGGTCTGCAGCCGGCGCAGCGACGCCTCGCAGGCGGCGACGACGTGCCGCGCGGACAGGCCCCGGTCGTTGGGGCCGTCGCCCATCGGGTTGCCCACCTTGGTGGCCAGGACGACCTCGTCGCGCCGGGCCGGGTCCTTGGCCAGCCACCGACCGATCATCTCCTCGGTCCAGCCGCGGTGCACGCGCCAGCCGTAGATGTCGGCGGTGTCGACCAGGTTGACGCCCCGGGCCAGTGCGTGGTCGAGCAGCCGGTGGGCGTCCGTCTCGTCGACCCGGCCGCCGAAGTTGACGGTTCCGATCGCGACCCGGCTGACCCGCAGGCCGGTCCGCCCGAGCCGGACATGCAGCGACGCCACCGGTACCTCCCGCACGAGGCCGGACCCGACGTCCGGCAACGCGTCAGACGATATACATTTCTGAACTCATTGACCTCGGACGGGACGAGTTCCGCAATCACGAAGAACTGTTCCGAGGGCCAACGGCGCACCCCTCCCTTGACTGCCTCCGATCGTTCACTTGAGAATCATGTGGCACAGACTGAGGGGGTGCCATGATCCCGTTGTCCAAGGTCGCCATGTCTCCGGACGTCGGCGCGCGCGTCTCCGCCGTGCTGAGCAGCGGCCGGCTGGAGCACGGGCCGACCGTCGCCGAGTACGAGGCGGCCGTGGGTGAGCGCCTCGGCAACCCTCGCGTGGTGTCGGTCAACTGCGGCACCGCCGGGCTGCACCTGGCGCTCAGCCTCGCCGCCCGGCCCGGACCGGACGGACCGGAGCGGACGGAGCCGGGCGAGGTGCTCAGCACCCCGCTCACCTTCGAGGGCACCAACTGGCCGATTCTCGCCAACGGGCTGCGCGTCCGCTGGGCGGACGTCGACCCGATGACGCTCAACGTCGACCTCGACGACCTGGAGGCCAAGATCTCGCCGGCCACCCGGGCCATCGTGGTCGTGCACTGGCTCGGGTACCCGGTGGACCTCAACCGGCTCCGCGCCATCGTGGACCGGGCCGAGGCCCGGTACGGCCGCCGGCCGCTGGTGGTCGAGGACTGCGCGCAGGCGTGGGGGGCCACCTACCGGGGCACCCCGCTCGGCACGCACGGCAACGTCTGCGTGTTCAGCACCGGCGCGATCAAGACCCTCACCACCGGCAGTGGTGGCTTCGTGGTGCTGCCCGACGACGACCGCTACGACCGGCTGCGGCTGCGGCGGTGGCTGGGCATCGAGCGGGCCTCGGACCGGATCACCGGCGACTACGACGTGGCCGAGTGGGGCTACCGGTTCGTCCTCAACGAGATCGGCGGCGCTATCGGCCTGTCCAACCTGGAGCGGGTCGACGAGCTGGTGCACCGGCACCGCGAGAACGCCGCCTTCTACGACAAGGAGCTGGCCGGCCTCGACGGTGTCGAGCAGACCGAACGCGCCGACGACCGGGAGCCGTCGTTCTGGATGTACCCGTTGAAGGTGCGCGACCGGCCCGCGTTCATGCGGCGGCTGCACGACGCCGGCATCGCCAGCAGCATCGTCTCCCGCCGCAACGACGCGCACAGTTGCGTGTCGTCGTCGCGGGCCCATCTGCCCGGCCTGGACTCGGTGGCCGACCGGGTGGTCTACATCCCGGTGGGCTGGTGGCTCACCGAGGACGACCGTTCCCACATCGTCGAAACGATCAGATCCGGCTGGTGAACCGTGCCGGCCCGTTACCCGACCCAGAAGGGCACCGACATGCGCGTCCTGTTCGTCTCCTCTCCCGGTCTAGGTCATTTGTTCCCGCTGATCCAGCTCGCCTGGGGTTTCCGCACGGCCGGTCATGACGTGGTGATCGCGCTCGCCGAGCACACCCAGAAGGCCGCCGCCGCCGGCCTGGAGGTGGTGGACGTCGCACCGGACTACAGCGCCGTCAAGGTCTTCGAGCAGGTGGCCAAGGACAACCCCCGCTTCGCCGAGACGGTCGCCACCCGCCCGGCCATCGACCTGGAGGAGTGGGGTGTGCAGATCGCGGCGGTCAACCGCCCACTGGTGGACCGCACCATCGCCCTCGCCGACGACTTCAAGCCCGACCTGGTCGTCTACGAGCAGGGCGCGACGGTCGGCCTGCTCGCCGCGGCCCGCGCCGGAGTGCCGGCCATCCAGCGCAACCAGAGCGCGTGGCGTACCCGCGGCATGCACTCCTCGATCGCCTCCTTCCTCACCGACCTGATGGAGAAGCACCAGGTCAGCCTGCCCAAGCCGAGCGTGACGATCGAGTCGTTCCCGCCGAGCCTGCTGCTGGAGGCGGAGCCGGAGGGCTGGTTCATGCGCTGGGTGCCGTACGGCGGTGGCGCGGTTCTCGGCGACCGGCTCCCGCCGACGCCACCCCGCCCGGAGGTGGCCATCACGATGGGCACCATCGAGTTGCAGGCGTTCGGCATCGGCGCGGTGGAGCCCATCATCGCCGCCGCCGCCGAGGTGGACGCGGACTTCGTGCTGGCACTCGGCGAACTCGACATCACCCCGCTGGGCACCCTGCCACGCAACGTGCGCGCGGTCGGCTGGACGCCGCTGCACACCCTGCTACGGACCTGCACCGCGGTCGTGCACCACGGCGGCGGCGGCACGGTGATGACGGCGATCAACGCCGGCATCCCGCAACTGCTCGCGCCCGACCCGCGCGACCAGTTCCAGCACACCGCCCGGGAGGCGGTCAGCCGGCGGGGCATCGGCCTGGTCAGCACCTCCGACAAGGTCGACGCGGACCTGCTGCGCCGGCTGATCGGGGACGAGTCGATGCGTACGGCGGCGCGGGAGGTGCGCGAGGAGATGATCGCACTGCCCACGCCGGCGGAGACGGTACGCCGCATCGTCGAGCGTGTCTCGGGCTGAGCCGGCTCGCGTCGTCCGCCGGCCCGGCCGGCGGGCGGCGCGACGAGCCACTGGAAGGGGTGCCTCGTGCTGGCCGACGCCGTGACCGCGTTCGACCCGACCGCCGACGATGTCCGGCGGGACCCGTACCCGTCGTACCACTGGCTGCTCCGCCACGATCCGGTGCACCGGGGGGCGCATCACGTCTGGTACGTCTCCCGCTTCGGCGACGTGCGCGCGGTCCTCGGCGACGAGCGGTTCGCCCGCACCGGCATCCGGCAGTTCTGGACGGATCTGGTCGGGCCGGGCCTGCTCAGCCGGATCGTCGGCGACATCATCCTGTTCCAGGACGAGCCGGACCACGGCCGGCTGCGTGGCGTGGTCGGCCCGGCCTTCAGCCCGTCGGCGTTGCGGCGGCTGGAACCGGTGATCGCCGCCACCGTCGAGGACCTGCTGCGCCCGGCGCGGGCCCGCGGCACGATGGACGTCGTCGCCGAGCTGGCGTACCCGCTGGCGCTGCGCGCGGTGCTCGGGCTGCTCGGCCTGCCGGACGGCGACGAGGACGCGGTCGGCCGCTGGTCGCGTGCGGTGGGCCGGACGCTCGACCGAGGTGCCTCCGCCGAGGACATGCGGCAGGGCCACGCGGCCATCGCCGAGTTCGCCGATTACGTGGAGCAGGCGCTGGCCGCGCGGCGCGACGACGGCGAGGACCTGCTGGCCTTGATGCTCGCCGCCCACCGGCGCGGCCTGATGAGCCGCAACGAGATCGTCAGCACCGTGGTCACGTTCATCTTCACCGGTCACGAGACGGTCGCCAGCCAGGTCGGCAACGGGCTGCTGAGCCTGCTGAACCATCCGGACCAGCTGGACCTGCTGCGCGGCGCTCCGCAGCTGGTGGCACCGGCCGTCGAGGAGTGTCTGCGCTACGACCCGGCGGTGCAGTCGAACACCCGGCAGTTGACCGCCGACGTCGAGCTGCACGGCCGGCTGCTGGGCCGCCACGACGTCGTGGTGGTGCTGGCCGGCGCGGCGAACCGGGACCCGCTGCGGTACGACCGGCCGGACGAGTTCGACATCCGCCGCGACCCGATCCCGTCGATGTCCTTCGGCGCGGGGATGCGCTACTGCCTCGGGTCGTACCTGGCCCGGTTGCAGTTGCGGACCGCTCTCGGCGCGTTGGCCGGGCTGCCGGACCTGCGGCCGGCCACCGCCCCGGAGGGGCTGACCTACCAGCCACGAACGATGTTCCGCGGCCTCACGAGGCTGCCGGTCGCGTTCACGCCGGCCGGCTGACCGCCGTCGGCGCGGTCCGCGAACGCGAGCAGGAGGAGCAGCTTGCCATGAGCCATCCCGTTCCCGAGTACGACGTCGTCGTCGTCGGCGGCGGCCCCGCCGGGTCGTGCACGGCCGGCCTCCTCGCCCTGGAGGGGCACCGGGTCCTGTTGCTGGAGCGCGACAAGTTTCCCCGCTATCACATCGGCGAGTCCCTGATCACCGGTGTGGTCCCGACGCTGACCGCGTTGGGCGTGCTCGATCGCATGGCCGACCTGCGGTTCCAGGTCAAGTACGGCGGCAGCCTGCTGTGGGGCGCCGACCAGAGCGCGCCGTGGTCGTTCCGCTTCCGGGAGGTCCGCGGCGGCCGCTTCGAGTACGCCTGGCAGGTCCGACGCGCCGAGTTCGACGCGATGCTGCTGGACCGGGCCCGGGAGTTGGGCGTGCAGGTGGTCGAGGGGGCCACCGTCCGGGAACCGCTGACCGACGGCGACCGGATCGCGGGTGTCCGGTACCAGCTGCGGGGCGAGTCGTCCCCGGTGGACGCACGGGCGGTGATGGTGGTCGACGCCTCCGGCCAGCAGCGCTGGCTGGGCCGCCGGTTCGGGTTGGTCGACTGGTACGACGACCTGCGCAACGTGGCCGTGTGGAGCTACTGGCAGGGCGCGCTGCGGTACCCGGGCGAGCACGAGGGCGACCTGCTGACCGAGAGCTGCCGGCAGGGCTGGCTCTGGTACGCGCCGCTGAGTCCGACGTTGACCGGTATCGGGTACGTCACGACGAGCGACCGGCTGGTGGCGTCCGGGCTGCCCCCGGAGCAACTGCTGGAGAAGCAGATCGCGGGATCCTCCGAGGTCGCCTGGCTCACCTCGGGCGCGAAGCGGGTGGACATCTACCGCGCCGCGCGCGACTGGTCGTACACCTGCACCCAGTTCTCCGGTCCGGGCTGGGTCCTGGTCGGCGACGCGGCGGCGTTCATCGACCCGCTGCTGTCCTCCGGCGTGACCCTGGCGATGCGCGGTGCGAGCAGCGTCGCGCGGGCGGTCCACGAGACGCTGACCGCGCCGGACAAGGAACGTCACGTCATGCAGGCCTACGAGGACCGGTACCGCGACTTCCTCGGGTCCCTGCTGGAGCTGGTCCGGTTCTTCTACGACGGCGCCCACGGCAAGGAGGAGCTGCACCTGCGGGCCCAGGCCATCGTGGACCCGGACCACAGCCTGCCACCCAAGATCTCGTTCGTGACGCTGCTCTCCGGGTTGGTCCGGGGCGACGAGAGCCTGGAACTGGGCAGCCTGAGCGACCATTGACCCGACACCGGGCGCTATATAATCTTAAAGTGAAATCGCCTCGATCATCGGACCCGAGGAGTGAACTCGATGCGCACCGCCGGAACGTACATTCGTGGGATCGGGGCCTACCTTCCTGAGACCGTCACCGTCGAACACGCCGTCGCCCAGGGCTGGTACCCCGAAGAGGACATCGAGACCCACGGGCTCGGCGGCGCGGCCGTCGCCGGCGAGCTGCCCGCCCCGGAGATGGCGCTACGCGCCGCGCAGGACGCCCTGAAGACCAGCGAGCTGAGCCGCGGCGACATCGACCTGCTGCTCTACGCCGCCGCCTGGCACCAGGGCCCGGAGGGCTGGATCGCGCACTCCTACCTCCAGCACTACCTGCTCGGCGGCGTTGCCCGGGCGAGCGAGATCCGGCAGGGCTGCAACGGCATGTTCACCATGCTGGAACTGGCCGCCAGCTACCTGAAGGCCGCGCCGGAGCGCAAGGCCGCGATGCTGGTCGCCGCCGACAACTACGGCACCCCGCTGCTGGACCGCTGGCGGACCAACCTCGGATTCATCCTCGGCGACGCCGCCTCGGCGGTGGTGCTGAGCACCGAGAGCGGCTTCGCTGAACTGCTGTCGGTCTGCTCGATCACCGTGCCGGAAGCCGAGGAGGTGCACCGCGGCGGCGAGCCGATGTTCCCGCCCGGCGCGACGCTCGGCAAGGATCTCGACTTCGGTGCCCGCCTCTTCTACCACATCACCGAGCAGACCCCGGTGCTCGCCGTGCTGGCCGAGGCGCAGGAGACCATGACCACGGTGGCCGAACAGGCGCTCGCCGAGGCCGGTATCGGCACCACCGACCTGGCCCGGGTCTCCTTCATGAACTACTCCCGGGAGGTCGTGGAGCAGCGCTGCATGGCGCCGCTCGGGCTCGGGATGGACAAGTCCACGTTCGACTTCGGCCGGATGATCGGGCACTGCGGCGCCAGCGACCACCTGCTCGCCTTCCACCACCTGCTGCGCACCGGCGAACTGTCGGCCGGCGACAACGTGCTCTGGCTGGCGATGGGCCCCGGCGTGGAGTTCACCGCCGCCGTCGTACGCGTCCTGCACACGCCCGACGGCCTCTGACCGGCCCGCCCCGCCGCGACCCGACTCCAACGGAGGTACGACGATGACCCGGGACGACCCCGCCAC
This sequence comes from Micromonospora craterilacus, assembly GCF_003236315.1. Taxonomy (GTDB): domain Bacteria; phylum Actinomycetota; class Actinomycetes; order Mycobacteriales; family Micromonosporaceae; genus Micromonospora; species Micromonospora craterilacus. The sequence continues at coordinate 48,459 of NZ_POTY01000001.1, forward strand.
CCGCCCGTTCCAGGTGGCCGTCATCGGTGTCGGTTGCCGGCTGCCCGGCGATGTCGACAGCCCCGACGCCCTCTGGGAACTGCTGCTCAAGGGCGGCCAGACCAGCGGGGACATCCCGGCCCAGCGGTGGCGGGCATACCGCGAACGCGGCCCGGAGTACGAGGCGGTCCTGCGGGAGACGGTCACCGCGGGCAGCTACCTGGGCGACGTCGCCGGCTTCGACGCCGAGTTCTTCGGCCTGACCCCCCGCGAGGCCGCCGAGATGGACCCGCAGCAGCGGATCCTGCTGGAGGTCGGCTGGGAGGCGCTGGAACACGCCGGGCTGCCGCCCAACGGGCTGGCCGGCACCGACACCGGCGTGTTCATCGGGGTCAGCACCACCGACTACGGCGACCGGCTGCTGGAGGACCTGCCCACCGTCGAGGCGTGGACCGGCATCGGCGCGGCCACCTGCGCGCTGGCCAACCGCGTCTCGTACGCCCTGGACCTGCGCGGACCGAGCGTCGCGGTCGACACCGCCTGCTCGGCGTCGCTGGTCGCGGTGCACCTGGCCTGCCAGAGCCTCCTGCTCGGCGAGAGCACGGTGGCCCTGGCCGGCGGCGTCAACCTGGTGCTCACCCCCGGGCAGAACGTGTCGCTGCAAGCCGCCGGCACGCTCGCCCCGGACGGTGTCAGCAAGTCCTTCGACCGGGACGCCGACGGCTACGGCCGGGGCGAGGGCTGCGGCGTGCTGGTGCTCAAGCGCCTCGACGACGCGGTCCGCGACGGCGACCGCGTGCTGGCGGTGATCCTGGGCAGCGCGGTCAACCAGGACGGGCACACCGACGGCATCATGGCCCCGTCCGGCGAGGCTCAGCAGCACGTCGTCCGCCGGGCCTGCGAGCGCGCCGGGATCACGCCGGACAGCGTCGACTACGTGGAGGCGCACGGCACCGGCACCCGGCTGGGCGACCCGGTCGAGGCCGGCGCGCTGTCCGCGGTCTACGGCGCCGGCCGGCCGCCGGAGCGGCCCTGCCTGATCGGGTCGATCAAGTCGAACATCGGCCACCTGGAGGGCGCGGCCGGGGTCGCCGGCCTGATGAAGGCGATCCTCGCGCTGCACCGGGGCCAGATTCCTGGCACCCCGCTGCGCGGTCGGTCGATTCCCGCCGTCGACGCCGACGGCACCGGCCTACGGCTGGTCACCGGCACCCTGCCCTGGCCCCGCCGGGACGGGCCGCGCCGGGCAGCCGTCTCCGGCTTCGGCTACGGCGGCACCATCGGGCACGTGGTCCTGGAGCAGGCGCCGCCGGTACCATCGGCCACCGGGCCGGCGGTCGACGGCGACAGCCGCCCGCTGCTGCCGTTGTCGGCCCGCTCGGACGCCGCCCTGCGCGCGCAGGCCGGCCGGCTCGCCGACCGGCTCGACGGCGACGACCGGGCGGACCTGACCGACGTCGGGCACACCCTGGCCCACCGGCGCGCCCACCTGAACCGCCGAGCCGTGGTCACCGGAGAGGACCGCGACGGCGTGGTCGCCGCGCTGCGCCGGCTCGCCGCCGGCCAGCCGGACGCCGGCACGGTTTCCGGGGTCGCGCCGGCCGGCCGGTCCGCCCGCCCGGTGTGGGTGTTCTCCGGGCACGGGTCGCACTGGGCCGGGATGGGCCGCGACCTGCTCGCCCACGAGCCGGCGTTCGCCGCCGCGATCGACGAGATCGAGCCGGTGGTGGCCGAGGAGGCGGGCTTCTCGTTGCGCGCCGCCCTCGCCGACCCGGAACTGGGCGGCGTGGACCGGATCCAGACACTGACCTTCGCCATGCACGTCGGCCTCGCGGCCGTGTGGCGGGCGTACGGGGTGCGGCCGGCGGCGGTCATCGGCCACTCGGTCGGCGAAGTGGCCGCCGCGGTCACCGCCGGCGTGCTGAGCCCGGCCGACGGCGCCCGGCTGATCTGCCGCCGCTCGGCCCTGCTGCGCCGCGCCGCCGGCCGGGGCGCGATGGCCATGGTGACCCTGCCGTTCGCCGACGTCGCCGAGCGGCTGGCCGGCCGCGCCAACCTGGTCGCGGCCATCGCCTCGGCGCCCGCCTCCACGGTGGTCTCCGGCGACGTCGCCGCCGTCGACGAGGTCATCGAGCAGTGGCCGGCCGACCGGATCGGGGTCCGCCGGGTGCAGTCCGACGTCGCCTTCCACAGCCCGCACATGGATCCGCTCACCGACGAACTGCGGGCCGCGGTGGCCGACCTGGACCGGGCACCGGCCGTCGTGCCGATGTACTCGACCGTGCTGGACGACCCGCGCGAGACGCCCGCCGGTGACGGCGACTACTGGGCGGCCAACCTGCGCCGGCCGGTACGCCTGGTCGACGCGGTCACCGCCGCCCTGGCCGACGGGCACCGCGCGTTCGTCGAGATCTCCGCGCACCCGGTGATCGCCCACTCGCTGCGGGAAACCGTCGACCACGCCGACATCGAGGACGCCTACGTCGGGACCACGCTGCGCCGGCACGCCGGGCACCGCGCCGTGCGGGCCGCCGTCGCCGAGGCGTACTGCCACGGGGTAGAGGTCGACTGGGCGCGGCTGCACCCGGACGGCCGGCTCACCGACCTGCCCCGGTACGCCTGGCAGCACCGCGAGCACTGGCGCGAGCCGGAGCCCCCGGTGGCCGCGGGCGGACACGACATCGCCTCGAACACGCTGCTCGGCACCGCGACCAGCGTCGCGGGCAGCGAGCTGCGGCTCTGGCACACCGTGCTCACCGACGCCAGCCGGCCGTACCCGGGCAGCCACACCGTGCAGGGCGCGGAGCTCGTGCCGGCCGCGGTGCTCATCGCCACGTTCCTCGCCGCCGGTGCCCGGGACGGCGTGCCGGTGACGCTGCACGACCTGTCGATGCGGGTCCCGCTGGCCACCAACGTGCGTCAGGAGATCCAGGTGGTCGACGACGACGGCCGGCTGGTGCTCGCCTCCCGGCCGGCCGGCGGCGACCCGGCGCCGTGGCTGACCCACGCCACCGCCCAGGCCGTGCCGGCCGACGCCCCGCTGGCCGGCACCGCCGCGGTGCCGCCGGGCGGGATGGTCGCCGACGCCGGTCTGGTCCGCGAGCACCTGGCCCGGGTGGGTGTGCCAGACACCGCCTTCGTCTGGACGGTGGACCGTCTGATCACCGCCGACGGCGGGCTGCGCGCCCGGGTCCGCTTCCCGGAGGCGGCGTGCTGGGCGGCCGTCGTCGACGCCGCGGTCTCCGTCGCGCCGGTCGCCTTCCCCGGCGAGCCCCGGCTGCGCCTGGTCGACGGCGCCGAGCGGATCGAGACGGCCGGCCCCGCGCCGTCGGTGGCAGTGCTCGACGTGGTACGCGACGCCGCCCGGGAGGACACCGTCACCGTCCTGATCACCGCGCCGGACGGCCGGGTCGTCGGGCGGCTCGCCGGGCTGCGCTATCCGGTGGTGCCGGACGCCCCGGCCGGAACGGCCGACGGATCCGGCCCGGCCGGCGGTTCCCTGGCCGACCTCGATCCGGAGGAGCTGCGCGAGCGTCTGGTCGACGAGGTACGCGCCGCGGTGGCCGCCGAGATGAAGCTGCCCGTCGAGTCGCTGGATCCGCGCCTGCCGCTGGTGCAGCAGGGCATGGACTCGGTGATGACCGTCATCGTGCGCCGGCGGCTGGAGAAGACGTACCGCCAGGTGCTGCCGGCCTCGCTGTTCTGGCAGCAGCCCACCGTGACGGCGATCGCCGTGCACCTGGCCGAGCTGCTCGCCGCCCCGCCGCAGCCGGCCGGGGCCGCCGCCCGCTGACCCACCGGACGTGCCCCACCGGAGGACCGCATGGCAACGACTACGACCACCGCCCAGCCCGGGCTGCGGCACCGGATGCAGCAGCTGATCTACGGGTTCTTCACCGCGCAGACGCTGCACGTCGCCGTCCGGCTGCGGATTCCGGACCTGCTCGCCGAGGGCAAGCCGGACCTCGCGGAGCTGGCCGAGGCCACCGGGGCGCACGCGCCGTCGCTGCGCCGGCTGCTGCGGGCGCTGGTGTACCTGGAGGTGCTGGCGGAGCCGGAGCCGGGCAGGTTCGTCCTCACCGAGCAGGGCGAGGTGCTGCGGTCGGACGTCACCGGGTCGATGCGGGAGCTGGTGCTGCTGCTGTCCGGGCCGGAGAGCTGGGCCGCGTGGGGACAGCTCGAACACAGCGTCCGCACCGGCGGGGTGGCCTGGGACCACGTGCACGGCCAGAGCTGCTTCGCGTACCTGATGGCGGACCCGCAGCGGCAGGCGGCGTTCAACGCGGCCATGGCGGAGGGATCCCGGGCGTTCGTGCCGACACTGCTGTCCGCGTACGACTTCGCCGAGCTGGACACCGTCGTGGACGTGGGCGGCGGCAGCGGGGCGCTGCTCGCCGGGGTGCTGGTCGCGCACCCGCACCTGCGGGGCACGGTCTTCGACACCCCCGACGGCGTGGCCGACGCCGCACGCACGCTCGCCGAGCAGGGGGTGGCCGACCGGTGCGAGGTGCGCGCCGGGGACTTCTTCGAGTCGGTGCCGCCCGGCGCGGACGCCTACCTGCTCAAGAGCGTCCTGCACGACTGGGACGACGAGCAGTGCGTGGCGGTGCTGGGTACGGTCCGCCGGGCGGCCCGGGCGGACAGCCGGGTGCTGCTGGTCGAGTCACTGATGCCGACCACGGTCGGCACCGGCCCGAGCGTCGCGCAGGTGGTCATGAACGACCTGAACATGATGGTGTGCCACGGCGGGCGGGAGCGCACCGTCGCGGAGTTCCGGGAGCTGCTGCGCGCCGCCGGCTTCCGGCTGGAGTCCGTCACGCCCTGCCCGGCACCGAGCGTGATGGGCATCCTGGAGGCGGCGCCGGTGGCCGGGGCGGAGTCATGACCAGCGTCGGCGACCTCGACACCGCCGGGCCCGCCGCGTCCACGGCCCCCGGCGAGATGGTGCGCGTGCCCGGCGGCACCTTCCTCCAGGGTTCTCCGGATCGGACGCTGGACTGGTTGGAGAGCGAGGGTCAGGCGTTCCCCCGGGACTGGTTCACCGACGAGACCCCGCAACTGCCGGTGACCCTGCCGGACTACCTCATCGACCGGTATCCGGTGACCGTCGCCCAGTTCGCCGCGTTCGTCGCCCGCACCGGGTACGTGACGTCGGCCGAGCGGTCCGGCGGCAGCATGGTCTACAGCGACTACTGGGAGATCCGCGAGGGTGCCTGCTGGCACCGCCCGGCCGGGTACGGCAGCGGCGTCCGCAACCGCGACGACCACCCGGTCGTGCACATCTCCCACCTGGACGCCGAGGCGTACGCGAGGTGGGCGGGCCGGCGGCTGCCGACCGAGTCGGAGTGGGAGCGGGCGGCCACCGGGCCGTCGTACCGGCTGTGGCCCTGGGGTGACACCTGGGACCCGGGCAACGCCAACACCGCCGAGTGGACCGGCGGCACCTTCCGCGGCCTGGCCGAGTGGCGGGAGTGGTGGTCGGCGATCCACGCGGCCCAGGGGCCGGTGCCGCAGACCACGCCGGTCGGCGCGTTCTCCCCCCGGGGCGACAGCGTCGACGGCTGCGCCGACATGACCGGCAACGTGTACGAGTGGACGTCCACCCTGGCCCACCTGTACGCGCCGGAGACCCGGTGCGACCCCACGATCCACCTGGTGATGGGCCGTTCCCGGGTCATCCGGGGCGGGTCCTGGATGAACTTCCGCTATCAGGTGCGGTGCGCGGAGCGGCTCTACGGGGATCCCACCGGCTGGTCCAACTTCGCCCTCGGCTTCCGCTGCGCCGGTGACGCGCCGGCGGCCGGTGTCGAGCACAACGGGAGGTAGCGATGGTCACGGTGCTGCTGTCGGCCGGCTGGGCCCACCGTGGGCAGAAGACGTTCGCGTGCCACGAAGGCACGGTCCGCGACGTCATCAAGGAGTTCGTCGAGTCCTACCCGCTCTACCGCCGCCGGCTGCTCGACGACGACGGCGAGCCACTGACCTACTACAACGTCTACCTCGACGGGGACCTGGTGGAGACCGCCGACCGGTCCCGGGTGACCGCCCGCTCGGACAGCACGGTCGCCATCATCCCGCCCCTGGCCGGGGGCTGACCCCACCGGCCAGCCCGGTGTGTCACCGGTGCCCCACCGAGGCCAACCCTATGGAGAGACCATGGTCCTGCCGCACACCGACGCCCGACCCCGTCCCGGGCGAACCGACCGGGACCACCTCCCCGCCCGGCTGGCCCGGTCGGCGCGCCACCGCCCGCGCCCGGCCGCCGAGCTGGAGGCATGGCTCGCCGCCCGCGAGCGGGCCAACCCCTTCGAGATCACCGAGGTGCCGTTCGCCGAGCTGACCGGGTGGTCCTTCGCCCCGCAGAGCGGCGACCTGGTGCACGACAGCGGCAGGTTCTTCAGCGTGGAGGGGCTGCACGTCCGCACCGACGGCGGGCCGGTCGACGAGTGGTGGCAGCCGATCATCCACCAGCCGGACCGGGCCATCCTCGGCATCCTGGCCCGCGAGATCGACGGCGTGCTGCACTTCCTGATGCAGGCCAAGATGGAGCCGGGCAACGTCAACGGCGTCCAGTTCTCCCCCACCGTGCAGTCCACGCCCAGCAACTACCAGCGGGCGCACCGGGGCGCGCGGTCCCGCTACGTCGAGTACTTCCTGGAGCCGGAGCGCGGTCGCGTGCTGGTGGACGTGCTCCAGTCCGAGCAGGGCTCCTGGTTCCGGGGCAAGCGCAACCGCAACATCATCGTCGAGGTCACCGACGAGGTCGAACCGCACGAGGACTTCGTCTGGCTCACCCTCGGCCAGATCCACGACCTCCTGCACCGGCCCAACCTCGTCAACATGGACGCCCGTACCGTGCTCTCCTGCCTGCCCGGCCACGCGGACACCGCGAGCGCCGACGGCACGACGGTCGGCGCCGCCGTCGCGCGGTCCGCGCTGGCCGACGACGACGAGGCGTGGCAGCCGCTGCTCCAGGTCCGCAACTGGCTGACCGCCAGCAAGGCCGGCCGGACGCTGGTGGCCCGGCAGATCCCGTTGTCCGAGGTGCGGGACTGGCACCGGGGTGACGTGGACATCCGGCACCGCTCCGGCCGGTACTTCCGGATCGTCGGACGTCACGTACGGGCCAGCAACCGCGAGGTCGCGCAGTGGCGGCAGCCGCTGCTGGCCCCCTGCGGTACCGGGCTGGTCGCGTTCGTCGTCCGGCGCATCGACGGCGTACTGCACGTGTTGGCCCATGCCGACCTGCGACCCGGCTACCGGGACACCGTCGAGCTGGGTCCCACCGTGCAGTGCACGCCGGACAACTTCTCCGCTGAGAACCGCCCCGACTACCTGGATCTGGTCCGCTCGGAGCAGGTGCGGGTGCACTACGACGTACTCCAGTCCGAGGAGGGCGGGCGGTTCCACCACGCGGTGACGCGGCACATGGTGGTCGAGGTGGGTGCCGACTTCCCGGTCGCGACACCACCGGACTACGTCTGGGTGACCCTGCGCCAGCTCACCGCCATGACGGCCTTCAGCTACCAGGTGAACATCGAGGCGCGCAGCCTCCTGCTGTGCCTGCGGGCACTGCGGTGACCGAGCACCAGGACCGACCGGGCGACCGGCTGCGGGCCGACGACGAGTCAGCCGCCCCGGCGTCGTCCGGGCCGGCCGCCGCGGGGGTCGACGCGTTCCCGCTGCCCCGACGCTGCCCGTTCAGCCCGCCCCCGGAGTACGCGCGGCTGCGCGCCGAGCACCCGGTCGCCCGGCTGCCCATGCTCGGCGGCGACGCGGCCTGGGTGGTGTCCCGGCACGCCGACGTACGGCAGGTGCTCAGCGACCCGCGGATGAGCGCGGACCGGCGCCGGCCCGGTTTTCCGAAGTTCGCGCCGACCACGGAGAGCCAGCGGCAGGCGTCGTTCGTGAACTTCCGTCCGCCGCTGAACTGGATGGACCCGCCGGAGCACGGCACCGCCCGCCGGCAGATCGTCGACGAGTTCTCCGCCCAGCGGGTCCGGCAGTTGCGGCCCCTGGTCGAGCGGGTGGTCGACACGCACCTCGACGCGCTGGCCGCCGGGCCCCCCGGCGCCGACCTGGTGGCGGCGTTCGGCTACCCGGTGTCGTCGCAGGTGATCTGCGAGGTGCTCGGCGTGCCGTACGCCGACCACGAGTTCTTCGAGCGGCGGTCCACCCAGATGTTCCGCCGCAGCACACCGGCGGAGGAGCGGGCCCGGTGCGCCCGGGAGATCCGCGACTTCCTCGACGGGGTGGTGACCGAGAAGGAGCGCCGACCCGGCGACGACGTGCTGAGCCGGCTGCTGTCCCGGCAGCGGGCGGCCGGCGGGCCGGACCACGAGGCCGTGGTGAGCATGGCCTTCGTGCTGCTGGTCGCCGGGCACGTCACCACGTCCAACATGATCGCGCTGAGCGTGTTGGCCCTGCTCACCCATCCGGCCCGGCTCGCCCGCCTACGCGCCCAGCCGGAGCGGTTCCCGACCGCCGTGGAGGAGTTGCTGCGGTACTTCACGGTGGTCGAGGCGGCGACGGCGCGTACCGCCACCGCGGACGTGGAGATCGGCGGGGTGACCATCCGGGCCGGCGAGGGCGTGGTGGCGCTCGGTCAGGCGGCGAACCGCGATCCGGCGGTGTTCGAGCGGCCGGACGAGTTCGACCCGGACCGGGATGCCCGCGCCCACCTCGCGTTCGGTCACGGTCGGCACATCTGCCCGGGTCAGCACCTCGCCCGGCTGGAGCTGGAGGTCGCGCTCGGCCGCCTGGTCCGGCGGCTGCCCGGCCTGCGGCTGGCCGTGGCGGTGGACGATCTGTCCCTGAAGGAGGACGGCAACATCTTCGGGCTGTACGCCCTGCCGGTCGCCTGGTGACGGCACCGGGTGCCGGACCCCGTCGGCCGAGGACTAGGAACGTTCGCCGATGACCTTCACCCACGCGTCGCTGATCTGGTCGGCCGTCGCCGATGCCGCCGCCATCTGCTCGGGCCCGGCCGCGGCGATCCAGTCGATCGCCCGCCCCTCGGGCAGGTCACCGGCCAGGTAGTCGCCCAACGCGACCAGACCCATCTCCCAGCCCGCGCCCAGTCCCCACACCCCCGGGGCGGCGTTCGGCACGATCTCTGCCGGCACCGGGGCGTGCTCCAGCTCCAGGACGGTGGCCTCGCCGTCCGGGGTGAGCCGCAGGTGGACCTCACTGCTGCCGCCGCCCGACTCCCAGCTCAGGCCGATCAGGCTGGGCCGCTCGCACTGGCGGATCTCGCCACCGGCGTTGCCCTCCAGCTGGAAACGTCCACCGGCCCGCAGGTCGCCGGTGATCGGCAGGAACCAGCGCACCAGACGCTGGGGATCGGTGATGGCGTCCCACAACTCCTCCGGCGACGCGTCGTAGCTGCGCCGAAGCACCAGAACGTGCATGCCGCTCGGGTCGTCCCGCAGCTCGCGGTCGGTGTCCTGGAGGATATCGAATATCTTGTTCATTGCCCTCATGGCCTTCCTGCGGGTGCGCGAGGTCACCGGAGCCCGTCCGGCCGCACGCCGTGGACCTTAGCAGCCATGACTTGCACAACGTCCCATTTGTACCGCGCCGGTAGCCACGAGTCGCCACGCCCGCGCCGCAGGCCGCGCGGGGGCCGGTCAGGTGGCGCCGCGGTTGGGGCGGCGCAGGAGCAGCACCAGCAGGACGAGGAGCACGAGGCCGTCGAGCGCGAGCAGGGCGGCCCCTATCGGGTCCACCCCGTGCGCGTGGGCCGCGGGCTCGGCGGCGCGCGCCGGGGCGTCGGCGGGGGCCGCGGCGCCCGGGGCGCCGACGGTGAGGCGGGCGATGCCGGAGGCGGCACGCCCGTCGCGGGTCACCACGTGGTACGCCACGGCTAGCTGGCCGGGCCGGGAGACGGTGACCTGCTGCCGCAGGCCGTCGTCCCCGTCGGACACGATCGACCCGCTGTCGAGCCGGGTCCGTTCGGCGTCGTACACGGCGATGTGCGAGCGGGTGGGGTCGGGCTGGCCGGCGACCCGGATGCGCACCGTGGTCGGCAGGTCCGGCAGGACCGCGCCGTCGGCCGGCTCCATCGCGAGCACCTCGACCGCCGTCCCCGCACCCGAGTCGGCGTCGATCCGGCCGACCAGCACGAGAACGGCCACCAGCGCCGCCATGCACAGGGCGGCGCCGGCGTAGATCCGTCCGGTGGTGGACATGTCGGGCCGGTCAGTGCCCGGCCACCGGGGCCGGCTGCCGCGGGCCGACCACCCGGTCGGTGCGGCCGGCGCACGAGCAGCGCATCGCGGCCTGCTCGGCGGGGTTGGGGCGCAGGTGCAGGTACATCGCGATCAGCATCGGGATGAAGACGACCGAGTTGTAGAACAGGTGCAGCTCCACCCGGGGCACGACGAGTTGGAGAAGGCTCGTGGGGACCTCAGTGCCGGGGAGCCGGAAGCTGCTGTGCGCCTGGATCAGCAGCAGCGCGTGCTCGATGTGGTGCCAGAACTGCAGGGCGAGGGCGACGGTCCACCACGCCTTGGCCCGGCCAGTGAAGCCGGGCCGGAACAGGAACAGCCCGACCAGCATCACGATCGCGTACCCGTAGTGCAGCCATTCGGAGCTGACCAGCCAGGGGAACGGCATCCCCAGGACGCCGCGCGCCTCCGGCCGCGCCCAGCCGAGCACCCAGATCTGGTACGCCTGCACCAGGTGTTCCGCCCAGTGCGCGACCACCACCGCCATGTAGATGGCAAGTGCGGCACGGTGGTACCGGCCGTTGAGAGACGCGATCAGGCCGGGAGACGCTTTGCTCGCAGCGGTTGCCATGGGTCCTCCACTCCACGCCGGAAGGTGTCCACCACAACGCTAGGAACCTCGACGTCGACGCGTGTCTCTGAGCTTGCCGTGTCTGGCCCGGGCGGTCCCGTACGGCTGGCCCCACTCCCCACACGCTATATACCTTTAAAGCTCATCACCGGATTGCGGGAGTGAGCACATGCACCAGCGGCACATCCTCTTCGCCAACGTCCAGGGGCACGGCCACGTCTACCCCTCGCTCGGTCTGGTGAGCGAGCTCGTCCGGCGCGGGCACCGGGTCAGCTACGTCACGACCCCGCTGTTCGCCGACGCGGTCACCGCCGCCGGCGCCACGGTGGTGCCGTACAAGTCCGAGTTCGACACCTTCCACGTGCCCGAGGTCGTCACCCGGGAGGACGCGGAGACGCAGTTGCACCTGGTGTACGTCCGGGAGAACGAGGCGATCCTGCGCGCCGCGGAGGAGGGGCTCGACGACGACGTGCCGGACCTCGTGGTCTACGACATCTTCCCGTTCATCGCGGGACGGCTGCTGGCCACCCGGTGGCAGCGTCCGGCCGTCCGCCTCAGCGGCGGCTTCGCCGCCAACGAGCACTACTCGCTCTTCGAGGAGCTGTGGAAGAGCCACGGGCAACGCCACCCGGCGGACGTCGCGGCGGTCAACGCGGTGATCGTCGAACTGCTCGCCCGGTACGGGGTCCACACGCCGGTCCGGCAGTTCTGGAACGAGATCGAGGATCTCAACATCGTCTTCCTGCCCAAGTCCTTCCAGCCCTTCGCCGAGACCTTCGACGACGAGCGCTTCGCCTTCGTCGGACCGACGCTGACCCACCGGCCGGTGACCACCGGATGGCAGCCGCCCACCCCGGACACGCCGGTGCTGCTGGTCTCGCTGGGCAACCAGTTCAACGAGCACCCGGAGTTCTTCCGGACCTGCGCCGACGCCTTCGCCGGCACCCCCTGGCAGGTGGTGCTGGCGATCGGCGGGTTCCTCGACCCGGCCACGCTGGAGCCCCTGCCGCCGAACGCGGAGGCCCATGCCTGGATCCCGTTCCACGAGGTCCTGCCGTACGCGGACGCCTGCGTGACCCACGGCACCACCGGCGCGGTGCTGGAGTCCCTGGCCGCGGGCGTGCCGCTGGCCCTGGTGCCGCACTTCGCGACCGAGGCCGCGCCGTCGGCCCGCCGGATCGTCGAGCTGGGCCTCGGCTACGAGCTGACGCCGGACCAGGTCGAGCCGGCCACCATCCGAGCCACTGTGGAGCGGCTGCGCGGCGACGCCGCCCTGCGGGAGCGGGTCGACCGGATGCAGCGCGAGATCCTGGCGGCGGGCGGGCCGCCGAGCGCGGCCGACCGGATCGAACGGCACCTGGAACGGGCCCGGCGCTGACCGTCCAGCACCGACCGTCAACCCTCTTTCCACTTGAAGAAAAGGTAGTATCTGGCCATGGGTCTTCGTGACGTCAGCGTGCTGCTGCTGTACCCACCGAACCAGACCGCGCCGGGCGCTGTGTGCAAGCCGAACGGGTCGCTCGCGTACCCGAACCTCGGTGGCGCCCTGCGGGAGCACGGTGTGCAGGTGCGGGTCTTCGACGCGTGTGTCGGCGATGGCGACGACCCGCTGGACCAGATCTTCGCCAACCCCCGGCCGCTGCCCAGCGGCTTCCTGCGTACCGGGGTGGACGACGAGCGGATCCTCCAGGTGGTGGCCGACCACGACATCGTCGGCATCACGTCGATCTTCACCGACCAGGAGTCGATGGTCCTGCACTGTGCTCGGCTGATCAAGGCCGCGTTCCCGGAGAAGATCCTCGTCTCCGGCGGCGTGAACGCACGGTCCCGGCTACCGCAGTTCTTCGGGGCCGGCTTCGACGTGGTCTGCCTCTCCGAGTCCGAGCACACCATCGTCGACATCGTCGACATCGTCCGCCGGTCGGCCCGCCCGAGCTTCGCCGACCTGCACGGCGTGGCCTTCCTCGACGACGGGCAGATCCGGGTCAAGCCGGCTCGTTCGCAGGACGTGGTGTGGGATCTGGACACCCTGCCCATGCCCGCGTGGGATCTGCTGCCCAACGAACGCTACTGGGCGATCGCCCGGCCGCACTCCGGGCTCTTCGAGCCCGGCAAGGAGCTGCGGTACGCCACCATGATGACCTCGCTGGGCTGCCCGTTCCACTGCGCCTACTGCCACATCGCCGGCGAGCAGGAAGGCAGCCTCAGCGGCCCGATCGGCAAGTTCCGCGTCAAGTCCGACGACCGGGTCCTCGCCGAAATCGAGGCGCTGAAGAACCTCGGCGTCGACAACGTGTTCATCGAGGACGACTCGCTGCTCGGCGACAAACGGCGTGGTCTGCGGCTGCTGGAGAAGATCCAGGGCGCCGGGGTGACCATATGCGACCTCAACGGCATCAACCTCATCCACCTGCTCAAGCGCTGGAAGCCGGATCACGAGGTGCTGGGGGCGCTGGCCGCCGCCGGGTTCACCCAGATCAACATGCCGTTCGAGTCGGGCAACCTGCGGATCATCCGCAAGTACGCCAGCAACAAGATCAATATTGAGAAGGCCGACCTGGTGGGGCTGATCGTCGCCATGAAGGAGTACGGCTTCCAGATCTACGGCAACTACATGATGGGCTATCCGGACGAGACGCTGGAGGAGATCGAGCGGACGATCGCGGTCGCCCGCGAACACGTCTCGTACGGCCTGGACGCGGCGAACTTCTTCCTCGTGGTACCCCTGCCGGGCGCTCCTCTGTTCGAGATGGCGATCGCCGGCGGGCACATCAGCCCGGACTTCGACCCGGACATGATGAACATCTACAACGCCAACATGACCGGCACGCTGGTGCCGTCGAAGGTCCTGGAGGAGCTGCGCGCCCGCGCCTGGGAGGAGGTCAACTCCTCGACCTGGAAGAACGCCAAGAAGGCATGGGCGGCCACCTGACCTCACCCTGGACGCCGAGGGGAAAAGGACCGAGGTTGCCGCACGGGGGGACGGCAACCTCGGTGAGTGCACGATACGTCGATGCCGGCTCGGCCGCCACCGGAACCTTGCACCCTGAATCAGCGGGAAGGCAGAGTGTCCAGAAGAAACTGAATGCTCCTCGTTGGCAGCATTCGTCGCTGCAACGGCCAGGTACGCTCTTGCCGGGCACCTGACCGGCACGCGCCCGAGGAGATGAGCAGCGATCCTCCCCGCCGAGACTCTTGACCTGGCGTACCTACCAGAGCCTGACCGATTCGGCGTCTGGCACGACATCATTTCCCGGGGCACGGCGCCGGCGCGTTTCAGCAGCCCACACGCGGACAATTTCACCGGCTTCGCGCGGGTGGTGGAACTGGGGGTGTCGCGGCTCATCTCGTTCCGCTATCCGGCGATCGAGATGGCCCGTACGGAGCGGATGATCCGGCAGGACGACCCGCAGATGTACGAACTTGCCCTCCCCCTCACCGGCGACAGTGCTCTCATCCAGGAGCGCCGCCAGTGCGTCGTCAAGACGACTGAGTTCACCTTCCTCAGCACCTCACGCCCATACGAGTGCCGGCACTTCCCGCGGCAGGAAGCGCCGACCACGGCGGCATCGGCCGCCGCACAGCCGCCCACGTCGAAGACCATCGCTGTGCTCGTCCCGCAGTCGGCGATCCCGCTGCCGCAGAGCAAGGTCAAGCAGTTGCTCGCCCGACCACTACCGACCGAGGGCATGGCGTCCCTGCTCGCGCAGTTCCTCCTACAGATCACGACGCACCCCGAGCGGTTCCGGGCGACGGACGCCGGGCGGTTGGACGGCATGGCCCTTGACCTGATCTCGGCGACGCTGGCCCAACATCTCGACCTGGAAAGTGCCCTCCCGGTCGAGGTGCAGCAGCAGGCGCTCCGGGCACGCATCGACGCGTTCATCGAGCAGCACCTGGGCGACGTCGACCTGAGCGCACGTACCATCGCCGCCGCCCATCACATCTCCGTGCGCACCCTGTACCGGTTGTGGGAGGGCGAAGACACCACTGTCACCGACCTGATCCGCCGCCGTCGACTGGACCGATGCCGGCGCGACCTGCAGAACCCGCTCCTGGCCAGCCAGTCCATCTACGCCATCGCCGCCCGCTGGGGATTGACCGAGAAGTCCACCTTCGCGCGACTGTTCAAGGCGACCTACGGCACCTCGCCGCAGTCCTACCGACAGCAGCAACCGGCACCCGGGCCGCAACGCTGACGCCGCCGCAGCCGGGCGTCGCTGCCGCCACCGCCTCATAGCAGTCCGACGGGCACCTGCGGGTGTCTCGGGGCCCTGGCATCCGCTGACCCCACCAACCGCCCTGGCCGGTCGACTGTCCGACGGCCAACCGTCCGACTGAGCGGACACTCAGCCGGACGGGTGGTTGAGGTCGAGGTCACGGCCACTTGGCAAGGCCGAGTGACGAAGTCAATCACCCATTGCAATGCTACCCACACGAATTGCACACTGAGGGTCTCTTAAGGCTGACAGTTGCGCGATCCGCAACTGCCAGACCTGGGCAGAAGGGGAGGGTCCACTGTGGCAGTGCCGGAGGCGAGACCAGGAGCCAGAGGCAAGACCATTCCTGTGTGGACGGCGCTGCCTCAGGCGATCCGCGGCGCACACCAAGCGCTTGTCGACGTCGGCAACGCGTCCGGGGGTGAGGTCGTCCGTCTCGGGCTGGGAGTTTCAAGCCCGTACCTCGTGACCAACCCCGAGCACGTACAGCAGATCCTGCAGGACAGGGCGGCCAACTACCCGCGGGGCGACGACACCGCGCTGTGGCGCTCGGTGCGCAAGCTCGTCGGCGATGGCATCCTCGCCGAAGGCGACACCTGGATGGCCTCTCGCAAGACGTTGGCCCCGCTGTTCCGGCGGGGTCGCATCGACGGGCTGACCGACACGATGGCCGACGCGATCGACGAGGCGACCAGCCGGCTCGACGAGGTGGCCGGTACGGGCACCGTCGTCGACATCGGCGCCGAACTGTCCCGCATCGTCTGCGCCGCCATCATGAGGGTGTTCTTCGACTCCCGGGTGTCCGTCGACGACGCGCTCCGCATCATGGCGGCGCAGGAGGCCATCGTCACCGCCATGGCGCCACGGATCCTCGCCCCCTTCGTGCCGTGGTGGGTTCCGATGCCGGGCGACCGTCGTTTCCACCGCGCCGTGCAGACCATCGACGACATCCTGCTCCCCGTCCTCCGTGAGGCGCTGCGCCAGCCAGGCGACGGCGACGATGTGCTGTCGACCCTGGCCCGCGCCCGACGCGACGGGCAACCGCTGACCGAGCGGCAGATGCGCGACGATCTGGTCTCCATGGTCGCGGTCACCACCGAGACAAGTTATGTCGTGTTGACCTGGCTGTGGCCGGTCCTCGCCAACCATCCGGACGTCGCGAGCCGGCTGTACGCCGAGATCAACGACGTCGTCGACGGCGGCCCGGTCCGCGCCGAGCACCTGCCTCAGCTGACGTACACCAAGATGGTCCTGGACGAACTCCTGCGTCTGTACCCCGCCGGCTGGATCGTCCCGCGCCGCGCGGTGGCGGCGGATGTGCTGGGCGGCGTGCGGATCGACAAGG
The DNA here is from genome assembly GCF_003236315.1 of Micromonospora craterilacus. Classification (GTDB taxonomy): domain Bacteria; phylum Actinomycetota; class Actinomycetes; order Mycobacteriales; family Micromonosporaceae; genus Micromonospora; species Micromonospora craterilacus. The sequence continues at coordinate 64,803 of NZ_POTY01000001.1, forward strand.
GCGCAACGGTGATCCTCTCCCCCTACGCCACCCAGCGCATGACGGCCTACTGGGGTCCAGACGCCGAGGACTTCGACCCGGAACGGTTCGCCCCGGGGCGCGCCGACACGGAGCGGCACCGCCAGGCCTACTACCCGTTCGGCATCGGAATGCACCGGTGCCTGGGGGAGCATCTGTTCCACCTGGAAGCTTTGTTGATCGTGGCGAGCTTGTTGAGTAAGTTCGATTTCACGCTGACCGACGAGTCAGTGCCGGGACCAAGGGTCGCCGCGTCGCTGCGTCCACGACGGAGGGTTGAGCTGACCTTGACACGTCTTGAGCGTTCCGTCGCGCGGTAGGAGCCCATACATGCCCCCATACCCCCCGGCTTCCGCGTTCGCGCAAGCCGCCGAACAGGGACGCGTCTGTGTCCTGGCGGCCAAGGGCCAACGTGACCTGCAAGAGCGCGTCGCCACCTACCGCAGCCTCTTCCCCGACCCGCCGGTCGACGGGGCGATGCTGAGCGCGCTGGCGATGTCCACCGCGTTCATCGCCCCGTGGTGCAGCGCCGCCGACCTGCGCACCGCGAACCGCACCTCGCTGTGGGTCACCGCCGAGGACTGGCAGATCGACTCCGTGGCCACCTCGATGGAGGCGGCCACCGCCGTCGCCAAAGCCTGCCTGTCCGTCGCGGCCGGAGCCGAACCGGCCACCGACGACCTGCTTGGACGGTTCCTCGCCGACATCCGCGACGATCTCGCGGCCCGGCCGGCATTCCACCGTCTCGGCCAACTGTGGCAGGACGAGCTACGGCGGATGCTCGATGCCGAGCTGCGGGAGTGGCAGTGGAGAGCTGCCCGGGAAGCCGACCCGGCAGATCTTCCCGCCGCTGACGACTACCTGGCCAACGCCGCCGGCTACGGTGCGACCTGGGTGAACGTCTCCCATTGGATCGCCACCGGCGCCGTGGACACCGAGGCCCAGCTCACCGAGCTGGTCACCGCGAGCAAAGAGGTGGAGCAGGTACTGCGTCTGGTCAACGACCTGGCCAGCTATGACCGCGACGTCAAGGCCGGCGACCTGAACATCCTGCTGCTGGGCGTCGACCGGGAGGAGGTGCGCCAGCAGGTCACCGACCGGCTCGACCGGTGCGAGAAGCTGCTGCACCCGCTTGAACGCACCTGCCCGCAGGAGGCCGTCTACCTACGGCGTGAGCTCGGCTTCACCACCGGTTTCTACCACGGCACCGACTTCTGGGGCGCACCGTGACAACCGTTGACGGGTGGGCCGTCGCGCAGACCCCGACCGAGACCCGCGCTGACGTACATGGTGCGGCCGACGACCTCGTCGCCGAGATGATGCGCGAGCCGGATGGGCGTACCTCGCCCTCCGTCTACGAGACCGCGCGGCTGGTGAGCCTCGCCCCGTGGCTGGCCGGTCATGCCGAACGGGTGTGGTACCTCCTCGACACCCAACGCCCGGACGGCGGCTGGGGGCCGCCCGGAGGCTACGCCCTCGTCCCCACCCTGAGCGCGACGGAGGCCCTGACCACGGCTCTGCGGTCGCCGCCCTCAGCGGACGTCCCGACCCTGGCGCGCGCCGTCGAGCGTGGGCTGGACGTGCTGTCCGGCCTGCTGCGCGATACCACTCCCCTGCCGGACACGCCGGCAGTCGACCTGATCGTGCCGGCGCTGATCGACGGGCTCAACCAGCACCTGACGGCCGAGCCGTGGCGATGGCCGGGTCACACCCGACTGGACCTGCCGCCCGGGATGAGCCGCAGGCGGATCGATGCCGTCCGCCAGTTGGTGGCGAGCGGCGCACCGGTGCCCGACAAACTCCTGCACGCCCTGGAGGTGGTGGCCGACCTCGCCCCCCGCGCCCGGCGGGTGGCCCCGGTGCCGCCCGGCACCGTGGGTGCCTCGCCGGCGGCGACCGCGGCATGGCTCGGCGGACCCGACCGCCCTGACGGCAGCGAGGCCTTGGCGTACCTGGAGGACACCGTCCGCTGCTACGGCGGCCCCGTGCCGTGTGCGACGCCGGTCACCGTTTTCGAACGCTCCTGGGTGACCAGCACGCTGGCCCGCTCGGGCATCGCCCTCACCGCTCCCCCGGGCCTGATCAGCAGCCTGACTGCCAACCTCGGTGCGGCGGGAACAGCGACCGGCCCCGGGCTGCCGGCCGATGCCGACACCACCTCCGTCACGCTGGTCGCGCTCGGCCGGCTCGGCGCCCCGGTGCCCGGCGACTGTCTGTGGTCCTACGAGACCGACGAGGGCTTCTGCACCTGGCCGGGTGAGGACGGGTTCAGCGTCACCACGAACGCCCACGTTCTCGACGCGCTCGGCCACCTGGCTGCCCGCGGCGAGGCGGAGCCACGGCACCACGCTGCCGTGCGGCGGCTGGTGACGGCTCTGCCGGAACGCCAGGATCCTCAGGGCAGCTGGTCGGACCGCTGGCATGCCTCGCGTCTCTACGCCACCGCCTGTTGCGTGCTGGCCCTGGCGGAGTTCGGCTCGGCGCATCCCACCACGGCGGAGGCACTCGCCCGTGCCGTCGACTGGACGCTCGCCACCCAACGCGGCGACGGCTCGTGGGGTACCTGGGCCGCCACCGCGGAGGAAACCGCATACGCTGTGCAGATTCTGATGACCGGCGGCCAGCAGCGACCAGCAGTGGTCGAAGCGGTCCGGCGTGGCTACGCGTACCTCTGCCGGACAGACGGGCAGGACGGGCCAGCGCTGTGGCACGACAAGGACCTCTACCAGCCGACGCTGATCGTCCGGGCAACCGTGATCGGGGCCAGGTACCAGGCCCTGGGTTGGCTTTCGTCGCTGCCCGTGTCCGCATGACCGCTGACGGGCACGTCGGAAGGCATGCCCCCAAACAGTTGTCCCTTGTGCACGCGGCCGTTAGCTCCGGTCTTGAGCCAATAGTCTGACAACTGCTAGCGTGCGTCGGTCTGCCTACACCGGCGGCTTGTTCGGCATGCTCCTGCCGGCAAGTTCCTCTCTGCTCGGCATCGGACGGTCAAATGCGGTCTCGCACCACGAATCTGCGCACAAAGGTAATTGCGCTCCTCGCATCGCTCGTTGCTCTCTGGGCGTTCGCCGCGTGGGTGACCCTGCGAGAGGGTGTCAGCCTTCTCGGCGTGCAGACGATCGACAGCCAGATCGTCTCACCCAGCGAGCCGTTGCTGCTTGACCTGCAGGTCGAACGCCGTCTCGCGGTCGCCTACCTCGGCGGCCCGAACGCCGCCCGCAAGGAGGCGCTCGACGCCGCCCGTCAGGCCGTCGACGAGAACGCCGCCGCCTTCAAGAGCAGCGCGCGCAGCTGGCGTGCCAGCCTGGCCGCCGGCGCCACCGCCGAAGAACGCGTCGACGAAGCAATTGCCGAGCTGGACGACCTCGTCGGCGTCCGTGAGTCCATCGACGCGCGCTCTATCGACCGTGCGACCACCGTCAAGACCTACAGCACGCTCATCGAATCGCTGTTTGAGATCTACGACGTCGTCGGCACGCTCGACGATGTCGAAATTCAGCAGGACACGCGTAACCTCATCGAGCTGTACCGCCTCCGAGAACTGATCTCACAAGAGGACGCGCTGCTCTCCGGCGTGCTCGCCGCCGGCCGAATGACGCCTGCGGAGCAGTTCCAGTTCACCGAGCTCGTCATCGCACAGCGGTTCCTCTCGGCTCGGACCCCGAGCCAACTCAACGAGACTGACCGGGCCGACTTCAACCAGGTCATCACCGGGCCGGCGTTCGTGCAGCTGCGCCAACTCGAGAACCGGATACTCGACAGCCGCGACACGACCCGGCCCCCGGTCACCGCCGCCGACTGGAACGACGGCTCCGGCGCCGCACTGACCCACCTTCAGGAGATGGTGCTCGGCAGCGGTGACAACGTGGTGCAACGGGCGGTCCCGGTCGCGGTCGGTGTCATCGTCCGGCTGGTTCTGGCCGCCGGCCTGGGCCTGCTCGCGGTTATCGCGTCGATCATCGTTTCGGTCACCACCGCGCGTGCCCTGGTGGCCCAACTCCAGCGGCTCCGCGACGCGGCCCACCAGCTGGCCGACGACCGGCTGCCCGCGGTGGTGGAACGACTTCAGCACGGCGAGAAGGTCGACATCGCCGCAGAAGCCCCACCTCTCGACTTCGGCGCCGACGAGATCGGGCAGGTGGGTCAAGCCTTCAACCGGGTCCAGGAGACGGCCATCCGTACGGCGGTCGAGCAGGCTGAGCTTCGCCGCAGCGTACGCGATGTGTTCCTGAGCCTGGCCCGGCGTACGCAGGCACTGGTCCACCGCCAACTGACCCTCCTCGACGAGATGGAGCGCCGCGAGCAGGACGCCGACGATCTGGAGAACCTCTTCCGCGTCGACCACCTGGCCACCCGTATGCGGCGCAACGCCGAGAACCTCATCGTCCTGTCCGGTTCCACCCCGGGCCGCGCCTGGCGTCGCGAACTGCCGATGGTCGACATCGCCCGTGGCGCGGTCCAGGAGGTGGAGGACTACACCCGGGTCCGGGTGCTGCCGTTCGGGCAGGTACGAATTGCCGGCCGCGTCGCCGGCGACGTCATCCACCTGCTCGCCGAGCTGATCGAGAACGCCCTGTCCTTCTCGCCTCCGCACACCGAGGTGGAGGTCAGGGGCCAGTCGGTGGCACGCGGCTTCGCCATCGAGATCGAGGACCGCGGCCTGGGCATGAGCGAGGAGGACCTCGCCGCCGCCAACGAACGCATCGCCACCCCCACCGAGTTCAACCTCGACGACGCAAACCAACTCGGCCTGTTCGTCATCAGCCACCTCGCCGTGAAACACGGAATCAGCGTGCGGCTGAAGGCATCTCCGTACGGCGGCACCACCGCCGTGGTACTCATCCCGATGGACCTGGTGAACGACGCCGAGGACGCCACCACGTCGAGCACCGGCGGCGGCAACCCGGGCAGCACCGCCGACCCGGCCATCGCTGGCCATGGCTCACGCGCCGCCGCGCTGAACCCGACGTCGGTCGCCGTCGCGGAGCAGCCCCTGAACCCCCCGACGGTGGAGTTGCCGGCTGTTGCCCGCCCGGCGCAGCTTCGCAAGGCGGCGGATGCCGCCGCCAGCCGCGTGGATGAGCCGGCCAGCGGCACCATCCCCACGGCACAGCCGCCGGCCCCCACCGCAGCGCACACCGAGGGCGGGCTGCCCATGCGGCGCCGTCAGGCCAACCTTGCACCTCAGCTGCGCGACGGTGCCGCGCAGGAAGAGCAAACCCCGGGCGACGCTGACGAGGGTAGGTCGCCGGATGCCGTGCGTAACCTGATGAGCTCCTACCAGAGCGGCACCGTTCGCGGCCGCCGCGACGCCGCGCGTTCGCTCGGCGACGCGGAGCCACACCCTGCCGTCGACGATTCGTCGGCGACCGAAACCGATCGGTAAGAAAGAGGAACGGGCAAGTGCAGCAGAACACTGCGGGGTCCGATCTGACCTGGCTGCTCAACGACCTGGTCGGGCGCGTCAAGCAGACCAAGCATGCCGTCGTGCTGTCAGTCGACGGCCTGCCCATGGCGTCCTCGGACGAGCTCAGCAAGGACGACGCCGACCACCTGGCCGCGATGGCCTCCGGCATTCAGAGCCTCGCCAAGGGCGCAGGCAAGCGGTTTGGCGGCGGTCCGGTGCGCCAGACCATCATCGAGATGCAGTCGTCGTTCCTGTTCGTGTCGGCTGCCGGGAGCGGTGCGTGCCTTGCCGTCCTCGCGGCCGAGGACGCCGACGTCGGCCTGGTCGCCTACGAAATGGCGATGATCGTGACCCGGGCCGGCAAGTTCCTCGCCTCACCATCCAGGTCGAGCATTCAGCCCACCAACAACTAGGGGCCGCCATGACGAAGCCAGACGCCGATCCGCGTTGGATAGACGAGGACGCAGGACCCGTAGTCCGGCCATATGCCATGACCGGCGGGCGGGCCAAGCCGACCAACCGCTTCAACGTGGTCGCGCTGGTGTTCGCCGCACGGCCGGCACCGCCGCTGGAGGTGTGGATGGTGCCGGAGCACACCCAGATCATCGACCTCTGCCAGCGCCCGCTCGCGCTGGCGGAGGTCGCCGCCCACCTCCGGCTACCGCTCGGCACCGTCAATGTCCTGCTCGACGGACTGGTCGCGCGCGGGCTCGTGCAGGTCACCGACCCCCGTCCAGCCGCCACACTTCCCGACGACAGCGTATTCGAGGCGCTCATCCATGGACTACGTAACCTCTGATCGGGAGGGTCAGCGGACTCTCCCCACCGCCGTGAAGATCCTCGTCGCGGGTGGCTTCGGCGTCGGCAAGACCACTCTCGTCGGAGCGGTCAGCGAGACCAAACCCCTGCGTACCGAGGAGGTCCTCTCCGAGCAGGGCGTCGGCGTCGACGACATCACCGGCGTCGAGGCGAAGTCGACCACGACAGTGGCGATGGACTTCGGCCGGATCACGATCAGCGACGACCTTGTTCTGTACCTGTTCGGCACTCCCGGCCAGGACCGGTTCTGGTTCGTCTGGGACGAGCTGGCTCTCGGTGCCCTGGGCGCTGTCGTCCTTGCCGACACCCGTCGGCTCGACGGCTGCTTCCCGTCCATCGACTACTTCGAGCAGGCGGGGCTGCCATTCATCGTCGCCGTCAACTGCTTCGACGGTGCGCGCCGCTACGGGCTGGAGGAGGTGCGGTTGGCGCTGGACCTCGATCCCGGCGTTCCGGTCGTGCTGTGCGATGCGCGCAGCCGACAGTCCTCCAAAGACGCCCTCATCGCCCTGCTTCAGCACGTCATGAAGGGGCGAGGCCTGTCCCGCACGCCGGAGCCGGTGGGTTACTGACCGGGCCTCGGGATGACAGCCCACGGTTGGCGCAGTGCGCACCCTCGATGGCACAAAAAATCAACAGCCTGCGGCAGGCCGACGGAGACCATTGATCGACGAGTGGTCCCGGAGCCAGAGCGAGGAGTCGCGGAACGGGAAGAGTCGACGGGGGTTCGCTCAGCACCGGAACCACGCGCCGCAGCCGCTCCCCGGCGTGTAGCTCGTCACCGCGATCCCCGCCCTGGGGCCACACCTCCCGGGGCGGGGAGCGGCTCCCACCGCGTGCCCGGCAACCGGCGCGTCGTGTCCAAGCCCTTCCGCACAGCGGGGGTCCACCCTCCGGATGGAAGGGTGGACCCCCGCTACCGTCAACTGCGGTCGAGATCAGAACTCACACTGGTTGGGGAACTTGTCACAGGTGGAGATCGTGGCACCCCGTGCCGGGATCTCGTCCCACCGGTCGGCGTCCACGTTCGCGAGCGAACCGTCGCTCATCGAGTCGATGATGGCCCAGAGCCCGTTGACGTTCTGCTTGACGATGTAGCCACTGCTCTTGTGGCCGATGCCGCCGCGCGACTCGAAGAACATCGCGTTGCTACGCCAGTTGACGTACTCGCCCTGCGGCCCCGGCGCGTTGAGCATCGCGGCTGAGGTGACGCCCTCCGGGATGTTGATGTACGGGTAGCGCGTCACGTTGACGACGCCGCTCTTGCCTGCGGCGTCCGCGGCCACGACGCTCATCCGGCGGACCGTGTCCCACTGCTGGGAGGTGAGCATGCCGGGGTCGAGCGAGATGCCGACCGAGAACGTGGTCATCTCGTCGGTGTCGCCGACGTAGTACGTACCCTGGTGGTGCAGGTCGATCATGTGGTGCGGCAGGAAGTCGGCCCAGGCGTACCAGAATGCCCGCGACTCGACGGCGCGGTGCTGGGTGTAGCTGGTGAAGGTCCGCTCAGGAAGCGGGGCCTGACCGAGGCCGGCTCGGACGGAGTTGAGCTGGTCGAAGATCCGGCGGTCGACACCCCAGTCGCGGTTGAGGTCGACGTTGTGGATGCTGTCCTGCCGGCGGAATGCCTCGAAGCCGTCGGGGTTGTAGATCGGGATGATCGCGAAGCTGATCTCCTTCAACACCTCCCGCGCGTGCTTACCACCGGCCACCAGGGTCTTCAGGAAGTCCAGCGACGCTTCGGCGCCATACGGCTCGTTGCCGTGGATCCGACCCTGGATCCAGACCCGGGTGTTGCCGGTGCCGATGTACGCGACGTGCAGTGGACGGCCCTGGCCGCTGCGGCCAACCTCCTCCACCCGGAGTGCGCCCTTGCTGCGGGCCTCCAGCGAGCGGAGTTCGGCGGCAACCTCCGCGGCGCTGAGCATCGAGGAGCGGTTGACGGCCCCCTGGCTCGGCGGCACGAACGGCCCGTCGGCGTTGGCCACCCCCGGCGCGGCCATGGGGGCGATGAGTAACGCGGCAAGCAGGGCAATGTAACGGCGGCGAGGTCTGGACACTTGTGACGTCCCTTCTGGCGGCGACTTTCCTATTCGGAAGGTCAGACGGTCCGATCATTCAACAAGCGACGTTCTCCCAGGTCAAGGGCCAACATCAACTCCCATCGGCGCTCCGCGCCGGTACCGCCGACGCCGCGATGTGGGCCGAAGTGAACCGACTTGTAGTGAAAGGACCGAGGCGCTCAGAGGTCGTTACGGGCCAACTCGGTGGGGATTCTCCGCTTGTGTCGCGGCGGATGGGCGGCGAGGACACCGGGGATCGCTGCAACAAATGTCTGTTGTTCGGCCGCCGCCGGCAGGCCGTCGATCCCGCCCGTCCAGCGGACCAGGACCGCGCACTAAGCGCTACGGTTCAGCGGCGGTGCGGGCCCCGGAAGGCCCAATGCCGGAGCACGCCACGCGTGCTCCGGCATCGGTCGGGAGCCGGCCGGCACCGGCTCGCCGTCCTCCGCTCACAGCTCGGCCCTCAGTTATGCGCCGGCTGCGAGCAGCTAGTGCGGACCGATTCGTCGGGTCTGAGAGCGACCGACAACAGGACTGGCGGGGGCTGCGCCACCACCGCCCTATTGCCGGTCGGTCTTACTCGAACAGGGACAGGGTCAGCGTCGAGGTGTACGCACCCGCGGCGAGCCGCTTAGGACTCCATGTATTCATTCGATCTCTCCGTTGCTGCGTTCAGTTACTGGGCGGCACGCGGGTCGGCGCAGTTGACGGCCGCGTATTCCTTGGTGACCACACTCGTCACGGCCTCACCGTTGAGCGACCCGGTGGCACGGGCCGTCGCCGAACCCGCCGAGACCGCGGTCGCCCGGGTGTTGAACTGCTGGAACGCGTTCCCACCCGGCGCGACGTTGGCGGCGGCCTTGGAGCCGTACGCGCTCTCCAGACCGATGCTCACCGCCGCGTTGTGCTCGTTGTTCGCCTGCACCGCCACGTACGCCTTACCCGCCACACACCGCACCTGCGCGGTCACCGTCAGCGGCAACTCCGTCGCGCCGATTACCCGGAAGTAGTCGAACGCGACGTTGACCGGCTGCGTCTGCTCCGGCCCCAACGCCATCAGACCGAAGGAGGTCATCACGGCGTCGTTGGTGACCGGCTGGCCGAGCGAGGTCCAGTTGATCCCGCCATCGCTGATCTGGGCCGAGTAGGTGTTGCCACTGCGGCTCAGTCGCAGGTGGTACCAGCCGCTCTCGGTCGAATCGGGGATGTCGATCGACCGGTTACCGCCGTTGCCGAACTGTGCGTTGCGTTCCGAGACCAGCTCGGCGCGCAGGTCGGTCGGCGAACCGGCGGCGTTGTTGGCCACCACGTCGAACTTCACGTAGTTGTCGTCGTTGTTGTAGACCAGCAAACCGGCCAGCTGCCACCGGTGCAGCATCGTCGGCGTCAGCCTGGTCTCGATCGTCCAGTCGCCGGCGGCGATGTCAGCGGGGATCTTCTGCAGGATGAAGTTCCGCGGCGAGTTGTCGGTGCCGTTGATGTCGCCCTGCTGGGTCTCGATCCGCAGCGCACCGTTGCTCACCGCGACCTTGGTCGAGTCGTACCGGACCACGGCGTTCCAGCGGCAGCCGTCGACCCCGCTACCGTCGAACTCGTCGCTGGGCGCGCGGACCCCGTCGTCCGTGCCGTCCGGCGTGCTGGTGAAGTGGTCGAACACGGCGTTGGCCTGCGACGTCCCGATGTCCCCGGCGGCCATGGGGCCGACGGTCGCGTTCGGGATGACGGTCGCGGTGCCGGCGAGCGCGGTCCAGGTCTGGCCGTCGGCGGAGTAGGCCGCGGTCAGCCGCTGTCCGTCGCTGACCAGCCGCAGGTGCGCGGTGGTGGGGAAGCTCGCCGGTACGCCCACGTTGGCGTGCCAGGTCCGGGTCCCACCGGCCTCGGTCTGGAACTCCATGATCCGACCGCCCGACGCGTTGCGGGTGAACGCCAGCTTGACGTAGTCGTTGTCACTGCCGTGCATCAGCAGGCCGGCGTGTTGCCACTCGCGATCGTGCGGGATGGTCACCTTCGTGGTGATCGTCCACGGCCCGGTCCGGGCGCGCTGACCGACGTAGCTGATCGGCCCGACGTTGGCCTCGTTGATGTCACCGTTGGTGACCGGCAGCACCAGCCCGCCGTTGGTGACCCGCACCGGCAGGTTCGGCGCGTTCCGTACCGTGGTCCATCGGGTGGTGTTCAGCGTGTCACCGTCGAAGTTGTCCGAGCCGCGGATGGCGCAGCCCGGCGCGGCCTCCGGTGGTGCCGGGTGAATGGCCTCGTTGACCAGCGAGAATCCGGTGAACTTCACCTCGCTGATGGCCGATGCGTGGTGCGCGGTGACCGCGAGGCCGATGTCCTGCTGGCCGGCCGCGCCGGGCAGCGTCACCGGGTCACCGACCGGGGTGAACGACCTCCCGTCCTTGCTCCAGTACCCGTAGTACCTCCCGCCGTCCCGCACGATCCGCACCCAGGACGGGTAGCTCGTCGTGCTGGCACCGGTGCTGGCGTCGAGTTGGCCGTTGCCGTCGGTGTCGCGCAGCCATTCGAATCCGGAGCCCGCCCGCAGCGTCATCGCCGCGTACCCGGGTGAGCTGCCGGGCCGGGTGACGTCGTTGCGGACGATCAGACCGGCCTTGGCGGAGTTGTTCGTGTTCGTCTGGCTTTCGATCTTCACCGTGGCGGTCCAGGTGTTGCCGGCCGCCGCCGGCAGGTACGCCGAGCCGTACTGGTCGGTGCCCTGCCACATGTTCGCGCCGCCGGCCTTGACGATCCAGGTGTCCTGGTCCGGTCGGTCGAACGTGGCGGTGGTGTTGGCGAAGGTCTGCCAGGCGCCGTAGAGGTCACCGACCTCGACCTGGACGATGCGGGACTTCGTCTGGTGGCCCTTGTCGTTGGTCGCGACCGCGGTCAGCTGGTAGCGCTTCTCCGAGGGCGCGTTCCAGGTCACCGAGTACGGGGCGGTGGTGTCGGTGCCGACCGACGTGCCGTCGACGAAGAACTCGACCTTGGTGATGGTGTTCTCCGCGTCGCTCGCGTCGGCGGTCACCTGGATCTCGCCCGGCTCCAGCGGGTCGGCCGGCGTCGGGGAGGTCACCGCGACCTTCGGCTTGCTGGTCGGTGAGACGCCCTTACCGTCGGCCTCGATGAAGTTCAGGCGCCGCTCGCCCGCGCCCGGGAAGACCACGAACAGGGTGAACGTCTCGCCGGGGTCGGACACCTGGACCGGGACGTCGACGTAGCCGCCGCTGGTGGTCGCCGGCACCTGCGCGGTGCCGAGCAACTCACCGTCCGGGGCGTCCCGCCGCAACTCGATCCGGCTCGCGCCGGCGGCCGACGCGCGCAGGATCAGCCGGTCCACGTTGTACAGGCTGACCGGTTCGTACGACGCCCAGGCGCCGTTCTGGCCGGTGATGGAGTCCGTGTGTCCCTCGACGTCCCGTGACGGGGCGACCGTCACGTTCGACGAGTTGGCGAAGAACTCCGCTTCTCGCAGCTTCGGGTACAGCAGGGTGATGTCCGAACCGGTCAGGCTCGGGATGCCCCCGGCACCGCCGGAGTCGGCGTAGCGGCCGTCGAGTACGTAGAAGACATTCATGTCCTCGCCGTGCCCGCCACCGAGGGCGGTGACCACGGAGCCGGTGCGCCCGTGCAGCGGTTCGGCCGGGTGCGCGTGCTCGTCGTGGCCCAACGCCGGCTGGATCACCACGTCGGCGTCGTTGATCTGGGTGTCCTCGGCGTCGCTGACCGACAGGTTCCAGCTGATCTCGTCACCGAAGTCGAAGAACGCCCCGCTGGGCGGCAGGTTGAACTTGACCTCCGGCCGGGTGTTGCCGACCGTGATCGGCACCGTGCTGGTGCCGGTCTTGCCGTGCGGGTCGGTCACCGTGAGCCGAGCGTTGTAGACGCCGTTCGTCGTGTAGGTGAAGGTCGGCTTCAGCTCGGTGGAGTCGACCACGCCGTCGCCGGTGAAGTCCCACTCGTACCGCAGTTGTTCGTTCTCGGGGTCGGTGCTGCCCGAGCCGTCGAACCCCACCTTGAGTGGCGCCTGCCCGGAGTCCGGCGAGGCGTTGATCTTCGCGGTGGGTGAGCGCGATCCGGAGATGTAGTCGATCCGGTACAGTCCCGAGTTCGGGTTGTCACGGCCGAAGCCGCCACCCCAGTCCAGCACGTACATCGAGCCCTCGGGGCCGAACTTGGAGTCGATCGGCGCGAGGAACTGCTGCTGCGGCAGGAACGGGTTGACCTTCTCGACCCCGCCCTGCCCGTTCGGGATGATCGAGTACATCTTGTTCCGCGCCCACTCGTAGAAGAACGGCTTGCCGTCGTAGTACTGCGGGAACTTGGTGTCCGACTCCAGGTCCGGGTCGTACTGGTAGAACGGGCCGCCCATCGGGGCCAGGCCGCCGCCCTGCGGGATGACCGACGGCACCGAGGAACGCTTGTAGCCGTACCACATGTTCGCCGGCTTGGCCGGCGGCAGCTCGGTCAGGCCGGTGTTGCGCACCGAGTCGTTGATCGGGCGGTTGCAGTCGAAGTACGCACCGACGGTGACCGGGTTGGTCCGGTAGTCCACGTCCCGGAACGGCTCGTTGTTGCCCATGCACAGCGGCCAGCCGTAGAAGCCGGGTTCGGTGATGAGGTTCCACTCGGAGATGCCGGCGGGCCCGCGGTCGGGGTTGTCGTTGCTGTTGTCCGGCGAGTAGTCCGCCATCCCGACGTCCCCGGTCTTCGGGTCGACGGAGAAGCGGAACGGGTTGCGGAAGCCCATCGCGTAGATCTCCGGCCGGGTCTTCGCCGTGCCCGGCTCGAACAGGTTGCCCGCGGGGATGGAGTAGGTGCCGTCCGGCTCGGGGCGGATCCGCAGGAGCTTGCCGCGCAGGTCGTTGGTGTTGGCCGAGGTCTCCCGCGCGTCGTGGAAGGTCCCGTTCCGTTCGGACAGTGGCGCGTAACCGCCGGACGGCTCGGAGTGCGGGTTCACGTCGTCGCCGACGCCGAGGTAGAGGTTGCCGTCCGGGTCGAACGCGAGACCGCCACCGGTGTGGCCCGGCTCGTCGGGCAGCCGCCGCGCCGGCACCTCGAGCAGGACCTTCTCGCTGGCCCGGTCGATCTGCGAGCCCGGCCCGACGGTGAGACGGGACAGCCGGTTGAAGAAGTTCGCCGGGTCGCTGTCGTTCGCGCTCGCCGGTGCGTAGTAGATGTAAAGGTGGCCGTTCTCGGCGAAGTTCGGGTCGAGCGCGATGCCGAGCAGGCCGTCCTCACCGCCGGAGTACACCGGGATCGTGATCGCGGTCTTGGTCGTCCTGGTCTGCGGGTCGTACACCCGGATCTGGCCGCGCACCAGCTCGGTGAAGAAGACCCGGCCGTCCGGCGCGACGTCCATGGCGAACGGGGCGCTGGTGTTCTGGTCCAGCGGGACCCGCTCGTAGGTGTTCCAGCTGGTGCCGGAGCAGTCGCCCGGCGCCACCCCGGCAGCCCACTGCACACCACCGAGGATGTGCTTCACCAGCTGGGTCTCGCCGGTGTAGTGGGCGCCGAAGTGGCCCATGCCGGTCATCCAGGCACGGCCGCCGTCGTACGGCTTGCACCAGGAGATCGGGTGGTCGTACCCCATGGCGTTGCCGCCCGGGTTGTAGGTCGTCTCGTCCATCGTCGCGAGCACGTGCGCGTTGCCGCGGACGTTGAGCGAGTAGTTGTACCACTCGTCGGCGCGCTGCCACCGCTGCGGCAGGTGACTGGTCGACGGGTGGCTCTGGTCCTCGACGCGGACGGTGCCCGGCAGGCCGGGGCTGCTGCCGGTGGCGGCGTGACCGGGCATCAGCGCGCCGATCATGTTGTCCCACCACGTGTAGTTCCCGCGCATGTCGGTCGCGTTGTGGATGGCGACGATGCCGTTGCCGGCCTGCATGTAGCGCTCCATCGCCGCCTTCTGGTCGGCGGTCCACGGGTCGCCGGAGGCCTGGAACATCACCAGGGCGTCGAACTGCGCGAGGTCGGCGTCGTTGAAGATCGACGAGTCCTCGGTGTGCTGCGAGGTGATGCCGGCCTCGGCAAAGGCGGCCCGCAGCACGGGTACGCCCTGGTCGATGGCCTCGGTGTGCCGGAATTGGGTGGTCTTGGTGAAGATCAGGACATGGGCTTGGTCTTGCTGGTTCTGTTGGGCGGCCGCCGGCGGTGGGCTGACCATGGCAAGCGCGAGGGCGCCGACAAGGGGTAACGCGAGTATCCGTCCCCACCGGGGACGCCAGGCCACGTTCATGAGATGGGGGACCTCTCTGGGACGCGAGGATCTACTGGTGTTGGCGTGACCGTGCGGCGTGCCGGCGCCGTCGGGCTGGTGTGCAGTTGGCCGTCGGCGTTAGGGCATCACCGCCCTCAGGAACGTCAGGCCGTCCACGGCGATCGCGTCCTGACTTGCGGCGAGTGGACGCCAGATGGAGGCGGCGGTCGCGATCGTCGCGTTCTCCGCGGTGAACGACTCGATGCACAGCGGGCCGGGGTAGCCCGCCTGGTCGAGCGCGGCCAGGATCGCCGGCCAGTCCAGGTGGTCGGCGCCGGGAGTGCCGCGGTCGTTGCCGCACACCTGGACGTGGGCCACCCGGCCGGCGGCCGCGCGGATCGCGGCCGGGATGTCCGTCTCCTCGATGTTCTGGTGGTAGAGGTCGAGCGCGACGCCGCAGTGCGGCAGGTCGCCGATCGCGTCGAGGGTCTGGCCGATGGTGTTGAGCAGGCTCGTCTCGTAGCGGTTGAGCGGCTCGACGGCCACCGTGACGCCGGCCGCGCCCGCGTACTCGACGACGGGGGCGAGGCTCTCCCGCAGCTGCGCGTACGCCGTGGCCCGCTCGGCGGGCGACAGTCGCCAGGTGCGGCCGACCGACGCGTACGCCGGACCGGCGATCACCGGCGAACCGACCGTCGCGGCGGCGTCCACCACGCGCATCAGATAGTCCTGTGTGGACCGGATGGTCTGCGGATCGGCGGCGACCAGCTCACGACCGGGTGGCATGACGAGGCACACGGTGGCGCCGAGTCCGTGGTCGGCGAGCACCTGGGCGGCCCGCTCCGCCGCCCAGTCGCCCGGATTCTCCACCGGGAGTTCGAGCACGTCGAAGCCCCACCCCGCGACCTTGGCCGCGAGGGCGGCCAAGGTCGCGTCGGTCAACGGTGAGTTCCACACCCACGTGTTGACCCCGAGCAGATGCTTGCTCACTTCCACGGCCCCGGGTAGCCCGGCATCTCCTCACAGCCGCACATGGCGTAGTGCAGCGGCGGCATGTCCTGCTTGACGTAGGTGGTGACGTTGTCGCTGGTGATCCGCGGCTGCGGCAGCACCCACTCCTTCGGCACCTGCTCGCCCTTGAGGATCTTCAGCGCCGCGATGACCGGGGTGCGCCACTGGTAGGTGGGATAGGTCGGCGCGACGGCGGTCAGGTTCTCGTCGACCCACAGCCGCAGGAAGTCCTGCTGGTCCTCGCCGACGATGGGGGGTACGGCGACCCCGGCGTCCTGGAACGCCTCGACCGCGGCGACGGCCGTCGCGCCGGCGTCCATCCACACGCCGTCGATCTGGCCGGCGCGCTGGAGGTAGTCGGACACGATGCTCTTGGTCTTGGCGGCGTCGCCGTCGGTGAACTCCACACCGGCCACGTCGAGCTCGCTGCCGGCGAAAATCTCGTTGGCGGCCGCCCACCGCTGTTCGAGCACGTCCACGCCGGGCAGGATGCGCAGGGCGAGGATCTTGCCGCCCGGCTTGACCTTCTCCTTCAGGAACTCCGCACCGTCGGCGCCGAAGGCGAAGCCGCCGATGGGGTGGATGAAGGTGACCGGGCAGGTGGTGTTGACGCCCCGGTCGAACACGATCACCGGCACGCCGGTGCCGCACGCCTGCTCGACGGCCGGCGTCAGCGTGGCGGTGGTGTTCGGCGAGATGATGATCGCGGAGCAGTTCTTGGCCGACAGCGACTGGATGTCGCTGATCTGCTTGTCGTCCTTGGCCTCCGCGTCCAGCACGGTGAACGTGCTGATCTCCGGGTGCAGCTTCACCTCCTCCTGCATGGTCTTGTAGCCCACCTGCCGCCAGGGGTTGTTCACCGCGGCGTTGGAGAAGCAGAGGGTGTAGTTCCCGCCGGGCTTGGCGAACTTCGCGGTGTCGACCAGCTCCGGCTGGAGCATCTGCTCCCACGGCTTGCCGTCCGGGCCCTCCGGGGTGGCGCTGCGGAACGCCAGCTGGCGCTCGTATTCGGCCTGGTCGAAGAACTCCGACTTGGCGGCCTCGGACTTGGACGGCGAGTCGCCGGGGGTGTTGTCGGCGGGCAGGTCGCTGGAGCACCCGGCGAGCGCGAGCGCGCCGGCCACGACCACCACGGACCATCTCTTGGTCATTATCGTTGATCTCCTTACTAGCTGCGCGGACATCAGGAGGAGGAGGCGGGTTGCGCGGGTCGTACGTGGTTCCGCTGTTTCGGCCACAACCGCAGCCGTTGCCGCACACCGCCGCCGAGTGATGCGTAGGCGACGGCGACGATGATGATCACGCCCTGCACGGCTGACTTGAGGGCGCCGCTGACGCCGAGCAGGTTCAGCAGCGTGAACAGGGACTCCAGCGACAGCGCGCCGGCGGCGGCGGCGACCACCGACCCCCGGCCGCCGCCGAGGAGCACGCCGCCCAGCACCACGGCCGTGATCGCCCGGAACTCCAGGCCGTTGCCGACCTGCGCCGAGACGCCGGCGAACCCGCCCAGCAGGATCGCGGCGACCGCGGCGAGCAGCCCGGACAGGGCGAAGGCGAGCAGCCGGAGCCGGTCCACCTGGCCGCCGGACAGTCGTACGGTGGCCTCGTTGTCGCCGACCGCCACCAGGGCCCGACCGGTGCCGCCACGCATGAACAGCACCGCGGCGACCAGGATCGCCAGCAGGATGAGCACCGACCACGGGACCGCGCCGAGCAGCGGAACCTCCGCCGCGCCGCGCCCGAACATCCGGAACCCCTCGGACAGGGCGCCGCGGGGGGCACCACCGGTCCACAGGAACGTCGCGCCGTCGAGCACGAGCAGCATGCCGAGCGTGACGATGAACGACGGGACCAGGAGTTTCGTCGTGATCAGCCCGTTGACCAGGCCGACCAGCAGGCCGAACCCGAGCACGAGCGGGATCACCCAGGCTGCCGCCGACTCGTCACCGTCGATGAGTCGTGCCGCGATGACCACCCCGGCGGTCACCAGCGCGCCCACCGACAGGTCGAATCCGCCGGAGACGATGACGAGGTACTGCCCGATGGCGAGGATCATCAGCGGCGCGGCACGTTTGAGCAACGCCAGGTAGCCGGCGGGCTCGCTGTAGGCCGGTCCGACGATCGCGAGGCCGATGAGCAGCAGGAGCAGGAAGACGAGGGCCGGTGCGGTGCCCTCGGCCAGGCGGGGACGCCAGGTCATGTCAACCTCCCGTGGGCGCGGTTGGCGGTCATCCGCCGGGCGTAGAGCGCGACCGCGGTCACGAGTACGACTCCGCGCACCACGTCCTTGAAGAACGGGTCGACCTCGAGGGCGTCGAAGGTCGTGTCCAAGGTGGCCAGGATGAGGACGCCGCCGATGGTGCCGGCGATGCCGCCCCGGCCACCGGCGAGCAGCGTCCCGCCGAGCACGACGGCGGCGATCGACTCCAGGTCGTAGCCGGCGTCGGTGCCGACGTACGGGGCGCCGGACCCGAGTCGGCTGGCGAGGTAGATGCCGGCGAGGCCGGCGGCGACCGAGCACAGCACGTGCGCGGTGACGATGGTCCGGCGGGTCCGTACCCCGGACAGCCGGGCCACCTCGATGTCGCCGCCGACGGCGTACATGTGGTAGCCGGGGCGGGTCCGCGTGAGGTACCACCAGGCCAGGGCGGCGACGGCAAGCATGAGCAGCGCCGCGACCGGAACCGGGCCGATCCGGTCGTAGCCGAGGTGCTGGAATGCGCGCGGTACGTCGCCGGCCGGCCCGGTGTAGTTGTCCTCGAGGTAGCCGCGCAGGATCAGCGCCACGCCGAGCGTGGCGATGAACGCGTGGGCCTTGAGGACGGTGATGACCAGCCCGTTGACCAGACCGACGCCGGCGGCCACGGCGAGGGCGAGCAGCACGCCGGGCAGGATCATGCCGTCCTGCCCGGCCATCGTCTGTGCGGCGATCAGTGAGGTGAGACCGACCAGGTAGGCGACGGACAGGTCGAGGGATCCGGTGAGGATCACCATCGTCTGTCCTATCGCCACCAGGCCGAGCGCGGTGGCCCGGGTGAGGATGTTGAGGATGCCGTTCTGGTCGAGCAGGACCTCGCCGCGCAGCCCGACGAGCACGCTGCCGACGACCAGCAGCGCGACGAGGGCGAGGTAGACGATGACGGTCGGGTGGAGGCGCCGGTGCACCGCCGCCCGGGTGGTTCTCTGCCTGGCCGGTACGGTGTTCTCCTGAAGTGTGCTCACGCCACCTCACCGATCCCGTGCCCGGTGGCCAGCGCCATCACGGCCCCCTCGCTCGCGCCGGCGGGCAGTTCACCGGCCGGCGCGCCGTCGTGCATGACAAGGATCCGGTCGCTCATCCCGATGAGTTCGGGCAGCTCCGAGGAGATCATCAGCACCGCCACGCCGCGCCGGGCGAGATCGCGCAACATCTCGTGCACGGCCCGCTTCGCGCCGACGTCGATGCCGCGGGTCGGCTCGTCGATGAGCAGCACCGTCGGCTCGACCGCCAGCCACTTGGCGAGCACGACCTTCTGCTGGTTGCCGCCGGACAGGAAGCGCACCTCCTGGTGCTCGCTGCGGGCGACCACGTTCACCTTGTCGAGCAGCGCCGACAGGTCGGACTTCACGCGGGAGCGGGCGCCGCGCAGCGCGGCGCGGCGGACCAGCAGCGTGTTGTCGCGTACGGATTGGCGAAGGGCCAGCCCGTCGCCCTTGCGGTCCTCGGTGACCAGGGCGATCCCGAGGCGCACGGCGGTGCGGGGTCGGGTCACCCGTCGTGCCGACCCGTCCACCTCCATCGCGCCGCGGGTGAACGGCTCGACACCGAACACGGCCCGCGCGACCGCCGAGCGGCCGGAGCCTTGCAGCCCGGCCAGGCCGACGATCTCCCCCGCGCGTACCTCGAGGTTCAGGTCGCGGACGCGGGCGTTGCCGGCGCCGCGCAACGCGAGGCGGACCGGCCCGAGGTCGTCGGGGGTGGCCCGGTCCGGGTAGTACTCGCCCAGGTCGCGGCCCACCATGTGCCGGACGAGGTCCTCCGAGGTCAGTTCGCTGGTCGGGGCGCAGGTGACGAGCTGGCCGTCCTTGAGCACGGTGATCCGGTCGGAGAGGTCGAACACCTCGCGCATGCGGTGTGAGACGTAGAGGATCGCGATGCCCCGCTCGCGCAGTCGGCGCACCAGGTCGTAGAGCAGTTCGACCTCGTGATCGGCGAGCGCGGCGGTGGGCTCGTCCATGCCGAGCACCCGGGCGTCGGTCGACAGCGCCTTGACGATCTCCACGACCTGCCGCTGGGCGACCGACAGCGCCGAGACGGGGTCGGCCGGGTCGATCCCCTCCTCGCCGAGCCAGTCCAGCAGTTCGCGGGTGTCGGCGATCATGCGCCGCCGGTCGACCTGCATCCGCCGTACCGGCTCGCGGCCGAGGTAGACGTTCTCCGCGACGCTGCGGTGCGGCAGCAGGGTGAACTCCTGGTGGATGATCGCGATGCCGGCCCGCTGCGCGTCGGTGGGACTGGCGAAGGACACCTCGCCGCCGTCGACCTCGATGCTGCCGCTGTCTGGTTTGTGGACCCCGGCCAGCACCTTGAGCAGCGTGGACTTGCCCGCGCCGTTCTCGCCCATCACGGCGTGCACCTCGCCGCCGCGCAGTTCCAGGTCCACCCCGTGCAGCACCGGTACGCCGAGGAAGGACTTGGTGATTCCGGTCAGCCGGACGCTGGTCGTTGTGCCGGTTGTCATGCCGGCACCTCGCGCCACGCACCGTCGGTGGCCGCCGAGGCCAGCACCGTGTCGGTGATCCGGACGGCGCGCAGGCCGTCCGCGAACGTGGGCAGACCGTCCGGGGCGTCCTCGCCGTGTACCGCTCGGTAGGTGTCGGCGACGAACGCGTCGAAGCAGTCCTGGTAGCCCTGTGCGTGCCCGGCGGGCAGCCGGACGTAGCGCGCGGCGGAGGGGTGCAGCGTGGCGGGGTCACGCAGCAGCGTCTGGCCGCCCTCGCGCCGGCCGACCCACAGTCGCTCCGGGTCCTCCTGGTCGAAGCCGAAGCTCGCGTCGGTGCCGGAGAGCTCCAGGTGCAGCCGGTTCTTGCGGCCGGCGGCGACCTGCGACACCACCAGTGTGCCGACCATGCCGGCGGCGGTGGTGAAGTGCACGGCGGCCAGGTCCTCGGTGGGTTTCCCGTTGTTGCGGGCGCGTTCGTGCACGACCGCGGTGCGCGCGGACAGGCTGGCGATCCGGTCGCCCGTGACGAACTCGAACAGGTCGCACCAGTGTGAGCCGATGTCGGCGAACGCCCGTGAGGGCCCGCCGAGGGCGGCGTCGACGCGCCAGTCGTCGTCGGACGGGCGGGACAGCCAGTCCTGCAGGTAGCCGCCGGTCACGCTGGCGACGACGCCGGCCTCGCCCGCGGCCAGCCGGGCCCGCAGTTCGCGCACCATCGGGTGGAAGCGGTAGACGAAAGGCACCGTGGCCACCCGGTCGCCGGCCGCCGCCGCGAGCGCCACGGCCTCGGCGCTGTCGGTGGCGAGCGGCTTTTCGCAGATGACGTGCACGCCGGCGGCGAGCGCGGCGGCGGCGACGGGGGCGTGCGACGCGTTGGGTGTGCACACGTGCAGCACGTCGATCTCGGCGTGGTCGAGCAGGGCCGCCAGGTCCGGGTAGCCCTCGTCCGCGCCGACGGCGCGAGCCGCGGCGGCGGCCCCTTCGGGGCGCGATGCCATTGCGGCCACGACGGTCGCCCCGGCGCGCCGGGCCGCTTCCGCGTGCACCTGCCCCATGAACCCCGCGCCTACAACCGCCACGCGCAGCGTCTGCTGCTCGGCTTCGAGCCCGCCAGACGCCGTTATTAGATCGGTCACAGACATGTGACGACGGTAAGGCCGACTTATGGCGATGGTCAACAAAAGTTTGGCCGCCGTCGCCCATAGTGGGATGGCCGCAATCCAAAAGTGGGCCGTCCCGAGCGGCTGGAAGCGCGCGTGCCGCTTTAATTGAGAGATGAACCTTCGGCAGAACGCCGCCCCGACGTCGCCCGGTGAGCTGCTGGGACTGCTGCGCGACGGCCAGGCGCGCACCCGTGCCGAACTGGCCACCGAGACCGGACTGGCCCGGTCGACGGTGCGCCTGCGGCTCGACGCGCTCATGCACGCCGGCCTGGTGAGCGGGGGCAACGACGCCGTCACCGGTGGCCGGCCCGCGAGCCGGTTCGTGTTCAACGCCCGGGCGCGGGTGGTGCTGGCGGCCGACGTCGGCGCCACCCACGCCACCATCGCCGTCACCGACCTGACCGGTGAGCCGCTGACCATGGAGAGGCTCGCGCTGGACATCGCCGACGGCCCCGACGCGGTGCTCGGCCTGCTCATCGACACCTGGCGGCGGATGCGCGCCAGCCACCTCCCCACCGTCCCCATCGCCGGTGTCGGCATCGGGCTGCCCGGCCCGGTCGCGCACTCCACCGGCAAGCCGACCCACCCGCCGATCATGCCGGGCTGGAACGGATACGACGTGCCCGCGCGGATCGCCGCCGACTTCGCCGTGCCGGTCCTGGTGGACAACGAGGTCAACCTGATGGCGCTCGGGGAACACGTCCGCTGCTTCCCCGACGAAGCGCACATGGTCTTCGTCAAGGTCGCGACCGGCATCGGCTCCGGCCTGATCAGCAACGGTCAACTGCACCGCGGCGACGTCGGCGCCGCCGGCGACCTCGGGCACATCCTGGCCCCGCACGGGGGCGACGTGCGGTGCCGCTGCGGCAACAGCGGGTGCCTGGAGGCCGTGGCCAGCGGCCCCGCCATCGCCGCGAAACTGCACGCCGCCGGCCTCGACGCGACGAACAACGCGGACGTGGTGGCTCTCGTGCAGGCCGGCAGCCCGATCGCCGGCCAAGCCGTGCGGCAGGCCGGTCGGGACATCGGTGAGGTGCTGGCCACCTGCGTCAGCCTGTTCAACCCGTCGCTGATCGTGGTCGGCGGGGCGATCGCGGAGGCCGGCGAGATGCTGCTGGCGGGCGTCCGGGAGTCGATCTACCGTCGCTCGCTGCCGCTGGCCACCGAACGCCTGCGCATCGTCACCTCACGGGCCGGCGCGAACGCGGGCGTCGTCGGCGCCGCGTCGATGGTCGTCCAGCATGTGCTGTCCCCGAGCGTGCTGGACCGCGAGCTGGCCTGACCGGGTGCGCGGCGCCAGGTCCTGCGGCTCGGCGGTCCGCACCGGGCGTTCACGGCAGGGCGTAGACGCGGCGGGCGGTGCCGCCCAGCACGGCCGCCCGCTCGGTCGCCGTGCAGCCGGCCAGCAGTTCGTCGGTGAGGGTGAGCACGTCGCGGTAGTCGCCGGCCAGCTCGCACACCGGCCAGTCGGATCCGAACATCACCCGGTCGGCGCCGAAGGTGGCCAGCACGTGCTCGGCGTACGGCCGGATCCGCGCGGTGTCCCAGTCGTCCCAGTCCGCCTCGGTGACCAGCCCGGACAGCTTGCAGACGACGTCTTCGCAGCCGGCCATCGCCACGATCCAGGACGCCCACGGCTCCCACTCCCCCGCCGCGATGGCGGGTTTGCCCGCGTGGTCGACCACGAACCGGACGTCGTCGTGCCGCCGTACGGTGGCGAGGGCGGCGGCCCGTTGCGGGGCGCGTACGAGGAGGTCGTACGCCAGCCCACGAGCGCCCAGCGCGGCGAGTCCGCGGGTGACGTCGTCGCGGAGCAGCCAGTCCGGGGCCGGCTCGTCCTCCACCTGGTGTCGTACCCCGACGAGCGGACCGGCGCGCAGGCGGTCGATCTCGGTGCCGACGTCGGTGCCGGTCAGATCGAGCCAGCCGACGACGCCCGCGACCAGTCCCCCGCTCGTCGCCGCGGTGGCGAGGAACTCCTCGGTCTCGGCCACCGACGACACGGTCTGCACGAGCACGGTCGCGCCGACCTGGTCGCCGGCCGCGGCGCGCAGGTCCGCCACGGTGTAGGCGCGGCGGATCGGGGCGAGGGCGGCGCCGGCCATCCACGGGTAGGGCCGTACCGCGGGATCCCACAGGTGGTGGTGCGCGTCGACGATCACGGCTCGATCAACCCCTCGGTCGTCAGGTCGTCCCAGAACGCGTCGGGCACCGGCTTGGCGAGGAGTTGCGCGTTGCGGACGACCTGCTCGGTGGTCTTCATGCCGACGACCACGGCCGCGACGGCGGGATGTCGGGCCACGAAGGCCATCGCCGCCTGCGGCAGCGTCACCCCGTGGCGGCGGCACACCTCGGCGATCCGGGCCGCCCTTGCGTGCACCGGGTCCGGGACCGGGTGGTAGTCGTACATCCGGCCGGGTGCCTCGGTGGCGAGCACGCCGCTGTTGAAGACACCGGCGGCCAGCACGGACACCCCGCGTTCCTGGCAGCGGGGCAGCAGCCGCTCCCCCGCCGACTGGTCCAGCAGTGTGTACCGTCCGGCGAGCATGACCGTGTCGATGTCGGTCTCGGCGACGAGCCGTTCCAGCATCTGCCACTGGTTCATGCCGGCGCCGATCGCGCCCACCACACCCTGGTCGCGCAGCTCGTGCAGCGCCGGGTACGCCTCGTCGACGGCCTGCCGCCAGTGGTCGTCGGGATCGTGGAGCAGTACGACGTCGACCCGGTCGAGTCCCAGGCGGTCGAGACTGGACTCCAGCGACCGGCGTACGCCGTCGGCGCTGAAGTCCCACCGGCGGGCCTGGTCGGCCGGCACGTCGAACCCGCCCGCCTCGTCGCGCAGGTGCGCGGTCTCGGGCGAGGGCACCAGCACCCGGCCGACCTTCGTGGAGATCGTGTACTCGTCGCGCGGACGGCCGGCCAGCGCGACACCCAGCCGACGTTCGGACAGTCCGAGCCCGTAGTGCGGCGCGGTGTCGAAGTAGCGGATCCCCGCCTCCCACGCCGCATCGAGCGCGCCGTGCGCCGTCTCGTCGTCCACGACCCGGTACAGGTTGCCGATCCCCGCCGCGCCGAACCCGAGCCGGCTCACCCGTACCCCTGACCCACCCAGCCGGGTGCTCCTCATGGCAACCTCCGTGCCTTCGCGATGCGGTTGTCTGCGGACCAGTCGTCGGTGGTCCCCAGCAGTTCGGGCCGGCGGGGCGGCTCAGTCCTGGGCCTTGCCGCTGGTGAGTCTGGCCAGGACGAGGGCGACGAGGATGACCAGGCCGTTGACCGCCTGGATCTGGTCGGGTCTGACCTGGGCCAGGGTGAGCACGTTCTGGATCAGGCCGAGCAGGACGACGCCGGTGAGCGCGCCGACCAGGGAGCCCTTGCCGCCGTCGAGGCTGATCCCGCCGATCACCGCCGCGGCGAACACAGTGAAGATCATCCCGCTGCCCTGGTTGGCGGCCACCGAGCCGAGCCGCGCGGACAGCATCAGCCCGGCGAGGGCGGCGAGCGCGCCGGCGACGATGAACGTCACCCAGATCACCCGCTCGACGCGGATGCCGGCGGCCCGCGCCGCGTCGGGGTTGCCGCCGACGGCGTAGATCGAGCGCCCGAACCGGGTGTAGCCGAGCACGACGACGCCGACGGCGAAGGCCAGGACGACGATCCAGATCGACAGCGGCACGGTGAGGATGCGCAGGCTGCCGAGGTTGTCGATGGTGGGGATGCGGTTGGCCAGGTTGGAGATGGTGGCGCCGCCGACGATCGCCAGTTGCAGGCCCCGCAGGGCGATGAGCATCGCCAGTGTGACGATGAACGCGGAGAGTTTGAACCGTACGACCAGCAGCCCGTTGAACACCCCGATCAGCGCGCCGAACATCAGCGCCACCGGTAGGACCGTCCAGGTGGGCCACGGCGCGCCGAGCATCGAGGTCTGGCCGACCACGAGGAAGATCGCCACCGCGGGGGCGATGCCGACGATCGACTCCAGCGACAGGTCGAACTTGCCGACGATCAGCACCAGCGCCTCCGCTAGCACCACGAGCGCCAGCTCGGTCTGGTACTTCAGCACCGTGTCGACCAGGTACGACTTGGTGAGGAACACGTCCGGCCGGAGCGTGTAGCCGTAGATCAGCAACGCGATGATCGGTGGGACCAGGGCAAGGTCGCGCAGCCGCGCCAGTCGCAGCCGGTTGAACGGGCGACCGGTGGGCTTGGGCGGTCGCGGCGGTGCCTCCGGGGCGCCGGCGGCAAGCGTCTCAGACATCCTTTTCACCGATTCCTTCGATCTCGGCCACGAGCGTGGCCTCGTCCCAGCCGCGCGGGTGCTCGGCGACGACGCGGCCGGCCACCATCACCACCACCCGGTCACACACCCGCAGGTCGTCCAGTTCGTCGGAGACCAGCAGTGCGCCGCGACCGCGCCGGGTCTCCGCGTCCACCACCCCGAGCAGGGACTCCTTCGACCGCACGTCCACCCCGACGGTCGGATGCACCAGCACCAGGACCCGGGGGTCGCGGGCCAGTGCCCGGGCCATCACCACCTTCTGCGCGTTGCCGCCGGACAGCTCACCGACCGGCTGATGGGGGCCGGCGGTGTGCACTTCGAGGTCGGCGATCGCCTTGCGGCCCCGGGCGTCGCGCTGCCTCGGCAGCACCATGAAAGCCGGGCCGAGCCGGTCCGCGACGGTCATCGTGGCGTTCTCCGCGACCGAGAGCCCGGGTACGAACCCGTCGGCGTTGCGGTCCGCGGGCAGGTACCCGATGCCGGCGCGCAACGCGGCCGGGACGCTGGCCGGCTTCACCGCGGCGTCCGCGACCCGCACCCGGCCGGTACGCGGGCGGAGCCCGACCACCGCCTCGGCGAGTTGCCGCTTGCCGCTGGCGGCGGAGCCGGTCACTCCGACGATCTCGCCCTGCCGCACGGTCAGGTCGATCGGCCCGGTGAACCCGGGTACCCCGACGGCGTCGAGGGTGAGCACCGGCTCGGCCGAAGCGGGCACCGACGGCCGGTCCTGCCCGACCTGTACCAGCCCGCGTGCGTCGCCGATCATCGCCTCGACGAGCTTGGCGTGGTTCATCTCCGCCACCGGCGCGGTGACGATGTGCCGGGCGTCCCGGAACACCGTCACCCGCTGGCAGATCTCGTAGATCTCCGGCAGGTGGTGGGAGATGAACAGGAACGTCACGCCCTGCCGCTGCAGGTCGGTGAGGCGGTCGAAGAGCCGTGCGATGGCCCGGGCCTCTAGCTGCGCGGTCGGCTCGTCCAGGATGACGAACCGGGCACCGTGCGACAGCGCCCCGGCGATCTCCACCAGTTGCCGCTGCTCGACGGTCAGCTCCCGCGCCGGTGTGTCCGGGTCGACCGGCACCGCCCACGACTCCAGCAGGTCCGTCGCCGTCCGCCGCAACCGCGACCGGGACAGCAGGCCGAACCGGCCGCGTGGCTGGCGGTCGAGGAAGAGGTTCTCCGCGACCGACAGCTCGCCGACCACCGACGGCTTCTGGTACACGCAGGCCACGTGCTGGCGCCAGGCGACCCGGTCGCCCAGTGGTGGGGCCGGGCGGCCCGCGAAGCGGACCTCACCGGCGTCCGGCTTGAGCAGCCCGGTCAGGACACCGACCAGGGTGGACTTGCCGGCGCCGTTACGGCCGACGAGCGCGTGCGTCTCGCCGGGCAACACGGTCAGGTTGCCCTCGGCGAGCGCCACGGTCGGGCCGAACCGCTTGGCGATCCCGATCGCCTCGACCACGGGTCTGGACTCGTCGTCGACCATCACACAGTCCTCCGGTTCCGGCCGCGAGGGCGGTGTGACGCCGAACGGCCCGAGGGTCGTCCGGCGTCACACCGGCCCGCATTACTGCTTGTTGCCCCAGAGGGCGGGGTCATCGACGTTGTCCTTGGTGATCAGGGGTGCGGGCAGCTGGTCCTCGAAACCGTTGGGCAGCTTGATCACGGTGCTGCCGTGGTCGGTGGGCCCTTCCTTCGGCACCACGCCCTCCATCGCCTGCTTGGCCCAGTACAGGCCGTACTGTGCGTAGGCGTCGGCCGGCTGGGAGACGGTCGCGTCGATCTCGCCCTTGCGGATCGCGTCCAGTTCCTGCGGGATGCCGTCGTTGGAGACGATGAAGATGTGCCGCGGGTCGTCCGGCGGGAAGAGCAGCTTGCGCTGCTTGAGCACCTGCAGGGTCGGGTCGAGGAACACTCCGCCGGCCTGCATGTAGACGCCCTTGAGGTCCGGGTCGGTGGACAGCCGGGTCTCCAGGGCGGCCTGCGCCTTGCTGCCCTCCCACTCGGTGGGCTCCTCGAACACCGTGATGCCGGGGAACTTCTCGGTCATGCACTGCTTGAACGCCTCGGACCGGTCCCGCCCGTTGATCGAGGAGAGGGCGCCCTGGAATTCGATGACCTTGCCCTTGCCGCCGAGCTTCTCGCCGAGGAACTCGCAGGCCTTGGTGCCGTACGCCCGATTGTCGGCGCGGACGACCATGTAGACGTTGCCGGTGTCCGGCCGGGTGTCGACGCTGACCACCGGGATGTTCTTCTGCGTCAGCTCGTCGAGCTTCGGCCCGATGGCACCGGTGTCCTGCGGGGCGATCACGAGTGCCTTGGCCCCCTGGGTGACCAGGCTGTCGACATTGCTGATCAGCTTCTGGACGTCGTTCTGCGAGTTGGTCGGCCCGGTGATCTGGACACCGACCTCGGCTGCCTTGGGTGCGATGTAGCCCGCGTACGCGTTCCAGAAGTCGGAGTCGGCGCGTGGGAGATCGACGCCGACCGCGCCACTACCGCCTCCGCCGGGGGCGGCGGGCCCGGGGGAATCCTTGCTGCAGGCGGCGGTGGACGCGGCGAGTGCGACGGCCATGGCCAGGCCGAGCACCCCCCGCGCGGTTGTGCCCTTCCTCATGGTTTCCTCAATTCGCTGGTAGGGACGGATTCACTGGGCGAGGCCGTGGGGGCGGCCTGGCGCAGACGGAGTCCGTGCATGCCGCCGTCGACGGCGAGCACGGTCCCGGTGGTGGACGCGGCCAGCGGACTGGCCAGGTAGGCGATCGCGGTGGCCACCTCGGCGGCGGAGACCAACCGCCCGATCGGCTGACGTGCGCGCAGGGCCGTTAGTTCGGCGGCCGGGTCGCCGGCGGAGTCGAGCAGCCGCCGTACCCACGGTGTGTCGACCGTGCCCGGGTTCACGCAGTTGACCCTGATGCCCTCGCCGACGTGGTCGGCGGCCATGGCGAGGGTCAGCGACTGCACGGCGCCCTTCGTCGCGCTGTACAGCGCCCGGTTGGGCAGGCCGGCGGTCGCCGCGATGGAGCAGGTGTTGACGATGGCGGCGCAGGAGGAGGCCCGCAGGTAGGGCAGCGCCGCCCGGGTTACCCGGACGATCCCGACCACGTTGACGTCGAGCACCCGGTGCCACTCGTCGTCCGAGTTCGCCTCGACGCTTCCCTGCGCGCCGATCCCGGCGTTGTTGACCAGGACGTCCAGTGCGCCGAGTCGGTCTGCGGCGAGCGTCACCGCCTGGGTCACCGAGCCCGCGTCGGTGACGTCGCACTCGACGCCGAGCAGCGGGTCCGGCACACCGGACGGGTCCAGGTCCAGGCAGGCGACGGCGGCTCCCCGATCGGCGAGCAGCCGGGCCGCGGCGAGGCCGATGCCCGAGCCGCCGCCGGTCACCACCGCGACCAGCCCGGCGAACTCCCCGTTCATGACGCCTCCGTCCCGGTCCACACCGGACCGTCCGGGTAGGCGTAGTCGATCAGCGTCTGCGGCCGCAGGGTGGCGCTGAACCCGGGTGAGGTCGGGGCGAGGTAGTTGCCGTTTCGGATGGTGACCGGGTGGACGAAGTGTTCGTGCAGGTGGTCTACGAACTCGATGACGCGGTTCTCCATCGAGCCGGAGACCGCCAGGTAGTCGAACATCGACAGGTGCTGCACCAGCTCACACAGGCCGACGCCGCCGGCGTGCGGGCACACCGGCACACCGAACTTGGCCGCCAGCAACAGGATGGCGACGTTCTCGTTGACCCCGGCCACCCGTGCGGCATCCAACTGCAGGTAGGAGATCGCGCCGGTCTGCAGCAGCTGCTTGAAGATCACCCGGTTCTGGACGTGTTCCCCGGTGGCCACCTTGACCGGCGAGATCGCCCGGGCGATGGTGGCGTGCCCGAGCACGTCGTCGGGGCTGGTCGGCTCCTCGATCCACCACGGGTCGAACCTGGCCAGTTCGCGGACCCAGGCGATCGCCTCGCCCACGTCCCACCGCTGGTTGGCGTCGACCGCGATCCGGACGTGGGGGCCGACGGCCTCCCGGGCGATGGCCATCCGCCGCACGTCGGCGGCGAGGTCGGCGCCCACCTTGAGCTTGATCTGCGTGAAGCCGTCGGCGACGGCCTCTTTGCAGAGCCGGCCCAGTTTGGCGTCGTCGTAGCCGAGCCAGCCGGGAGTGGTGGTGTAACCGGGGTAGCCATGCTTGAACAGATGCGCCTCACGTTCGGCCTTGCCGTCTGCGGCGCGGCGGAGGATGTCCAGCGCCTCCCCGCGGGTGAGCGCGTCGGTCAGGTAGCGGAAGTCGACCAGGTCGACGAGTTCCTCCGGGGTGAAGTCGGCGAGCAGCTTCCAGACGGGCTTGCCCTCCCGCTTGGCGCGCAGGTCCCACAGGGCGTTGACCACGGCGGAGATCGCCATGTGCATGACGCCCTTCTCCGGGCCGAGCCAGCGCAGTTGGGAGTCGTGCACCATCTCGCGCCAGACGCGGCCGAGGTCGTTGAGGGTGGCGTCCAGGGGACGTCCCATCACGTAGGGCTCGAGCGCGGAGATCGCGGTGGTCTGGATGTCGTTGCCTCGCCCGATGGTGAAGGCGAAACCGTGCCCCTCGTGTCCGTCCGCCGCGTCGGTGGCGATGATGACGTAGGCGGCCGAGTAGTCGGGGTCCGGGTTCATCGCGTCGGATCCGTCGAGGTCCCGCGAGGTGGGGAACCGGATGTCGTACGTCCGCAGGCTGGTGATCCGGGCGGTCATGACGCGTCCACGACCGTCTGGCGCTGCGTGCCGAGACCGTCGATCT
Source organism: Micromonospora craterilacus (assembly GCF_003236315.1). Taxonomy (GTDB): domain Bacteria; phylum Actinomycetota; class Actinomycetes; order Mycobacteriales; family Micromonosporaceae; genus Micromonospora; species Micromonospora craterilacus. Next base: position 95,244 of record NZ_POTY01000001.1, read on the forward strand.
CGACTTCGATGACGTCCCCGGCCCGCAGGTAGGGCTTCGGCTCCGGCAGCCCCAGGGCCACGCCGGCCGGTGTGCCGGTGTTGATGACGTCGCCCGGTTCGAGCACCATGAACTGGCTGACGTAGCGGATGATCTCGGCAACGCCGAAGATCATGTTTTTGGTGTTGCCGTCCTGACGGCGGGTGCCGTTGACGCTCAGCCGCAGCCCCAGCTGCTGCGGGTCCGGGACTTCGTCGGCGGTGACCAGCCAGGGGCCGAGCGGGTTGAACGTCTCGCAGGACTTGCCCTTGTCCCACTGGCCGCCGCGTTCGAGTTGGAACTCGCGTTCGGAGAGGTCGTTGGAGATCGCGTAGCCCGCGACACAGGCGAACGCCTCCGCGTCACTGGCCAGGTAGCGGGCGGTCCGGCCGATGACGACCGCGAGTTCGACCTCCCAGTCGGTCTTGACGCTGCCCCGAGGGATGAGGACCTGATCGTTCGGTCCGACCATTGTGTTCGGTGCCTTCATGAACAGGATCGGCTCGGCCGGCAGTTCCGCGCCGGTCTCGGCCGCGTGGTCGGAGTAGTTCAACCCGACGCAAACGATCTTGCCGGGGCGCGCGAGCGGAGCACCGATCCGCACTTCACGTTCCACGGCGGGCAGTTCGCCGCGCTCGACCGCCGCGCGCACCACGTCGATGCCGTCGCCGGACAGGAACGCCCCGTCGATCTCAGCCACCAGGTCGGAGAGGTCGAGCAGCCGGCCACGGGTGTCCAGTACCGCTGGACGCTCCTGGCCGGCCGCCCCCACTCGAAGTAGCTTCACTCCACACCCCTCCGGCCAAACATCGGATCTGTTGCCTGGTTGTATAGTGGAGTTACGGGGGTGTTGCAAGACCTTACGGAGAAGTGGTCGGCAATAGGTCCGATGACCAGGGCGGCCACCGTATGGTCCGACCGGCGGCCCTGCGGACGACCGGCGCCACTGGCCTCACCGACCGGGCACGAGCCCGGGTACGAGACGAGGCACCTCGCCGAGGTCGGCGAGGTGCGGCAACGCTTCCCGGATGGTCAGGCCGACGGAAGCTCCGACCCGGCCTCACCGAGTGCGTTGCGAAGCCACTGCTCGACGCCGGCGATGTGGACGGTCGCCCAGGCCCGCGCCACCCCGGGTTGACGCGCCTCGATCGCCTCGCAGATCGCCTCGTGCTGCTCCCGGGTCCGCCGCACCGCGCCCTCCTGCGTCAACCCGCGCCAGACCCGGGCACGGGTGGTCGGGCCGGACAGGCCGTCGATCAACGAACACAGCACCTTGTTCCCGGAGCCGGCGGCGATGTGGTTGTGGAACCGGAGATCGTTGGCCACCAGCGCCTCGACGGACGGCGAGTCGCCCAGTTCGGCGAGAATGGCGCGCAGCCCGGCGATCTCCTCGTCGGTCATCCTCGTCGCGGCCAGCTCGGTCGCGGCGGGCTCGAGGACTCGCCGCACCTCAAGGAACTGCAGCACCGTGTCGTCCTGGTGGAAGTCGACGACGAACCCGATCGCGTCCAGCAACAGGTCGGGTTCCAGGCTGGTCACGTAGGTGCCGTCGCCTTGGCGGACGTCCAGCACCCTGATCAGCGACAACGCCTTCACCGCCTCCCGCAGGGAGTTGCGGGACAGCCCCAGCCGCTCGGCGAGGTCGGCCTCTCTGGGCAGGCGCGAGCCCGGGGCCAGCTCGCCCTGGACGATCATCGCCTTGATCTTCTCGATCGCCTCGTCGGTGACCGGCACCGCACCTCCCCTGGTAGGACATCCGATGTCTCTCAGCGTACCTGCGCGCGGCGTCTCCTCCGGATCCGGCCACGTCCACCGAAACGTCGGGTCGCCCGTCGGCCCTTCGGCCGACGTAACGCCCACGGAGAGTGGACCCTCCCCCGGCAGTCGTAGCGCACTGCCGACCGCGCCGACACCGGCCGCACAGCGACATCGGCGGCACAAACATTGGATCTTCTCGGCCCCGGACGGCCTGGCCGGGCTCCCCCGGGTGTCTCCGGCGGAGGTTCCGGTCCCTGATCGCGGCCGGCCGCCGTCAGGCGTTGAGGTATGCCAGGACGGCAAGCACCCGCCGGTTGTCGTCGTCGGAGGGCGGCATGTCAAGTTTGGTGAGAATGTTGTTCATGTGCTTGCTCACCGCTTTCTCGGTGATGCGGAGCTTGGCCGCGATCGCGGCATTGGAGCGGCCTTCAGCCATCTCACCGAGCACTTCCCGTTCCCTGGCGGTGAGCACCGCCAGGGGCTCCCGGCGGGCGAGGAGCTGTGAGATCACTTCCGGGTCCATCGCGGTACCGCCGGCGGCGACCCGGCGGATCGCATCGACGAACTCGCCGACGTTGGACACCCGATCCTTGAGCAGGTAGCCCACCCCGCCGTGGGGAGTGCCGAGCAGCTCGCGGGCGTACATGGGCTCCACGTGCTGGGAGAGCACGAGGATCGGCAGGCCGGGTATCTGGGTGCGGGCCGCGATCGCGGCTTGCAGACCTTCGTCGGTGAACGTGGGCGGGAGCCGGACGTCGACGACCGCCACCTGAGGTTGGTGGGTGACCAGGGCGGGCAGCAGGGCCGGGCCGTTGTCGACGGCCGCGACGACGTCGAAGTCGAAGGCCCGCAGGATCCGGGTCAGCCCGTCCCGGAGGAGTGCGTGGTCCTCGGCGATGACAACGCGCACGGCAACTCCATGGTGATGACGGTGGGCCCCCCGGGCGGGCTCGACAGGGCCATCGTGCCATCGAAGGCGGCGAGGCGGCGTTCGATGCCCCGCAGACCGGTACCGGCGACGGGGTCGGCGCCACCCGCCCCGTCGTCGGTGACCACCATGGTCAGCGTGCTGTCCGCGTGTCGCAGGGACACCGATCCGGTGTGGGCGCGGCTGTGCCGGACCATGTTGGTCAGGGTCTCGGCGACGGCGAAGTACGCGGCCGACTCGACAGGTGTGTCGAGTCGGCCGGGTAGGTCGACATCGACCGTGATCGGCACGGGCAGGCTGAGCGCCAGCGCCCGCACCGCGCCCCCCAGTCCACGTTCCGCCAGCACGGGTGGATGGATGCCGCGTACCAGGTGCCGCAGCTCGACCAGTGCGGTGCCGCTCGCCTCACGCGCTTCGGCGAGCATCTCGTGGGCTGCGCTCGGGTTCCGGTCGATCAGTTCGTCGGCGAGACCGATCATCATGCCCAGCGAGACGAGCCGTGCCTGGATGCCGTCGTGCAGGTCACGCTCGATCCGGCGCAGCTCGGCCGCCTGGGCGTCCACCGTGTCGGCGCGCGTCACGGTCAGCTGGGTGACGCGCAGGCGGAGTTCGGCGGCCCTGGTCGGCGCGAGCAGTAGCCGGGCGAAGTACGCGTCGACCCGCCGTAGCCACGGCGCCGCCCACAGACCACCGGCGAGGATGGCGGCGCCCTGCGGCAGGCTGATCAGGCCCTCGCTGAACGTGTCGATGGACCAGACGGCGCCGTAGCCGTACCAGTCGGTGCCGAGCCAGATCCACAACGGCGTCAGCGTCAGACCCGCGATCCCGTACAGCGGCACGGCCAGCGAGATCAGGCCGAGGGTGATCGCGACGATCGCGCCGGGCAGGAGCCAGGCGAGGTCCCGCCAGGTGGCCGGGTCCGTGACGATCCACCGGAAGCGCCGCCAGCCGCCGGGGATGGCCCGTTGCGGGGGCGGCTGGTAGGGACGTGGCACCAGCACGCCGGCCCGTGCGGCACGCCGACGTTCGAGGTCCGCCCGCTTGCGGACCAGCGTCATCGTCCACGGCACCAGCGCCATGCCGAGGAACGGCACCGGAACCAGGGCAAACACCACGACCGTTACGCCGAGCAGCGCGATGTTGGTCAGTGCCAGGCCGATCGCGGCCAGGCCGGCCAGCACGGCACGCACACCTCGCCAGACCCACCCGTACGTCGCATTGCCCGCCCCGGCCATGTCCACACGTCGTATTGTGCCGGCGACGTCACCGTTCGGCGGTGGTGCCAGCACCCCTTCTCCGGAGGGGTTAGCGCTCCTGACGACGCCGCCGTCGGGCGGTCTGCTGGAGTCATGACGACCACCACGACCATGACGCCGTCGCCGACGACGGCCGGCAGCGACTTCGCCGTCCTGTCCCGCCGGATCACCAACGCGGGGTTGATGCGCCGCCGGCCCGCCTACTACATCTTCCGGCTGAGCGTCGTCACGCTCATGTTCCTCGGCGGTTGGACAGCCTTCTTCGTCATCGGCTCCTCGTGGTGGCAGCTGCTCACCGCCGTGTTCCTCGCCGTCACGTTCGCCCAGGTCGCACTCGTGGCGCACGATCTGGCGCACCGGCAGGTGTTCCGCACCAGACGCCCGAGCGAGGTCGCCGGGCTGCTGGCCGGCAATCTCGGCGTCGGGATGAGCTACGGCTGGTGGATGGACAAGCACACCCGTCACCACAACAACCCGAACCATGACGACCTCGATCCGGACGTGGCCCCCGAGGTGCTGGTCTGGGCCACCGAGTCGGCCGCTGGCCGGCGCGGGCTGAAGGGCTTCATCACCCGGCACCAGGCCGCGCTGTTCTTCCCGCTGCTCACGCTGCTCGCCGTCAGCCTGAAGGTGTCCAGCGTGAAGGCGTTGCGCAACGGCACGGTGAAGCGGCGCGGTGTGGAGAGCGCGCTGCTGATCCTGCACGCCGTCGGCTACCTGGCAGCGCTGCTGGTCGTCCTCTCGCCGCTGCAGGCGATCGCTTTCCTGCTGCTACACCAGGCGTTGTTCGGCGTCTACCTGGGTATGACGTTCGCTCCCAACCACAAGGGCATGCCGCACCCGACCGGTGCCGAGGACTATCTACGCAAGCAGGTACTGACCTCCCGAAACGTCCGCGGCGGCTGGTTGACCGACGCGGCGCTCGGTGGGTTGAACTATCAGATCGAGCACCACCTGTTCCCCGGCATGCCGACGCCCAACCTGCGCAAGGCGCAACCGATCGTGCAGGCCTACTGCGCCGAGATCGGCGTCGCATACGAGCAGACCAGTCTCGTCGCCTCGTACCGCCAGGCCCTGCAACATCTGCACGAGGTGGGCGCACCCGCCCGCGCCGAACACGCGGCACGCTGACTCAGCGGTTGCGGCAGCTACCTGGTGCCACGGGCGGAACCGAGCCGGCTCCCCGCGGAGAAGGCGACCACCCCGGATGCTCGTCGCGTCGAGGATGCCGCCGGGTTTCGACCACTGCCGGCCGTACCCGACTCGCGTGCCCGGGTCTGCCGCGGCTCGGGCGCAGGCTGGCCGGCGGATCCGCGGCGCCGGGCGCGACGCGGCGCCTTCTCCCCCGTCCGGCCGCCGTCCACCGGAGCCGGGACCGGCGCGGGGACGAGCGTGCGGGGGCCCGGGGCGATCTCGTCGAGCAGTTGGTGCCCGGGCCGCAGTCGGGTGGTCGTCGGCGCGATGCCGGCCTGGCGGGCGAGTTGGCGGACCCCGGCGACCTGGTCGGCGGTCATGAGGGTGACCACCGTGCCGGTCGCGCCGCCCCGTGCGGTCCGCCCGGACCGGTGCAGGTACGCCTTGTACTCGGCCGGCGGGTCGGCGTGCACGACGAGCGCGACGTCGTCGACGTGGATCCCACGAGCGGCGATGTCGGTCGCGACCAGCGTCGTCACGTCGCCGTTGGCGAACGCCTGCAGATTTCGGCTCCGGGCGCCCTGCGCCAGGTTGCCGTGCAGCTCGGTCGCGGGAATGCCGGCCGCGACGAGCTGGCGGGTCAGCGTCTTCGCCCGCCGCTTGGTGCGCGCGAAGACCAGGGTGCGGCCCGGTGCGGCGGCGAGGTCGACGAGGACGGCCAGCCGGTCGCGGTCGTCGATGTGCAGCATGTGGTGCGGCACGTCCACCGGCGCGGCGGCGGAGTCGACGCTGTGGGTCATCGGGTTGGTGAGGTATCGCCGGACGAGGACGTCGACGCCGGCGTCGAGGGTCGCCGAGAAGAGCAGCCGCTGACCCTGCTTCGGGGTCCGGTCGAGCAGCCGCCGCACGGTCGGCAGGAAGCCGAGGTCGGCCATGTGGTCGGCCTCGTCGAGCACGGTGATCTCGACCGCGTCGAGGCTGGCATGGCCGCTGTCGACGTGGTCGGCGATCCGGCCCGGGCAGGCGACGACGATATCCACGCCCGACCGCAGGGCGCTGATCTGGCGACGGGGGTCCGTACCGCCGAAAACGGTCAGGGTACGCAAGGACATGGCCGCTGCCAGCGGGGCGATCGACGCCTCGATCTGGGTAGCGAGCTCACGGGTCGGCGCGAGTACCAGTGCGCGGGGACGTCCCGGCCGGCGCGGCGCGGCGCTCGCGGCGAGCCGGGCCACCAGGGGCAGCGCGAACGCGTAGGTCTTGCCCGACCCGGTGCGTCCTCGGCCGAGGACGTCGCGTCCGGCGAGGGCGTCGGGAAGGGTCGCGGCCTGGATCGGGAACGGCGCGGTGACGCCATTTTCGGCCAGCGCCCGCACGAGCGGGACGGGTACGCCGAGTTCCTGGAAGGTGGGAGTGGTGCGAGGGCGGCGTGCCGCCATGAATTCTCCGAACGTGGAAGTGTCAACTGCCCGGCGCTGGCCGGTGCCGTTTGCGCTGGTGACCGGAGTCGAATCCGGCAGGGGCAGAGCGGAACGGTGGAACATGTCCAGGCTACCTGACCGAGATCCGGGCCGTGCCGGACGGCGTGGCCGCCCGGCACGCGAGGCCACCCGCCGGCGGCGAAGTGGGCGCCCTCGCGTCGCGGGCGCCCACTTCACGCCGTGCGCTATGCCTGCGCCTTGACGGCCGAGCCCACGGCGGCCCCTTCGCGGGTGACGCGGCGGCGCCGGGTCGGCAGCCCCAGCGTCGGGTTGGCAACGCCCCAGGCGGCGCCCTTGCAGACCAGCTCCTTGTAGACGGCGGCGAGCCGGCCGGTCAGCACCGCCGGCACGGCGCGGTCGTCGGCGGTGACGTACTGGATCAAGCCTTCCTTGCGGCCCAGTGAGATGCACTGGTTGAAGTAGCGGATCGGCGTGTTCGGGGGCTTCGCGCCGGTCAGCCGGGCCGCGATCGCGTCGGCGGCCTGCCACGCGGTCGGGGTGCCCGAGGCGCACGACATCCGCAGCGCCTTGTCCCCGGGGCCGATCACCATGGCGGCGTCGCCGACGGCGTACACGTCGGGATGGGAGACCGAGCGCATGGTCCCGTCGACCACGATCTGGCCGGTGTCGGTGATCTCCAGGGCGGTCTTCCTCGCGATCGGGTGGACCGCGAAGCCGGTGGTCCACACGGTGACCGCGGCCGGGATGGCCCGGCCGTCGGCGGTGCTGACACGGTCGGCTCCGACGCTGGTGACGGCGGTGTGCTCGTGCACGGTGATCCCGAGCGTGCCGAAGACCTTCCGCAGGTGCTGGCGGCCCTTGGCCGAGAGCCAGTCGCCGAGGCCGCTCCGGGCGGCGAGGGCGACGTTCAGGTCCGGGCGGGCCTCGGCGATCTCGGTCGCGGCCTCCAGGCCGGTGAGGCCGCCGCCGACGACGACCACGGTCTGCCTGGCGTCGAGGCGGGCCAGGCGCTCGCGCAGCCGCAGTGCTCCGGGGCGGCTGGCGATCTCGTCGGCGTGCTCGGCGGTCCCGGGAACGCGTCGGCTGTTCCAGCCGCTGCCCAGGGCGTAGACGAGCGTGTCGTAGGCGAGTTCTTCGACGCCGTTCGGGTCGGTGACGGCGACGGTCTTGCGGTCGACGTCGATGCCGGCGACCTTGGCGAGCCGCAGGTCGACGCGGGTTCCCGCGAACATCTTGCTGAACGGCCGGGGCTTGAGGTCCTGGCCGGTCGCCAGCTGGTGCAGGCGGACGCGTTCGACGAAGTCAGGCTCGGCGTTGACGAGGGTGATGGCGACGTCCTCGCGGCGAAGCCGCTTGGCGAGGCGGCCGGCGGCGACGGCTCCGGTGTATCCGGCTCCGAGGACGATGATGCGGTGCCGCATGTCCGTGCTCCTGTCCTGCCCGGGTTTGCCACCTGAACCGGGCAGCCCGCCGTTCCCTGACAGGAGCGCGGTGTGAAGCACCTCATATCGCGGTCAGTCGGCGTTGAACAGGGGCTCCCCGTGGTCGACGTCCGCCCAGCGCGCGGTCGCGCGGTCGAGCTTGTCGGGGTTGACCTGGTTGCGGATCGCGACGATGCCACCGGCGGTCAGTTCCACGCACATGACGCCGACGACCCGGCCGTGCACGACGACCACGGCGGCGGGATCGCCGTTGGCGGTCCACGCGTAGACCTCGGGCGGGCCGCCGAGCAGGGCCTGCTTGGCCACGCCGGGTTTGAACAGGCCGCGCAGGAACTTCGCGACCGCGACGGCGCCCTCGAATGCCTTGGCCCGGGCCGGTATTTTCCCGCCGCCGTCGCCGATCGAGATGGCGTCCTCGGTGAGCAGGCGTACGAGCGGCTCGATCTGACCGCTGGCGGCGGCCGACAGGAACTCCTCGACGATCCGTCGGGCGGCGGCCTGGTCGACCTCGGTGCGGGCCTTGCCGTCCGCGACGTGCTTCTTCGCGCGGTGGAAGATCTGCTGGCTGGCGGCCTCGGTGAGGTCGAGGATCTCGGCGATCTCCCGGTGCGGGTAGTCGAAGGCCTCCCGCAGCACGTAGACGGCCCGCTCGTTGGGTGAGAGGCGCTCCATGAGGGTGAGGACCGCGTACGAGACCGATTCGCGCTGTTCGGTGGTGTCGGCCGGGCCGAGCATCGGGTCCCCGCCGAGCAGCGGCTCGGGCAGCCATTGGCCCACGTAGGTCTCGCGGCGTGCCCGCGCGGAGGTGAGCTGGTTGAGGCACAGGTTGGTGAGCACCTTCGTCAGCCAGGCCTCGGGGACTTCGATGCGGTCGATGTCGGTGGCCTGCCAGCGCAGGAACGTCTCCTGCACGGCGTCCTCGGCTTCGCCGGCGGAGCCCAGGAGGCGGTAGGCGATGGCCTCCAGACGCGGCCGGGCGGCCTCGAACCGGTCGACGTCGTTGGCCGTCAGGGGCATGTCCCGATCGTAGGCGTCCGCGACGACCTGACCGCCGGACGGGCCGGGACACCCGCACGCATCGACGTTGATGGACGTCAAAGCATGATACAGACTGTCCGTGGCTGCCCTGTGCTCTTGCATGGCAACGGTAAGTATCGGTAAGAATCTTAACTGTGCGCCCCCGCAGGGTCGCCCGCCGGAATCACGACGAAACCGCGAGGACGCATGGACGTGCAGATTCTGGGACCGCTCGAAGTCGTCGTCGACGGCACCCCGGTGCCGCTCGGCGGCCGGCGGAACCAGATGATCCTCGCGGTGCTCGCGGCGGAGGCCAACCGCGTGGTACTGGTGGACCGGCTGGTTGACGCGGTGTGGGACGAGCAGCCGCCGCCGACCGCGCGGAGCCAGATCCAGATCTGTGTCTCCGCGTTGCGCCGCTCGCTGTCCCGCGCCGGCGCGCCGGATGTCATCGCGACCCGCCCACCCGGGTACCTGCTCCGGGTCGAGACCGGTCACCTCGACGCCGATGTCTTCGACGACCTGGTGACGTACGCGAGGGTCCTGGTCGACAACAGCCGCGACGCCGATGCCGCCGTCGAGCTGCGGCGCGCGCTCGGACTCTGGCGCGGTCCGGCGCTCGGCGCCCTGCCCAGCCGGGTGCTGGAGGCCACCGCCGGCCGGCTGGAGGAGCGCCGGCTCGCCGCCACCGAGGAACTCGTCCGCATCGAGTTGGCGCTGGGAAGGCACGACGACCTCATCGACGAACTGACCGCGTTGGTGGCCGAACACCCGCTGCGGGAACGGCTGCACGGTCATCTGATGCTCGCGCTCTACCGCGCGGGCCGGCAGGCCGAGGCCCTGGGTGCGTACCGTCGGGCGCGGGCCCTGTTGGTCGAGGAGTTGGGCATCGAGCCGGGGGGCGAGCTGCGCCGGCTGGAGAAGGCGATCCTGATGGGTTCCCACGAGCTTGACCTGCCCGCCCGCGCTCCGGTCCTGGCCGCGCCGGCCCGTGTGGCCGCGCACCCGGTCGTGCCGGGCCTGCTTCCCGCGGCCATCGCCGATTTCACCGGACGGCGGGACGAGACGCGCGGGCTGGTGGCGCGGCTGTCCGAGGTGACCACGATGGCCGCACCGGTGGTGGTGGTCACCGGCGCTGCGGGCACCGGCAAGACCGCGACCGGCGTACATGTGGCGCACCGGGTTCGCGGCGCCTTTCCCGACGGTCAGCTCTACGCGAGTCTGGCCGGCTCAGGTCCCATCCCGACCGCGCCCAGCGAGATCCTGGTGCGGTTCCTGCGGGCCCTGGGAATGAGCGGGACGGCGATCCCCGACAGCGTCGAGGAGCGCGCCGAGCTGTACCGCAGCCACCTGGCGGACCGGCGGGTCCTCGTCGTGCTCGACGATGTCGGGGACGAGTCCGAGGTGCCGCCGCTGCTACCCGGCAGCGTCAGCTGCCGGGTGCTGGTCACCAGCCGGTCCCGACTGCCCGGTCTGCCCGGCGCCGAGCGGGTCGAGCTGGGTGCCCTGGACACCGGGTCGGCCGTGGAGCTGCTGGGCCGGATCGCGGGGCCGCACCGGGTCCGTCAGGAGGCCGGGCCGGCCGCGACCATCGCCGAGCTGTGCGGCGGTCTGGCGCTGGCGCTGCGGATCGCCGGAGCCCGGCTGGCCGCCCGGCCGCACTGGCGGCTCGCCCGGCTGGCCGAACGGCTGGCCGACGAGACCCGACGTCTCGATGAGCTGGAACACGGCGAGCTGGGCATCCGGGCCAGCCTGGCGTTCAGCTTCGACGCCATCCGTGAGGCGGACCGTCGAATGCTGCTGCGCGCGGTCCTCGCCGACGTACCGGAGATCACCGCGTGGATGGGGGCGGCTCTCGCCGACACCGACCACGCCGAGGCGGAGAAGTCGTTGGAGCGGCTGGTCGACGCCCAGTTGCTGGACGGAATCGCGGACGACGGTGGGCCCAGCCGGTACCGGGTGCCGGAGCTGGTACGCGTGTTCGCCCGGCACCGGTCATCCCGCAGCGACAGCCCGGCCGAGGTGGCGGCGGCCCGTCGGCGCTTCCTCGGCGTCCTGCTGCACCTGACCGACGAGGCGCACCGCCGTGAGTACGGGGGCGACTTCACCATCCTGCATGGTCCGGCCCCCCGCCGGCGTCCGCCCCAGGAGCTGGTGGACCGGTTGCTCGCCCGCCCCGTCGACTGGCTCGACACCGAGCGGATGACCCTGGTCGCGGCGGTCCGTCAGAGCGCGGCGCTGGGCTGGTCCACCTACTGCTGGGATCTCGCCCTCGGCGCGTTGACGCTCTTCGAGTCCCGGGCGCACTTCGACCTCTGGCACGAAACCGCCGGGTTGGCGCTGGTCTGCGCCACCACGGCCGGCGATGTCCGCGGCGAGGCCGCCATGCACTACTCGGCCGGCACCCTGCTGCTCTTTCAGCGCCGGATGGACGCCGCCGCAGAGCGCCTCGACGCGGCGCGGGCCGGTTTCGAGCGCTGCGGGGACCGGCACGGACTAGCGCTGGTGCTGCGCAACCTCGCGCACGTCGACCGGCTGGCCGACCGTCCGGATCGGGCGCTGCGGCGGTACACCCAGGCGCTGGCCGGGCTGCGGGGCGTCGGCGATCTCGTCGGCCAGGCGCACGTGCTGCAGAACCTCGCGGGCCTGGCGCTGGAGTCCGGCGACGCCGACCGGGCCCGCGCCCTGCTGGACGAGGCGCTGGGCCACTGCCGCACCGCCGGCGCCCGCCGGGTGGAGGCGCAGGTGCTGCACCGCATCGGCGACCTGGCGCTGCACGAGGACGACTCGCCCCATGCCGTGGAGGCGTACGCGGCGGTGCTGCGGTCGGTCCGGCACGTCGGCGACCGGATCGGTGAGATGTACGCGCTGCTCGGGCTCGGCCGGGCGGCCTGCCGGCTCGACCAGCACGACACCGCCTCCCGTCGGCTGTCCGAGGCCCTGCACCTGGCGCGGGAGGTCGGCGAACGGTTCGTCGAGGGGCGGGCGTTGCACGCGCTGGCCGACCTGGATCTCGCCCGAGGGCGTACCGACCTGGCGGTGGGCCGGCTGACCGAGGCGGCGGAGATCTTCGAGGCCATCTCGGCCAGGCGGTGGCGGGCGCGGGTCCTGGCCGCGCTCGCCACCGCACGGCAGCGGGAAGCCGCGGTCGCGGTCGCCGTGCCGGTTCAGCCCAGCGACACCCACACCTCCTGGAGCCGGTGGTCGGAGAGCCGTTCCGCGGAGCGGAGATCGTAGCGGTGCACCTCGACCGGACCCCGGGTGAAGGTCCAGTCGACCCGCCAGAAGGGAAGTGGCCGGTCCAGCACGCTGTCCCAGTCGAAGCCGGTGGGGCTGTCGAACTTCCACGTCATCGGCAACAGGTCCCGACTGGCGCGGGTGGCGTCGTCGGTCAGCTCCCGCAGTCGGTCCATGTTGCCCATCGCCGAGGTGGAGTTGAAGTCGCCGGAGATCAGTGCCGGGTTCGGGTTGGCGGCCAGGTCCGCCTCCAGGCCGCGGATCTCCTCCTGCCGCCAGTCGAACTTGCGCCGGTAGTAGCCGTCGAAGTCGAAGTCGGAGAAGAAGTTCAGGTCGACGGCGGTCTGCACGGTGATGTGGACGTTGTAGGCGCTGAGCACCCGGTCGCCCACCCGCAGGTCGGTCCGCAGCACCTTGGCCCGGTCGAACACCCGCTTGAACGGCGTGTCCGGGTCGGCGGCGAGCGCCACGTCCGGACCGACCGGCGGCTGGGCGACGATCGGGTAGCGGGACAGCGTGAGCAGTTCGCCCCGACGGGCGATGTGGTAGTCGGGGAACTCGCTGCGGAGCCGGTCGTCGTCGGCCAGCGGGTAGTAGCCGGCCTCACCGGTGCCGGCGACCCAGATGACGTGCTCCTGCAACAGGTACACGTCGGCGGACTGGCGCTTGAGGTACGCGTAGAGCGCCTCGGTGTCGTCCCACTGGTCCCAGTACTGGGTGTTCCACGACACGACGTGCAGCGCCCCCGCCGGCACCGGCCGGTCACCGGTCCGCAGGGCGTGCCAGTTGAGGCCGCTCTGGTCGACGCCGAGCGCCATGCCGGCGACCGCGAGCAGCACCGCCCACCGCCGGGCCCGTCCTCGGGCGGCCGCCGCGGCGAGCAGCCCGAGGGCGGGCAGCACCAGCAGCGCTATCGGCGGGACCGCGTCGAGCAGCAGCGACCAGTGCCAGTGGCCGCTGACCGCGCGGCGTACCAACGCGTACGCCAACCAGAGTGCGACCCCGGCGAGCACCAGGACGCCGTACGCCCCGCGGGCCCGGGCCATGACCCGCCGCCAGCGCGGTCGCGCGGCGGCGGCCGCGATGGGCGTCGTCGGCTCGCCCGGCCTCGTCGGTGCCAGCGCGGTCACCGGCCCGCCTCCTTCGGCGTCCCCGCCGCCACTGCCGACGACGCGCCGGCGGTCACCGGCGCCGGCCCGATGTCGCGGGGTGTCGGTTCCGCTACCTCGGCCGGGGCCCGGTAGAGCCGACGGAACCGCGGGCTCACCGCCCATTGGAGCAGGCCGACCGTCAGCCCCGCGGTGACCGCGGTGTTCACGCTCAGGTGGGCGAGGACGAAGAAGGCCAGGAACGCCCACCCGCGTTCCCGGCGGACGAAGCGGTACTGGCCGGCGTCGGCGGCGACGGTGCCGGCCAGCGCGGCCAGCGGGACCGCCGCGGCCGCGGGCTGCCACGCCACCAGCGGTACGGTCGCCACGGCGAGCGCGCCGAGCAGGGCGGCCGCCGCCCGTCCGCCGGTCTCCATCCCCTGCATCGCCCGGCCCCGGTCGAGATAGAACGGGACCCGGAGTCTGCTGCGGACGAATGCCTTGCGCAGCAGCGGGCGCAGTCGACTCTCGTCGCTGAGCCGACCCCGGATTCGGGAGGTGAGCAGCATCGGGTGCCGGCGGGCGAGGCGCTCGGCATGGTCGATCTCCTCGGTCTGGCGCAGCGCCGGGTTGAACCAGCCGGCCTCCACGAAGGCGCTGCGGCGGACCGCTCCCAGGGCGTAGAAGCCACCGCTGACCAGTCCCTCGGCGCTCTTGCGCCAGTAGTGGTACTGGAGGATGCGGTACTGGCCGATCAGGGTCTCCGGGAACAGCGGTTCCGCGTCCGGCACGCCGAAGACCGCGCCGTAGCCGGCCGGGTCGGCCAGCAGCGCCACCGCCTCGCTGATCGCGTCACGGTGCAGGGTCAAGTCCGCGTCCAGGAAGAAGATCACCTCGCCGCGGGCGTGGGCCACGCCGAGGTTGCGGGCGGCGCCGGGTCCGCCGTTGCGGACGGCCCGGATCAGCGTGCAGTCGTGGCGGGCCGCCCGTTGCGCGCTGTCGTCGGTGCTGGCGTCGTCGACCACGATCACCTCGATCGGCCGGTACCGCTGGGCGGCCACCGACCGCAGGCAGAGATCGACGGTACGGCTGTCGTTGTACATGGGGACGACCACCGACACGAGTGGTGCGTACGTCATCGGGGCAGCTTCCTTCTCGGTAGGGGGAGTCATCGGGCGGCCAGGTGTCCCAGGGCGGCCACGCCGACCAGGAGCAGGCCCCATACGGCGAGGTTCACGACCATCGTCCGGTCCCGCAGCAGGACCCGGACCGGATCACCGCCACCTCGCTCGACGAGCACGACCTGCAGGTAGCGGAACACCGCGAACAGGGCACACGGGGCGGTGAGCAGGGCGGCCACCCCGACGCGTGCCTCCGCGTGCAGGTACATCAGATAGGAGACGACGGTCAGCGTCGCCGACAGCACCAGCAGCTGGTCGAGGAACTGCACGGTGTAGCTGCGTAGCGCGGGCCGGTGGCCGGCGCCGGCGGTCTGCACCTCGTGCCGACGTTTGCCGAGGATCAGCACGAGGCACACGGCCAGGACACAGATCACCAGCCAGCCGGCGACCGGGTGGCCGGTGGCCAGGTAGCCCTGGAGCAGACGCAGCACGAAACCGGCGGCCACCACGAAGACGTCCACCAGCGGCACGTGTTTGAGCCCTGCGCTGTAGACGCCGTTGAGCAGCAGGTAGCTGAGGACCGGCCACCAGGACAGCGCCGACGAGACGGCGACGAAGGCGCCGAGCCCGGCCGCGAGCAGCACCGCGCAGAGCACGGCGACGGGTACCGGCACCAGCCCGGCGGCGATGGGCCGGTGCCGTTTCTGCGGGTGCAGCCGGTCCCGATGCCGGTCGGCGATGTCGTTGACCACGTAGACGAGCGAGGAGGCCACGGTGAAGGCGAGCAGCGCGGCGGCCACCCGCCCGATCGTCGTCATCCCCCAGGTCGGCGCGTCCAGCAGGGGCAGCGGGACGACGAACAGGTTCTTCGGCCATTGGCCGGGACGCAGCACGGCGACCAGGTGTCGCACCGAGGTCGGCCGGACGCGGTGTCCCGACGCGGACGGGGCGACCGGTTCGACCGGTGGGTGGGTGTCCAGCAGTGACATGTCTCCCCCGCCTCAGAAGAAGATCTTCGCCATGGCGAGGGCGCCCTGCCGCCACGGCTCCCGGCTGGTCCGGCCGGTGACGCCGGCCGGTGACGCGGTCGCTCGTTCGGCACGCCACCACTCGTAGGTGCGCAGGATGGCGTCCCGGTTGGACAGTCGGGGTGTGAAGCCCAGGCGGTCACGGGCCTTGTCGATGCTCACGTACGAGTCGGCCATGAGCTTGTGCAGCAGCCGCCCGTACACCGGGGACAGCCCGACTCGTTGCAGCGTGGCCAGCACGGCCAGGGCGGGACGGGCCGGCAGGCCGATCACTCGCCGCCCGTGACCGGCCGCGTCGAGCACCGCCTGGAAGTCGTCCCGCCAGGTGCCGAATTCGGCGGCGGCCAGGTTGTAGGTGTCGTCGGCGACCGCCCGCGGCGCGTGCAGGACGGTCACCACCGCGTCCACCAGGTCCTCCAGCGCGAGCATCTGCACCCGCACGTCGCCGCGGCCGAGCACCGGGAAGTTCCGGCCCTCCTCGGCCCATTCGAAGAGCATCGCGAACAGACCCATCCGGCCGGGACCGAGGAAGGTCTTCGGGCGCAGGATCGACACGCAGTGCCCGTCGGCGCGGTACTTCTCGACGACCTCCTCGGCCTCGATCTTGGCGGCGTTGTACGCGTCGACCTCCTCGCGCGGGTGCTCCTCGGCCGTGGGCACGATCCGGGGCAGCCCGTAGACGGCGGTCGAGGAGATGTGCACCAGGCGCGGCACGCCTGCCGAGGCCGCCGCGCCGAACACGGTCCGCGCGCCGCCGACGATGATCGAGCGGATCTGCGCGGACGGGTAGCTGGGCAACGCCGAGGCGCAATGCACGACGGCGGCGGCGCCGGCCAGCGCGGCGGCCATGGCCGCCGGGTCGCGTACGTCCGCGACGGTCCAGGCCAGCCTCTCGGCGGTCGTGTCGGCCGGACGCAGGTCGATGCCGTGGACCCGGTGGCCGTCGGCGAGCAGCCGCCGGACCAGGTGCGAGCCGAGCATGCCGCCGGCGCCGGTGACGACGATGGGTCCTACCACAGCGAGCTCACCTTCTCCTTGACGAAGCGGGCCACCAGCCGGGTGAGGCCCTGTTCGAGGGTCTTGTCGAGGCAGGTCACCGCGTACTCGACGTCGGTGGGGTCGGTGACCAGCGGGGGCGCCAGCACGAGCGGGTTCTCCCCGTTGAGGGTGTAGTAGGTGTAGATGCCGTGGTCGCGGTAGAGGGCGTCCACCACGGCGCAGGTGATGAGCTTGAACCGGAACCGTGGGTCGCGGGCCAGCCCGACCGGTGCCAGCTTCCCCACCAGGTCGAGCACCCTGGGCCCGCCGTCGAGGAAGACGCCCCACAGGGCGCCGCAGCCGTCGACTCGCGCGACCGCGTCCCGGTGCCGCTCGGCCAGCCGGGTCAGGCCGGCGTCGAGAACCCGGCCGATCTCCCTGGCCCGGGTCGGGTAGTCGTCGTCGAGCGCGATGTTGACCGCCTCCAGCGCGGTGGCGGTCTCCTCGCCGAAGCCGTAGTAGGTGGTGCTGGTGCTCTGCAGCAGGGCGTCGGTGAGGTTGTCGTACGCCCGGCGGAACACCGGCTCGCGGGCGACGAACGCGGAGATCGACGACTTCCCACCGCCGAACGACTTGGAGGTGGTCAGTACGTCCGGCAGCAGGCCCGGGTAGCGCATGAAGTGGAACAGACTGCCGGTCTTGCCCCAACCGGTGTAGATCTCGTCGAAGATCAGCACGATGTCCTCGGCGTCGCACAGCTCCCGCAGTCCGCGCAGGAACTCCTCCGAGCAGGCCTGGATGGTGGAGGCGCTGAACGGTTCGATGAGGACGGCGTAGACGTCGTTCCGGTGCCGGCGCACCGCCTCGCGGACCGAGGCCAGGTCGTTGTAGCGGAACGTGTCGATGCCCGGGATGGTGGGGAAGGCGAAGGTGCGGGGCGCGCCGGTCAGCCCGCCGGAGCCGAGCAGCTTGCCGTGGAAGGCGATGTCGGCGCGCAGTACGGTCCCCCGCTTCCCGCCGTGGTACTTGTAGGCGAGCTTCACCGCCCCCTCGACCGCCTCCGCGCCGGAGTTGGGCAGGAACGACATGTTCAGGTCTCCGGGCAGCACCGCGGCCAGGTTGTGGCTGAGCGCCGCCAGGTACGGCGAGAAGTAGGTCTTGTGGACCTCCATCCGGCGCTCCCGCGCGAAGCGCTCTCTGGCGGCCAGGATCCGGGGATGGTTGTGGCCGTGGCTGAGCACCCCGACACCGCCGGTGAGGTCGAGGAGCCGTCGGCCGTCCCGCAGGGTGATGTGGGCGCCTTCGGCGTGCGCGACAAGTTCCCGGCCGAAGCCGAACGAGGTCATCAGCTTCACCTGGCTGCGGTTGACGTAGCGGCGGTACAGGTCGTGCACCTCGTCGACGTCGAGCCGTTCGGCGTCGTCAAGGGTGAACAGGTTGGGGGGCATGGTTCTCTCCCGTCGGTTCGGTGGAGGGGACGGACGTACGGGTGCGGGCCCAGGCGAGCACCACCAGCGAGGTGGTGATCTCGACGAGGACGCAGACGACGCGGCTGGCGACGGCGGCGGCGCCGGCCACGCCGAGCGGAAGGACGGCGGCCAGGGCGGCGAGGATGGTCACCTCGCGGACTCCCCATCCGTCGGGCACCAGGAGAGCGAGGCTGCCGGCGACCGTGGCGAGGGCGAATGCGCCGATGGCCGGCGCCGCGGCCGCCATCGGCGGCGCGCCGAGCGCCACGGCCAGGGCCCACAGGTGCAGACCGGAGACCAACCAGGAGAGGGTGGCCAGCGCGAGCGCCCGCCGGACCAGCCGGGCGGCCGGCGGCTGCACCGGGTGCCGCAGCCGCCGGCTCACCGCCGTGACCGGTGCCGTGACCAGCGCCGGTACGGCAGCGCAGGTCACGAGGAGCAGCAGCGGCACGGCGATCCACCACGCCTGCTGGCCGCCGAGGGCGGCCGGGGCGGCGAGCAGGCCGACACCGGCTCCGGTGAGCAGGGTCAGGGCGAGGCTGATCAGGTACGCCGAGGCCATCCGGGGGCCGGGCACCCCCGCCGTGCGGCCCAGTTCGATGTGGGTGAGCACGCCCCACACCCGTCCGGGCAGATACTTGCCGAGTTGGCCGAGGAAGAAGATTCGGGCGGCGGTGGCCCCGGTCATCGGTCCGGTGTCGGCGAGCAGTACCTGCCAGGCGTACCGGCCGAGCATCAGGCCGGCGAGGTTCGCCAGCACCGCCGCCGCCAGCAGCGGGGCCGTCTCGGGGCGGAGCAGGGTCCGGGCCGCCTGTGCGCCGTCGTGGCGTAGCACCAGCACCAGACCGACCAGGGCCGCGCCGACGAGGATCGGGGTGAGTAGGCGGCGGAGCCGCTCCCGGTTCACGGTCCGTCACCGGAGGGGGTGGACGGGACGAGTCGACTCCGGGGGCGTACCGCCGGTCGGTGTCGGCGGGTCAGCCAACGGGCCCCGCCGACTGCCGCCCCGGCCAGCAGGACGAGATGCACCAGCAGGTGCACCGCGAGGAAGTAGCCGAGGAAACGCACCCCCCGGTGGCGGGCGACGAACCGGCACAGGCCGGGATCGGCGGCGGCGAACACGGCCAGCAGGGCGACGGGCAGGAGGGCCGCCACCGGCGCGACCGTGACCAGCGGAAGGGTGGCCACGGCGGCGGCGACGGCGGCCACGCCCAGCGGGCGGTTCGCGGTGAGACTGGCGCTGCCCGGCCGGCGGGCCGCCAGCACGGTCGGCACCAGCAGTTGCGAGCGGCGGAACTGTTCGGCCAGCAGCGGGCCGAGCCGGTCCACCTCGTCGTGACGTGCGACGACCCGGTCGGTCAGCAGAATCCGGAAGCGAGGGGCAAGGCGGTCGCTGTACTCGAGGTCCTCGGAGTCGCGCAGTCGCTCGTCGAAGGGGCCGACGTCGTCCAGCACCGTACGGGGCACGGCGGCCTGGGCGAAGAAGGCGGTCCGTACCTCGCCCACCGCACGCCGCCGCCACCAGTACGCGTGCAGCACCCGGTACCACTCGACGGGGCCGTCGTCGATCAGCGGCTCCGGGGCGATGATGCCGTGTACGCAGCCGAGCGGGACGTCCGCGTCCGGGCGGTCGGCCGCGAGCAGTTCGAGCGCGTTGGCGATCGCGTCCGGTGCCAGTGCCTCGTCGGAGTCGAGGAAGAACACGATGTCGCCGCTGCTGGCGGCGATCCCGGCGTTGCGGGCGGCGGAGACGCCCCGGTTGCCGGGCAGCTCGATCAGGGTGCAGGGCAGACGCCGTGCGATGTCGCGGGACGAGTCGGTGCTGCCGTCGTCGACGACGATCACCTCGTCGGGTCGGCGAGTCTGTTCGAGCACCGAGCGGATACAGAGGGCGAGGGTCTTCTCGTAGTTGTGGTTCGGTATGACGACCGAGACGGTCACGCTCATGGCCGGCAGTCAAGGTGCGCCCGCTATCGAGTCGTTATCGTCCGGCCGGTGCCGTCAGCGGGGCAGCCACCTGCCGACCCTTGCCTCCTTCGCCTCCCGGTACACCTCGGCCGCGAGCGCGTTGGTGGCGATCTCGACCTCCGCCCTGGTCACCCGGTGACTCAGGCCCGGCCAGGTCGGGAAAGCCGGCCCGGCCGCGGTGGTGACACCGGTGGCGTCCAGCAGCGCGGCACCCGTCGCGGGCCAGGCCGGGTCGAGCGCGTCCGGTGGGACGGTCGTGACGATCACCAGGTCGGCCCCGCGCAGCGCCTCGGGAACCGCCCGGGTCACGGTGACGTCCACGCCGCCACGTCGGCGGGTCACGTCCGGACCGCCGGGGGCCGCCGCCGGGGCCGGCCCGGGCCGGCAGATCGTGACCTGGCTGCCCGGCGGCAGGACCGCCGCCAGTGGCCGCAGGTAGACCGCCTCGCAGCGGGCGTCGCCGAGCAGCCCGACCAGCGGGATCCGGCGGCGGACCAGGGCCCGCGCGAGGGCGGCCACGACGCAGGCCAGCGGCAGCCACCGCAGGTCCGGCGAGGACACCAGGCAGACCACCGGCCCGGCCGGTGCCGCCGAGACGACGGTCAGGTCGCCAGTACGGCAGGCCGGCGGCGCCTCCGGCGTCGGCCCGGCGAGCGCCCGGGCGACCGTCCGGACGGGATCCATCCTGCCGAGCAGCAGGCCGGTGCTCCGGTCGTCGAGATACAGGATGGCGTCCGCAAGCCTCATTGCCGCTCCGGTGTCGGGGGGAGGGGCACTCTCGCACGACCACCTATCGGACGGCCTTCGGTGTGCCATCGTCAACGCTGCCGCGCCCGTTCACGCATCGACGAAAGGCGAACGATAGTGGGGCGATGGCGGCGGGCCGTCTGCTCGGGTCAGTCGAACGACACGAGACAGGAGGAAGCCGTGATGGCACAGGCCAGCTCGGACACCCACTGGGGCCGTACCCGGCGGGCGACGACCCGCCAGCTCTTCGCGTCGCAGCCCGGTGGCTGACCGTCGGTCACCGCGGTGACAGTCCGGAATGCACCTCCGTCGGCTTGCCGGACTCGCGCAAGCCGTCGGCAACGGCCTCGGCGCCGAGCTGACCATGCTGCCGCTGCCCGCACCCCTGCGACTCATCCCGCTCCGCACGCTGCGCGACGCGGGCGTCGCGGTGGCGGCGAGCAGTGACTACCCGGCCGGCACGCTGTCACCACTGGCCGGCATCCAGGCCGCGGTCACCCGCCGCGTCGTCGACGGCACGGTCGTCCACCAGGACGAGGGCCTGACCGTCGAACAGGCGCTCGCGGCGTACACCAGGGAGGCCGCCGCAGCTCTGGGGGTGGCCGGACAGGCGGGTGTGCTGCGTACCGGTGCCGCCGCGGACCTGGTCGAACTCGACCGGGACCCGGTGCGCGGCGACCCGGAGCGGATCACCGGGATCAAGGTCACCGGCACCTGGTGCGCGGGCCACCGCACCGCGTGACCGGCCGGCCGGCGGCGGCCCCACCAGACGACATCGACGGTCGCCGGGTGGGGCCGCGCACGGTCAGGGCTGGTCGAGGCGAGCGAGGTGCTCGGCCGACAGTTGGAGATCGGCCGCGGCGACGGAGTCACGGATCGTCTCGGGGCGCGACGAACCCGGGATCGGGATCACGCCCGGCGCCTTCGCCAGCATCCAGGCCAGGCAGACCTGTTGCGGGCTGACCCCGTGCTCTCCGGCGACCTCGGCGAACACCGCGAACCGTGAACCCAGGGCGCCGGCGTTGGAGATGCCACCGAGCGGGCTCCAGGGCAGAAACGCGATGCCGAGGTCCGCGCACAGCGCGAGTTCCGGTTCGCTGGAGCGGAAGGCGGGCGAGTACTGGTTCTGCACGCTGACCAGCCGGCCACCGAGGATCTCGTTGGCGAGCACGATCTGCTCGGGATCGGCGTTGGAGATGCCGGCCATCCGGATCTTCCCGGCGTCGAGCAGGTCCCGGATGGCGCCGACGGAGTCCGCGTACGGGACCTCGGGATCAGGCCGGTGGAACTGGTAGAGCCCGATCGCCTCGACGCCGAGTCGCTTGAGGGACGCCTCGCAGGCGCTCTTCAGGTACTCGGGCGACCCGTTCTGGGTCCATGAGCCGTCGCCGGGGCGCAGGTGGCCGCCCTTCGTGGCGATCAGCACGCCGGACGTGTCGCCGCCGTAGGTCGCCACGGCGCGGGCGATCAGCGACTCGTTGTGGCCGACGTCGTTGGCGTACAGGTGGTAGGCGTCCGCGGTGTCGATCAGCGTGACGCCGGCGTCCAGCGCGGCGTGGATCGTGGCGATCGAACGCTGCTCGTCGGGCCGGCCCTCGATCGACATCGGCATGCCGCCGAGGCCGATCGCGCCGACGGCGATGTCACCGATACGGCGGGTGTGCATGGAGGCTCCTCCTCGAAGCGGTGCGGATTCGACGCGCGCGGAGGTTGCCCCCGCGGCGCACGGGTTCCAGCCTCCACCCCGACGGCTAAGCTGTCCAACAGAAGAATCTGATTCCGGCAATCGGTGTTGGTGATGAATCGTGGAACTACGCCAGCTCGAGTACTTCGTGGCGGTGGCCGAGGAGCGGCACTTCACCCGGGCCGCCGAGCGGATGCACGTGGCGCAGTCCGGCCTGTCGACGTCCATCCGCTCGCTGGAGCGTGAGCTGGGCGCCAGCCTCTTCGTCCGCAACACCCGCAGCGTCGAACTGACCAACGAGGGCCGAGCCCTGCTCACCCAGGCCCGGCACGCCCTGGCCAACGTCGCCGCCGCCAAGGACGCGGTCGCCGCGGTACGGGGACTGCTGCGCGGCACCCTGGCGGTCGGCACCCTGCAGTGCCTCGGCGCCGTCGACCTCCCGGCGACCCTGGCCAGGTTCCACGCCGCCCACCCCGGCGTCGAGATCCGGCTACGGCAGGGCGGCTCGCCCGACCTGATCGAACGGGTCCGCACCGGCGACCTCGACCTGGCGTTCGTCTCCGCGCCCGCGAGCGCGGTGCCCGGCGTCGCGCTGGCCCCGATCCGCGCCGAGGCGCTGGTGCTGGCCTGCGGCCCGACCCATCCGCTCCGGGACCGTTCCGGAGTCGACCTGCGCGACCTGTCGGGTGAGACCTTCGTCGACTTCTCCCCCGGCTGGATCAGCCGGGACGCCGTCGACCAGGCGATGGCCGCCGCCGGTGTCGAACGGCGGGTCGCGTTCGAGGTCAACGACGTGCACTGGCTGCTCGATCTGGTCAGCCACGGGCTGGGCGTCGCCGTCGTACCGCAGATCTTCACCACCAAGCGGACCGCCGCGCGCTTCGTTCCCATCACCGACCCGCCCCACTGGCACCTCGCCGTGGCGACCGCGAGCGGACGGCATCCGAGCACCGCCGCGACCGCACTGCTCTCCCTCGACGGCATCCGGGCCACGCCGGGCACGGCTCCGGCCGTGCCGGACGCAAGCGGCCTCTGCTCGCCTCCTGCCGGTTGACCCGGGTCGCCCCACACCGTCGGCTGTAGTTCGCCGCAGTGCGGCGTGCGGGGTCAGGGTCCGCGCGAAACGGGGCAGCAGACCCGGCGCGCGGCACGTACGCTGCCGGCCGTGACTCTGAAGATCAGCCGCCGGATCGGGGCGGCAGGCTGCGTTGCGCTGCTCGCGCTGTCCGGCTGCGTCTCCGCCGACCGCGACGACTCGTCCGCCGCACCGACGGCCAGCAGCAGTGCCGGCGACGATCCGGCCGGCACGACGGGTGCCTCCCCGTCCGGGCGGAAGTCGGAGGAGATCCCGCCACTGACCCAGCAGCGGTGGTGGGCGTGGGCGGCTGCGGAGCCGACCGCCACGAACCCGGTCGCCGACCGCCTCGGCGACCACTGCGCCCGCAACCAGCCCGGCGACGTGTGGTTCGCCGCCGGCACCTTCGGCGGTCGGGTGACCCGCCGCTGCACCCTGCCGGCAGGTCGGCCGATCATCGCCCCGCTGGTCAACCGCGTCACCACCGACGAGGCCGACTGCGACGAGCTTCTCGGCGCCGCGGACGGCTGGGCGGTGATGGACGGGGATCGGGTGATACCGCAGAAGCTCCCCAGCGAGCGGGTCCGGTTCGATGTCGTGGCCGGAAGCCCACTGTTCGGCTCCGACGGCGGTTCCTTCGAGGGCGTGGCGTGCGGGCTGTGGATCGCCCTCGCGCCGCCGAAGGCCGGAGAGCACCAGCTCGTCATCCGGGGCGGGGCCGGCGATCTGCAGATCTGGGTCGAGTACCAGCTCGACGTACAGCCGTAGCCGTAGGCCGGGCAGCCCGCAACCGCCCTAGGAGCTCGTCACCCGGACGGTGCGGACCAGAGACCGGATCGCACCGCCCACTGGCAGGCTGGCCTCATCGCGACGGCTTGCGGTGGGCCTTCACCACCAGGTCGTGGAGGCGCATCTGTGTCGAACCGTGCTCGACCTGGCGGGTTCGGGACTCCGCCACTGCCACGTCCCACAGCTCGTCGGTCAGGGATCCGGTGACGGCTTCGAGACCGATCGAGGCCTTCTGGGGGGCATGCTCCGCCGAGTGGCGGTCCGCATGATCGTGACCGACGACCAGGAGCGTTCCGCCGGGGGCGACGGCTCGGGCCAGCCGGGCGACGAACTGGCTGAACGGCATGTCGGGATGAACGTACTGGCTGACCACCAGGTCGAATTGCTGTGCGGGCTCCCAGGCCGTCAGGTCGGCCACGACCCAGGAGATGCGCGGCGCGATGTCGGGCTCCTGACGTGCCGCGAACTCCTCGGCGTTGTTCACG
The DNA here is from genome assembly GCF_003236315.1 of Micromonospora craterilacus. GTDB lineage: Bacteria > Actinomycetota > Actinomycetes > Mycobacteriales > Micromonosporaceae > Micromonospora > Micromonospora craterilacus. Next base: position 119,908 of record NZ_POTY01000001.1, read on the forward strand.
ACCGTCGATGAGACGTCGACCGCTGTCACCTCCCAGCCCTGCCCGGCCAGCCAGACCGCGTCCGCTCCGTGGCCGCAGCCAGCGTCGAGCGCCGTCCCGGCGGGAAGGTCCGTCACCTCGGCGATCAGCTGAGGGCTCGGCGAGCCTTGTCCTCCCGGGTGCCCCTGGTAGTGCTGCTCCCACCAGCGGGCGCTGAACGCGGGATGGTCCGCGTGCGTCTCGTTGCTCATGTCTCGACGGTACGGAGAATTTCGCAGATCGAAAGGGGCCATGCGATTTCCGCAAGGACGACCTAGCATGAGGTCGTGTCACAGGTCGATCTTTCTGAGGTGGTCCGGCAACGCATCCGCGGACTACGGCAGGCGCGCGGGTGGAGCCTCGACGCACTTGCCGCGCGATGCCATCTGAGCCCGTCCACGCTGAGCCGAATCGAGACCGGCCACCGGCGCATCGACCTCGATCAGCTTGTCGCCCTCGCCCGGGCACTGGACACCACGATCGATCAGCTCGTCGAGCCCGTCGACGACGCTGACGTGATCATCCGGCCGATGCGACACCAGGAACCCGGCTTGGCCACCTGGGTGCTCTCGCGCGACACCGCGCAGCGTGGCGGCAACCTGGTGGCCAAGATGCGGATCACCCCCGAGCGGCGCACCGGCCCCGGGCACCTGAGCGTTCACCCCGGTCGGGAATGGTTCTTCGTGCTCAGCGGCACAGCGTTGCTACACCTCGGTGAGCGGCAGATAGCGGTCGGCACGGGGAACGCGGCGGAGTTCTCCACCATGATCCCGCACTCCATCGGCGCGCTGAACGGGCCGGTCGAGATCCTCACCATCTTCGATCAAGACGGAGAACGGGCGCACGCGCAGTCGTCGCACGACTCGACACCCGAAGGGTGAGCGGGCTTCTTGCGGTTACAGCAAGGATCTCCGGGCTGAACGTCGCGCCTGCGACCGCAGCAGATCCGACGAGGGACGCCACCGTGCCTGCGGCGGCCGCCCGCGCCGCGGGCGCGGCAGAGCCGAGGTAGCAGCGTCCGGCGTACCGCAGCGGAGCCGTACCGGTTGGTACGGCTCAGCGCGGGACGCTCCGCTCACCGGCTGCGGCTCGGGGGGAACCCGTTCGGGTCGAGGCGGCCGGCGAGTTCGCGGACGGCGGTTTCGTAGGTGGGGTCGGTGTGGTAGGGCCAGTGTCGGTTGATTGGTGGGGGGACGGTGTCGTCGAGTTGG
>NZ_POTY01000200.1 GCF_003236315.1 Micromonospora craterilacus
GGGAGGGGCCGATGGCCGAGGACGAGTTGACCGTGCGACCGGAGGTGCTTCACCGGGTCGGGTGGTCGCTGGGCGACACCGGCCACCGGCTGGCTAACGGGCTGGCCGGCGTGCCCGGGCTGGCCGCACCGGCCCGGGAATGGTCGACGGCGGCGGCGCTGGCCACCCTGGAGGCGGCCGTGCACGCCTGGTCGGGGCGGCTCGGCGCCCAAGTGGCGGACACCGGTGACGCGGTGCGCGCCGCTGCCGCGGCGTACGAGTCGGTGGATGCGCGGGCCGCCGCCCGGCTGTCCGCCCTGCCCCGATGACCGGGCCGGGGCGGGTCGCCAACGCCGTACCGGGACAGGTCGGCTACGCCCAGCTCTGGACGGCCGATCCGGCCGCCTGGCGGGCCACCGGGATGGCCTGGGCAAGCTTGATCGGGCTGGGCGAACGGCGGGCGCGCGAGCTCACGGACGGCGCGGCGGCACTGCGGTCCGGCTGGTCGGGCCGGGCCGCCGGGTCGGCCGAGGCGCGGCTGGCCGGGCTGCGAGCCGAGCTGCGCACGCTCGCTCCGGCCGCGATCGAGGCCGACCAGATCCTCGCCGAGTTCGCCGCCCGGCTGACCGCCGCCCGGGCCCGACTCGCGGCGGCCGTGGCCCTGGCCGCCGCTGCGGGGGCTCTGATCGACCGGCGGGGGCAGGTGCGGCCCGATCCCGGCCGGGTGCCGGCCGACCGGGCCGGCCCCACGGTCGTCGAAGTGGCGTCGGCCATCCGGGGCGCGCTCGACCTGGCCGCGGCGGCCGACCGGGAGGCCGCCGACCGGCTCGGTCAGCTGGCGGAGGCCGCCCGGTCCGGCTGGGTCGCTCGGCCGCCACCGGGCCGGCCCGCGCCGGGCACCGCCCCCGCGCTGGTCAACCTCTGGTGGTCGGGGCTCACCCCGGCCGAGCGACGCTGGCTGGTGGGGTATGAACCCGACCTGATCGGCCGGCTGGACGGGATCCCCACCGCCGCCCGTGACCAGGCCAACCGGTTGCTGCTGGGAGCGCGGCGGGAGGCGCTGCTCGCGCAGTGGGGTCAGTTGCTGGCCCGGGTCCCGCGCGGGCTGGTCGAGATGGCCGGGCTGCGCCGCGTCGACGCCGCCCTGGCCGGCCTGGACGCGCTCGCCGCCCGGCTGGCGTCACCCGAGACGCCCCGGGCGTACCTGCTAGGCCTGGACGTCGACGGCGAGGGGCGGGCGGTGGTGGCGCTGGGCAACCCGGACCGGGCCGCCGGTGTGTTGACCTACGTGCCGGGAATGACCGCCGGGCTCGACGACGCCACCGGCGATCTGGGCCGGGCGGACCGGGTGCTGTCCCGCTGCGCCGAGTTGGCGCCGGGCCAGGAGACCTCGGCGGTGCTCTGGCTGGATTACGACGCTCCGGATTTCCTGCACGAGGCGGCCCGGGACGGGCAGGCCCGCGCGGCCGGCGATGCGCTGCACCGGTTCCAGGAGGGGCTGCGGGCCACCCACGACGGGCCGGCCGCCCGGCAGACCGTGCTCGGGCACAGCTACGGGTCGCTGGTGGTGGGCACCGCCGCCCGCGACCACGGGCTCGCCGCGGACGCGCTGGTCTTCCTCGGCTCACCCGGGGTCGGCGTGGCGCACGCGTCCGAGCTGGGCATGCCGCCCGGGCAGGTGTGGGCCAGCACCGCGCCGGACGATGTGATCCGGCTGACCCGCCCGCCGGGCGACCTGGCCCGGCAGGCGGTGCTCGGCGCCTCCCCGATCACCACGCTCGCGGGGCTGGTGGCCGGGCCGGGCGACGAACGCTGGTTCGGGCGTGACCCGGCCGAGCCGGGCTTCGGTGGCCGGACGTTCCCGAGCGGCCGGTACGGCCACACCGGCTACTGGCATCCGGCCAACCCGGCTCTCGACGGCATGGCGCGCGTGGTGCTGGGCCAGTGACCCGGCCGGCGACTACTCGACGGTGACGGACTTGGCGAGGTTGCGCGGCTGGTCGACGTCGTGTCCCCGGGCGGCGGCGATCTCGGCCGCGAACACCTGCAACGGCACGGTGGTCACCAGCGGCGCGAGCAGCGTCGGCGTACGCGGCACGTAGATCAGGTGGTCGGCGTAGCGAGCGACCGACTCGTCGCCCTCCTCGGCGATCACGATCGTGCGGGCACCACGCGCGCGTACCTCCTGAATGTTGGAGACGACCTTGTCGTGCAGCAGTCCGCGGCCGACCGGCGAGGGCACCACGCAGATCACCGGGGTGCCCTGGTCGATCAGCGCGATCGGGCCGTGCTTCAGCTCGCCGGCGGCGAAGCCCTCGGCGTGCATGTACGCCAGCTCCTTGAGCTTCAGTGCCCCCTCCAGCGCCACCGGGTAGCCGACGTGTCGGCCGATGAACAGCACGGTCGGCTCGGACTTCAGCTCGCGGGCCAGCTCGCGCACGGGCTCGATCCGCCCGAGCAGCTCACGCAGCTTGTCCGGCACCTGGTGGAGCTGTTCGACCACGGCCGCCACCTCGTCGGCGAACTTGATGCCGCGCACCTGGGCCAGGTGCAGACCGATCAGGTAGCAGGCGACCAGCTGGGTGAGGAACGCCTTGGTGGAGGCGACCGCGATCTCCGGGCCGCCGTGGGTGTAGAGCACCGCGTCGGACTCCCGGGGGATGGTGGAGCCGTTGGTGTTGCAGATGGCCAGCACCCGGGCCTTCTGCTCCTTGGCGTGCCGCAGCGCCATCAAGGTGTCCATGGTCTCGCCGGACTGCGAGATCACCACGATCAGGGTGGACCGGTCGAGCACCGGGTCGCGGTAGCGGAACTCACTGGCCAGCTCCACCTCGCAGGGGATCCGGGTCCAGTGCTCGATGGCGTACTTGGCCACCAGGCCCGAGTGGTACGCGGTGCCGCAGGCGACGATGAAGATCTTGTCCACGTCGCGCAGATCCTGATCGCTGAGCCGGACCTCGTCGAGCAAGATCTCGCCGCTCTCGGTCAGCCGGCCGAGCAGCGTGTCCGCGACCGCCTGCGGCTGCTCCTCGATCTCCTTGAGCATGAACCAGTCGTAGCCGCCCTTCTCCGCGGCCGACGAGTCCCAGTCGATGTGGAAGTCCTTGCCGCTGGCGGGCTGGCCGGCGAAGTCGGTGATCTGGATGGCGTCGGCGGTGATCAGGACGATCTGGTCCTGGCCCAGCTCGACCGCGTCGCGGGTGTGCTCGATGAAGGCGGCGACGTCGCTGGCGAGGTAGTTTTCCCCGTCTCCCCGGCCGACCACCAGCGGCGAGTTGCGGCGTGCGCCGACCACCGCGCCGGGCACCGCCGAATCCACGGCGAGCAGCGTGAACGCGCCCTCCAGCCGCTGGCAGACCACCCGCATGGCGGCGGCGAGCAGCTGCGGGCTGTCCGGCTGGCCGGCCGCGCGCAGCTCGGCCAGCGCCTTGGCGAGCAGGTGCGCGGCGCACTCGGTGTCGGTGTCGCTGGCGAACTGGACGCCGTCGTCCTCCAGCTCGGCGCGGAGCTTGGCGAAGTTCTCGATGATGCCGTTGTGGATCACCGCGACCCGGCCGTCGGGCGACAGGTGCGGGTGGGCGTTGCGGTCCGTGGGGCCGCCGTGGGTGGCCCACCGGGTGTGGCCGATGCCGGTGGTGCCGTCGCCGATGCCGATCGGGCTGGCGCCACAGCCGCTCGGGTCCTCGGCGGCGCGCTCGGAGAGCACCTTCTCCAGGTTGGCCAGCTTGCCGGCCTTCTTCTCGGTCAGCAGCTCACCGTCGCAGACGACGGCGACGCCGGCCGAGTCGTAGCCGCGGTACTCCAGCCGCCGCAAGCCGTCGAGCACGATGCCGAGTGCCGGTCGGGCGCCGGCGTAACCCACGATTCCACACATGAGTGCCAGCCTAAACCAGTTTCGCTCACAGCGTCTGCGCGAAAGCGGGCTAAACAATCACCAAATTTGAGCGATCAGGCGGTGTGGGTAATCCGGGTCACGAAGCACGCAGCCGGGGCCGGGCGGTGCGACGGCTCGCACCCGTACCCTGGCGGGCGTGACGAGCACCGATGTCGACCCGCTGGTGAGCCGGATGCGCCCGTTCGGGACGACGATCTTCGCCGAGATGTCCGCTCTCGCCGTACGCACCGGCGCGGTGAACCTCGGGCAGGGCTTTCCGGACACCGACGGCCCACCGGAGATGCTCGCTGCGGCGGCCGAGGCGCTACGCTCCGGCCGCAACCAGTACCCGCCGGGCCCCGGCATCCCCGAACTGCGGGCGGCCGTGGCAGCGCACCAGCGCCGGTTCTGGGGCCTGGAGTACGACCCGGACACCGAGGTGGTGATCACCGCCGGTGCCACCGAGGCGATCGCCGCGGCGGTCCTCGCCCTCTGCGAGCCGGGTGACGAGGTGGTGTGCTTCGAGCCGTACTACGACTCGTACGCCGCCTCGATCACGCTGGCCGGCGCGGTGCGACGCCCGGTCACCCTGCACCCCGGCCCCGACGGGCGGTACGCCTTCGACCCGGCCGCCCTGCGCGCCGCGTTCGGCCCGCGTACCCGGCTGGTGCTGCTGAACTCTCCGCACAACCCGACCGGCAAGGTGTTCACCCCGGCCGAGCTGGCCCTGATCGCCGAGCTGTGCCAGGAGCACGGCGCGTACGCGGTCACCGACGAGGTGTACGAGCACCTGGTCTTCACCGACGCGGCGAGCGGGCACGTCCCGCTGGCGACGCTGCCTGGGATGCGCGAGCGGACCCTGCGGATCTCCTCGGCCGGTAAGACCTTCTCCTGCACCGGTTGGAAGGTGGGCTGGGCGAGCGGGCCGGCGGCGCTGGTCGCCGCGGTGCTCCGGGTCAAGCAGTTCCTCACCTTCGTCAACGCCGCGCCCCTGCAACCGGCGGTCGCGGTGGCGCTCGCCCTGCCCGACGCGTACTTCACCGACTTCCGCGCCGATCTCCAAGCCCGGCGGGACCAGTTGGTCGGCGGGCTCACCGACGCCGGTTTCGAGGTGCTCACGCCCGAGGGGACGTACTTCGTCACCGCCGACATCACCGCGCTCAACGGCTCCGACGGCGTCGAGTTCTGCCGCTCGCTGCCCGAGCGCTGCGGCGTGGTGGCCGTACCCACCCAGGTCTTCTACGACGATCCCGAGGCCGGCCGGCGACTGGTCCGGTTCGCGTTCTGCAAACGACCCGAGGTGCTCACCGAGGCGGTGTCCCGGCTGCGCCGAGCGGAGGGGAACCGATGACCGACCCGTACGCCGAGCGGGTCCGCCGGCTGACCGCGTTGCGCGGCTGCGACACCGTGCTCTCCGCAGCCCGGCCCGCCTCCGTCGCCGAGCAGCTCGACGCGCTCCGAGCGAGGGCCGCCGACGACCTGCTGCCCGACTTCTACGGCGAGGGCGGGGCGGTGGCCGCGCTGGAGCACCGGGTCGCCGAACTGCTCGGCACCGAGGCCGCGGCCTTCTTTCCCACCGGCACCATGGCCCAGCAGGTGGCCATGCGTCACGGCGCCGAGCTGACCGGCTCCGACGCCGTCGGCCTGCACCCACTGAGCCATCCGCTCATGCACGAGCGGGACGCGTACGCCGTGCTCGGCGGGCTGCGCGCGGTCCGCACCACCACCGCGCCGCGCAACCCGACGGCCGAGGAGGTGGCCGCGCTCGACGAGCCGATCGGCACCCTGCTGCTCGAACTGCCGCTGCGCGACGCCGGCTTCGTCCTGCCCACCTGGGACGAGCTGGTCGCCACCGTCGGCGCGGCCCGTGACCAGGGTGCCCGGGTGCACCTGGACGGCGCCCGGATCTGGGAGTCCACCGTCCACCTGGGGCACTCGACGGCCGAGATCGCCGCGCTGGCCGACAGCACGTACGTCTCGTTCTACAAGTCCCTCGGCGGCTTCTCGGGCGCGGCGCTGGCCGGTGACGCCGACCTGGTCCGGTACGCCCGGGCCTGGCGGCACCGCTACGGCGGCACCATGTTCCAGCAGTGGCCCGCCGCCCTCGCCGCACTGCACGGACTGGACCACGAGCTACCCCGGCTGGCCGGCTACGTCGCGCACGCCCGGGACGTGGCGGCGGCGCTGGCCGCCCTGCCCGGCGCGCGGGTGCATCCGGCGCCGCCGCACACCCACCAGTTCCGGCTCTGGCTGCCGCACCCGGCGGACGCCCTCAACGACGCCAACCTCGCCCTCGCCGAGGAGGAGCAGGTGTGGTTCGTCGGCGGCTGGCAGCCCACCGAGCTGCCCGGCATGGCGATGGCCGAGGTGACGGTGGCCGAGCCGGCCCTGAAGCTGGACGCCGACCAGGTGACGGAGCTGGCGGAACGCTTTCTGCGCCGGGTTTCGCCGGCCTGACGGCGGCCGGGTCGGGAGCGCTGACCGTGCCGCGTCGATCAGGCCGGGCTGGCGGTACGGACCTGGTCGGCGATCCGCTCGGCCACCTCGCGGGCCGTCGCCTCGGTGGCGGCCTCCACCATCACCCGGACCAGCGGCTCGGTGCCTGACGGGCGCAACAGCACCCGCCCGGTCTCGCCCAGCTCGGCCTCGGCCCGCTCGACCTCGGTGCGTACCGCCGGGGCGGCGGCGCCGACGGTGCGGTCGCCGACCGGCACGTTGATCAGCACCTGCGGCAGCTTGGTGATCACGGCCGCGAGGTCCGCCAGGGACCGGCCGGTGGCCGCCATCCGGGCCATCAGGTGCAGCCCGGTCAACACCCCGTCGCCGGTGGTGGCGTACGCCGGCATGACGATGTGCCCGCTCTGCTCGCCGCCCAGGGCCAGCCCGGAGCCACGCAGCTCCTCCAGCACGTACCGGTCGCCGACCTTGGTCTCGATCAGCCGGATGCCCTCGGCGGACATGGCCAGCCGCAGGCCGAGGTTGCTCATCACGGTGGCCACCAGCGTGTCCTCGGTGAGCGTGCCGGCCTCCCGCATGGCCAGGGCCAGGATCGCCATCACCTGGTCGCCGTCGACCTCGTCACCGTCGGCGGTCACCGCCACGCAGCGGTCGGCGTCTCCGTCGTGCGCGATGCCCAGGTGCGCACCGTGCTCCACCACGGCCTGACGCAGGGCGTCGATGTGGTTCGACCCGCAGTCGTCGTTGATGTTGAGCCCGTCCGGCTCGGCGTTGATCGCGATCACCTCGGCGCCGGCCTCCCGGTACGCCGTCGGCGCCACCTCGGCCGCGGCACCGTTGGCGCAGTCGACCACGACCTTGATTCCGTCGAGGCGGTGCGGCACCGTGCCGACGAGGTGCTGCACGTAGTGGTCGGCACCGTCGAGCAGGTCGTGCACGCGGCCCACTCCCGCGCCGATCGGGCGCTCCCAGGCGGTGGTGGCGTTGGCCTCGATGGCCGCCTCGATCCGCATCTCGATCTCGTCCGGCAGCTTGTGCCCACCCGACGCGAAGAGCTTGATCCCGTTGTCGGGCATCGGGTTGTGCGAGGCCGACAGCATCACCCCGAGGTCCGCCTTGGCCTCCGAGGTGAGGAACGCCACGGCCGGGGTGGGCAGTACGCCGACCCGGACGACGGTGGCACCGGCGCTGGTCAGCCCGGCCACCACGGCCGCCTCCAGCATCTCGCCGCTGGCCCGGGTGTCCCGGCCGACCACGGCCAGCGGCGCATGGCTGCGGTCCGACTCGGCGAGGGTGTGGGCGGCCGCGACGGCCACCGAGAGTGCCAACTCCGGGGTGAGGTCGGCGTTCGCCCGCCCGCGTACCCCGTCCGTGCCGAACAACCGGCCCATACCCGCCAACCTCCGATGAAACTGCCGATAAAGGAGAAAGCGAAACGGCCGGCCCACCTCCCCGGTCGAGGGGAGGCGGACCGGCCGTCCGTCAGAAGTACAAGGTGCGGCTGGAGATCAGCGCTTCGAGTACTGGGGAGCCTTACGGGCCTTCTTGAGGCCGTACTTCTTGCTCTCCTTGACCCGGGCGTCACGGGTCAGGAAGCCGGCCTTCTTCAGGGCCGGGCGGTCGTCCGGCTCGTTGACGATCAGCGCCCGGGCGATGGCCAGCCGCAGCGCACCGGCCTGGCCGGTGGTGCCGCCGCCACGCAGGTTGGCGATGACGTCGAACGCCTCGGCCTTCTCGGCGGTGACCAGCGGATCCTTGATCAGCTGCTGGTGCACCTTGCTCGGGAAGTAGGCCTCCAGGTCACGCCCGTTGCAGGTGATCTTGCCGGAGCCCGGCAAGATGCGGACCCGGACGATGGCCTCCTTGCGCCGACCCACGGTCTGGATCGGGCGGTCACCACGAGGCGCGCGGGCGACGGGCGCCGGCGCCTCGGTGGCCTCGGGGGCGACCTCGGTGGCGGTGATGTCGGTCATGCTGATTCCTTCGCCCGCGCTCACTGCGCGATCTGCTTGATCTCGAACGGCACCGGCTGCTGTGCGCCGTGCGGGTGCTCGGCACCGGCGTAGACCTTCAGCTTCTTGATGAGCTGACGACCGAGCTTGTTGTGCGGGAGCATCCCCTTGACGGCGAGCTCGATGGCCCGCTCGGGGCGCTTGGTGAGCAGCTCGTCGTAGCCGACCTGCTTCAGGCCGCCCGGGTAGCCGGAGTGGCGGTAGGCGATCTTCTGCTGACGCTTGTTGCCGGTCAGCGCGACCTTGCCCGCGTTCACGATGACGACGAAGTCGCCCGTGTCGACGTGCGGCGCGAAAGTCGGCTTGTGCTTGCCCCGCAGCAGCGTGGCGGCGTGGGTGGCCAGGCGGCCCAGCACGACATCAGAGGCGTCGATGACGTGCCACTGACGCTCGATCTCACCCGGCTTCGGGCTGTACGTACGCACAGGTCTACCTTGTCTCGTCGTCGGTCTGGGGTAGCGCGCCGAGGTGACCAAGGTTCCGGCCGGACCAGCGCGCACGAACGACCAAGCGTACCTCAGGCGGCACGCCCACAGATGTCGTACAACAGCAGGCAACGATACCCGCAGCCCCACCGGCCGGTCAAAACGGGGTCCGGTGGGCGCGCCAGCGGGCCGGTCAGAGCTGCTGGAGGATGCGCAACGCCCGGTCGACCCGCCGCATGGTCTCGACGTCGGTCACGTCAACGCACTCGGTGAACCATTTCTTCATCGGCGACGATAGCCGGTCAGGCATCACCACCCAGCCACCCATCGGCACCGCCAGGGGCGAGTCGCGCAGCAACGCGGCCTCGACCACCTCGGCCACGATCACGATGGGCACTGCGGTGGAGTTGTAGACGTCTGAGCTGATCACCAGCCCGAGCCGCTCCCGGGCGCCGTCGATCTGCCAGACCTCACCCCTACGCAGCACGCGGGCGACCGCCGAAGAGCAGGTCGTCGACCATGCCCACCTCTCTGGCATCGGCCAGGGAGGCGGACTCCAGATCCAGCCCGGCACGCCCGATCGCGGCGGCGTGCGCGGCGAAGACCTCACGCAGTGTCTTCTCCCGGGCCGCCTGATCCATCCAGGCGGAGAGCGAGAGCCCCTCGCGCTTGGCGAACCGCCGGGCTTCCGCGATCGTCTCGTCGGAGAACGACAGAGTCACCTTGGCTGTCATGCCAGTCAGACTACCCACTGGTATGACCCTCAGTCATCCCCCGAATACCCCCGCGTGGCCCGGCCCTGCCGCGTCCTCGTCGGCTGCCGGGGCGCGACCGCCGAAGACCGCGAACCGCCACGCCTTGAAGAAGCAGTCGACGTCCACCAGGCCGGCCTCCGCCAGCCAGCGACACTGCTCCCCGGCGGTCGCCGGCCGGTCGTACGCCATCCGCTGTTCGGCGGCGGCGATCTCGGCGGCGTCCGAGCCCAGCGCGGTGATCTGCGCCAGCCAGACCTCGTGGTAGCGCCGGTTCAGATCCGGAGTCGGCCCGGCGACCTGTTCCGCGTTGACGAAGACCCCACCGGGCACCAACGCAGCCGCCACCCGCCGGTAGAGGTCGCGTTTGCCGGCGTCGTCCAGGTGATGGATGGCCAGCGCACTGACCACGGCGTCGTACCGCCCGGTGGGCAGCGGATCGGCCAGATCCGCCACCACCACCTGGTGCGCCACGCCGCTGGCGGACAGCCGCTCGGCGGCGCCGGCCAGCATCTTCGGCGCGGCGTCGACAAGGGTCAGCCGGACGCCCGGCACGGCGGCGGCGAGCAGCGACGACAGCAGCCCGGTCCCGGCACCCAGATCCAACACCTCAGGGGTACGGCCCGCCGCCAGCGCGGCCCGCAGCGGTGGCGCGGCCACCTCGACCGCCGTCGTGTAGAACGCGTCGAAACAGGGCACCAGCCGCCGGCGGGCCCCGTCGTAGGCACCGGCCACCGCATCGAACGCTTCGGCCACTCGCACCGGACACCTCCCATATCTTAGGAATTCCGTTCCATATTGTAGGCCATCACTGGCCAGCCCGATATCCCGGCGCGCTGTGAGCGGCTCTTGACAGGACCGAAACAGACGGGACGCGGACCGGAAACCGCCCAGCGGCACGCTTTGCCGACATGACAGACGGTGTGCGGCCGGCGACGCGACCGGGTCGGAACCCCCGAGCGACCACAACTCCGCGCCGCGCGGCCGTCTGCCCGGTCGACCTGTCGGGCTGCGACAGGAGGGGTGAATGCGCGAGGAACTGGCCGGCTTCACCATCGGGGTGACCGCCGACCGGCGGCGGGACGAACTCGCCGCACTGCTCCAACGGCGGGGCGCCCGCGTGGTGCTCGCTCCCGCCCTGCGGATCGTGCCGCTCGCGGACGACACCGAACTGCGCGAGGCCACTCGCGCCTGCCTGGACCGGCCGCCGGACGTCCTGATCGCCAACACCGGCATCGGGATGCGCGGGTGGTTGGAGGCCGCCGAGGGATGGGGGCTGGCCGAGCCGCTGCGCTCGGTGCTCAACGGCGCGTACGTGGTGGCCCGGGGCGCCAAGGCCCGCGCGGTGACCCGTGCCGCCGGCCTGGCCGACCAGTGGTCTCCCAGCTCGGAGAGCTGCGACGAGGTGGTCGAGCACCTGCGCCAGCGGGGCGTGCTGGGGCAGGTGATCGCCATGCAGTTGCACGGCGAGCGGCAGCCGGAGTGCACCCGCGCGCTGGAGGCGGCCGGGGCCACCGTCATCGAGGTCCCGGTCTACCGCTGGGCGCCACCGACCGACCCGGCACCGCTGCACCGGCTGGTCGATCTGGTGGCCGGCCGGCTGGTGGACGCGGTCACCTTCACCTCGGCACCGGCGGCGGAGGCGCTATTGCGGGCCGCCGGCGACCGCACGGAGACGGTGCTGGAGGCGCTGCGCGGCGACGTGCTCGCCAGCTGCGTCGGCCCGGTCACCGCGGAGCCGCTGGTCCGGCGCGGGGTGCCGGTGAGCGCGCCGACGCGGGCGCGGCTGGGCGCGCTGGTCCGCACGATCGTCGACGAGTTGCCCCGGCGGACGGTCACCATCAAGGTCGCCGGACATCTGCTCACCCTGCGCGGTCACGCGGCGGTGGTGGACGGCGAGTTGCGCCCGCTCGCCCCGGCGCCGATGGCGGTGCTGCGGGCCCTGGCGCAGACGCCGGGACGGGTGCTGTCGCGTACCGCCCTGTTGCGGACGCTGCCGCGCGGCGCCGACGAACACGCCGTGGAGATGGCGGTGGCCCGGCTGCGGGCCGGCCTGAAGGCGCCGCGGGTGGTGCAGACCGTCGTGAAACGCGGCTACCGCCTCCGCATCGACTGACCCGAAGGAAGGGCCCCTTCTTAACGCCTGCGGTAGAGAAAGGGCCCCTTGTTAACACCGGCACGAGGGACGGTCGCCAGTCTCAGCCCACCGGGGTCGGGAAGCCCCGGTCGTGCTCGGCCTGGAGCCGGGCCATGGCGTGCTCGACGACGGTCACCAGCACCCGCTTGACCGAATCGCGATGCCGGGCGTCGGTCATCACCAGCGGCACATCCGGCGAGATGGCGAGCGACTCGCGTACCTCGTCCAGCTCGTACTGCGGTGCACCGTCGAACCGGTTCAGCGCGACCACGTACGGCAGCTTGCGGTTCTCGAAGTAGTCCAGCGGGGCGAACGCGTCGGTGATCCGGCGGGTGTCCACCAGAACCGCAGCGCCCACCGCACCTCGGATGATCTCGTCCCACATGAACCAGAACCGGGTCTGCCCGGGTGTGCCGAAGAGGTACAGGATCAGATCCTGCGCCATGGTGATCCGGCCGAAGTCCATGGCGACCGTGGTGGTCTCCTTGCCCGGCACCTTGGACGGATCGTCGATACCGACGCCCGCCGCGGTCATCACCGCCTCGGTGGTCAGCGGTGTGATCTCGGAGATCGCACCGACCAGCGTCGTCTTGCCGACACCGAAGCCCCCCGCGACGACGATCTTCGCGGAGATGATTCCCCGGCTCTGGCGGGCCCCGGCGGGGTCATAGCTCGCGAAGTCCACTCAGCACCCTTCCCAGCATTTCCATCCGCTCCTCGTAACCTGTGGCGGGAGCGGCCGTCTGTAGCGTCAACAGGCCCTCGGCCACCATGTCGGCGACCAGCACCCGGGCGACACCCAGCGGCAGCCGGGTGTACGCGGCGATCTCCGCCAGCGACTCGGGCCGACCCTCGCAGACCATGGCGATGCGATGCTTGTCATGCCCGGCGAACCGCGACTCGGCGATCTGGGTGGGGCTGGCGACCAGCACCGCTTCCAGGGCGATGTCCTGAAGCGGCTCGGTCCGGCCCCGGGTGACCGCGTACGGTCGGACCAGCGCACCACGTGGGTCACGCCGCGGCTCCATTCGCGATCACCTCCTCTCCCGTCCGCCGGCGCACCGCCGGGTCCCCCTTTACGTCCGGCGCGGTCGCGCCGGACCTGTTACGACCGCACCGCGTCCCGGGGCAGCGGCACCAGCGCCGCGCCGACCCGCTCCACCAGCAGCGCCATCTCGTAACCCACCTGGCCGACGTCGCAGCTGCGTGCCGCGAGCACCGCCATCGACGAGCCGTCGCTGATCGACATCAGGAACAGGTAGCCGCTGTCCATCTCGATGACGGTCTGCAACACCCCGCCGGCGCTGAACATCCGCGCGGCACCCTCGGTCAGGCTGACCACACCGGAGGTGATCGCGGCAAGCTGGTCCGCTCGGTCCGCCGGCAGGTCGCGGGAGGAAGCGAGCAGCAGCCCGTCCGCGGACACCGCAACCACGTGGGCGATACCCGCCACGCTGTCGGCGAAGTTGCTGAGCAGCCAACCCATGTCCTGCATGGCCGCTGGCCTGTTCATCGGCTCGTCTCCTTGGTCGAGGTGCTGTTCTGACTCGCGCCGGCCGTCCGCCCACGCTGGACGCCACGGTGGTAGGCCGACAGCAGGCCGCGTACTTCGTCCGGCGTACGGCGGCTGTGCTCCCGCCCGCTGCGAGGTTCGATACCGCCGGGTACGAGTTGCTGCTGCGGCACCCGCTTGGGCAGCCCGGACCGGGTCGTCCCGGCGGGGGTGGGCTCGGCCGCCCGGCTGGCCCGCGACCAGCCCTCGTCGGCCGCCGTCCGCCAGGCCTCGTCCTCCGACCCGCGGGAGGGC
>NZ_POTY01000201.1 GCF_003236315.1 Micromonospora craterilacus
ACACGGTACTGACCCCGCAGTGGCCGGAGCCGGCGATCGGGCGGGACCTGGTACACACCACGGCCGCCACCCACGGCACCCCCGTGGTGGCCGCCCCGGCCGGATGGCGGTACCGGGCGGGCACGGCCGATCTCGTCGTCCTCGGCCCGCCGTACCCGATGCGCGGGACCCGGTCGGATCCGAACAACAACTCGTTGGTGCTGCTCGCCACGGTGGCCGGGGTGCGGATCCTGCTCGCCGGCGACGCCGAGACCGAGGAACAGCAGGCGCTGCGCGAACAGCTGCCCCCGCACGGGCTGCGGGCCGATGTGCTGAAGGTCGCCCACCACGGCAGCGCGTACCAGGATCCTGCCTTTCTGGACGCGATCCGTCCAGCGGTCGCCCTGGTGCCGGTGGGTGCGGGCAACACCTACGGCCATCCCAACGAGGCGGTGCTGGCCCGCCTGTCCCGGGGCGGGGCACGGGTGCTGCGTACCGACCTCGACGGGGACGTCGCGGCGGTGCTGGGGCCGTCCGGTCTGGCGGTGGTGTCGGGCGGCGTCGACCTGAGCCGAGCCAAGCCGTGAGTCACCGCGAAATGGACGTCGGCAGACGGCGTCGCTGCCCAGCCAGCCCGCTGATGCGTGCTGGCCCGACTGGCCCTGAGCTGGGCGAAGCCACGAATCGATTCCGATTCATCGAGGAAAGAGGCTAATTGGATATATGTCTGGATTTGCGCTGACTGCGGGGTCTGCCGGCACAGTGCGGACGACCGGGCTGGACCGGGCAGCCGAGCGTGCGAGTATGGGCGGCGTGACCGCCGCCAGTGCCGCTCCTATTGTGCTCGTCCTCGGCGACGAGGAGCTGCTCGCCACGCGTGCGGTTACCGAAACCGTTGCCGCCGCCCGGGCCGCCGACCCCGCTGCCGATGTGCGGGAGTACCAGGCCGCCGCGCTCACCGTCGGCGAGATCGACGAGATGCTCAGCCCCTCACTGTTCGGAGGGCGCCGGGTGCTGGTGCTCCGGTCCGGTCAGGACGCTCGTAAGGACCTGGTCGCCGCGCTGCTGGCGTACGCGAAGAATCCCGACCCCGAGGTGCAGCTCGTCGTGCAGCACCTCGGCGCGGCCAAGGGCAAGGCGTTCGCCGACGGGCTGAAGGCCGCCGGCGCCCAGGTTCTGCCCGCCGTCAAGCTCAAGGGGCACCGGGAGCGGGTGGCCTTCGTCCGCGACGAGTTCCGCCGAGCCGGCGGGCGATGCACCGACGACGCCGCCGAGGCGCTGATCGCGGCGGTCGGCAACGACCTGCGGGAGCTCGCTGCGGCCTGCTCCCAGCTGATCGCCGACACCGACGGCAGGATCGGCGCCGACACCGTGGCCCGCTACTACCGGGGCCGGGTGGAGGTGAGCGGCTTCACCGTGGCCGACGCCACGATGGTCGGTGACCTGCCGGGGGCCCTGGAGGCGCTGCGTTGGGCCCTGCACGTGGGGGTGGACCCGGTGCCGATCGCCGACGCCCTCGCCGATGGCATTCGCACCGTCGCCCGGGTCGCCTCGGCCGGCCGCGGCAGCCCCTACCAACTGGCCAGCAGCCTGGGTATGCCGTCGTGGAAGGTCGAACGGGCCCAGCGTCAGGCACGCGGCTGGACGCCCGACGGGCTGGTCGCCGCCATGCAGGCGGCGGCCGAGTGCAACGCGGCGGTCAAGGGCGGGTCCGACGACCGGGCGTACGCGCTGGAGAAAGCCGTCTTCTCGGTGGCCGCCGCGCGGCGGGGCAGCGCCAGGTGAGCGGAGCCCTCCGTGGCTTATGGGCCACGATCCCGGCCGAGGAGGAGCGGTATCGACCGCTCTACGCCCGGGTGCTCGGCCTGCGTTTCGTCAATCCGGGCGGGGTGCTCTGCTTTCTGTTCTTCGAGGGGGCGATCGCGTTGGCCGCCCTGCTCGCGCTCGCTGAGCTGGTGAAATGGTGGGCGGTGCTGGTGCTGCCCGCGGCGGTGGCCGTCATGGTCAAGCTCAACGACCTGGTGGCCGCCGTGGTGATCCGTTCGGCTGCGGCCGTGCCCGAGCAGGAACGCGACCGCTTCCGGCGGCAGATGGAACCGGTCGTCGGGCGGGCCCGGGTCGACTGGCTGCCGCACAGCGTGCCGGGTGTGGTGGTCAGCACAGAGCCGGTGGAAGGCGAACACCCGGCCGAACCGGCTGCGCTCCCCGCTGCCTCGGCGGCCCTGGATCCGGCGCCGCCGGCCGCGCTCCCCGGCACTCCGGCAGCCACGCCACAAGCTGGCACCACCGAACCTGGGTCGTGATCGACCCACCCCCGAGGCGGACGGCGACGGGCTCCGGGCGGTGACGTGTGAAAGCCCCGGGGCACCGCCCCGGGGCTTTCAGTCAGATCTGGTTCGCCGAGTCAGGCGGCAAGCGACGCGACGCGCTTGGCGATCGCCGACTTGCGGTTCGCGGCCTGGTTGGCGTGGATGACGCCCTTGCTGGCCGCCTTGTCCAGCTTGCGCGAGGCGTCCTGCATGAGGGTGGCGGCCTTCTCGGCGTCACCGGCCTCAGCAGCCTCGTGGAACTTGCGGATGGCGGTCTTCAGCGACGACTTGACCGACTTGTTACGCAGCCGGCGCTTCTCGTTCTGCCGGTTGCGCTTGATCTGGGACTTGATGTTCGCCACGCGACAGCCTCGTCTTGATAGCTCGGGTTGGTCAGCTTGTGCGCGCGACGAGCATGCGTCATCGCTGCGCGAAAAGCCAGGTTACCAGGTCGGCCCGGACAGGCCAAAACGGCACCTTGGGGCGATCAGATCCAGCCCTGGCGGCGGGCCAGCCAGCTGAGCGCCTGCTCGCCGGTCCACCGCTGGTGCGCCGGCAGGTGGGCCGACGCGGTCGGCGGCGCGGACGCCGCGGCGGTGAGGTGGTAGCCGGCCAGGGCGGCCAGCGTCACGTCCAGCGCGTCCGGGGGTGCGCCGGCGGCGGCCGGGTGCGCGGTGAAAGCGGCGTCGACGTCCAGCCCGCTGGCGTACCCGGTGATCAGCAGGCCGGCCAGGTCGAACCAGGCCGGCCCGTGGCAGAGCCACGTCCAGTCGCAGAACCAGGCCGTGCCGGCCCGGTCGATCAGGACGTTGTCCACCCGCAGGTCGCCGTGGGTCAGCCCGGGCGTCCTGGCGGCGTACCCGGGCAGGCGGGACTCCAGCGCGACCAGCTCGGCGAGCCGTCCCCGGGCCGGGGCGGGTAGCGGCGGCGGCGGTTCCCGGCCGGCGGCCACCTCGCCCCACCAGAGGATGTCGTCGCGGGCCAGGTCCGCGAGTTGGGGCAGGCCCACGGCGACCAGCTCGGCCGGCGGGTCGGCGAGCGCGGCGGTGACGTCGGCGTACCCGGTGAGGGTGGCGGTCAGCTCGGCCGGGTCCCAGGGCAGCCGGGGGGTGTGGCCGTCGACCGGGTCCAGGCAGATTGCGTACCAACCCGCCTCCCACAGCGTCCAGCGCAGGCGCGGCACCGGCAGCCCGGCGGGCAACCGGGTGAGGATCGCCGCCTCCCGGGCGTACCAGTCGACCAGGTGTGGTTGCTCGGCGTGGCCTGCGGCCTTGACGAACGCGCTGTCCCCGTCGGCGGTGCGCAGCACCGCGGCGAACCCCCGGGTGAAGCCCGCGCCGGCGCTGCGGGCGGAGACCACCGGGGCGCCGAGCCGGGCCGCCACCGCAGCCCGCACGGCCGGCGGCAGCGACTCCCAGGCCGGCCGCTCGGCGGTCGCGTGGTACGCCACGGGCGGTGGGGACGGAAGGCTCACCCGACCATGCTGCCCGGTGTCGTACCGCCGGGCGATACTCCGTCGGTTCGCGGCCGGTTGCGTCGCGCCCCGCCGGCCCCGGTGGCGTCTGCCAGACTGCCAGGCCATGAGGACCGACGACTTCTGGCAGTTGATCGACCGTGCCCGCGCGGGTGGGGGAGAGCCGGACGCCATCGCCACCCGGGCCGTCGCGCTGCTCGCCGCCCGCGATCCGGAGGAGATCGTCGGGTACGCCCGCCACCAGCAGCGGGTGCTCGCCGCCTCCTACCGCGTCGACCTCTGGGGCGCGGCGTACCTGATCAACGGTGGCGCCTCCGACGACGGTTTCGAGTACTTCCGTGGCTGGCTGATGACCCAGGGGCGGGAGATCTTCGCCGGCGCGGTCGCCGACCCGGATTCGCTGGCCGAGCTGCCTCAGGTCCGGGCCGCCTCGCTCAGCGGCGAGGAATTCGAGTGCGAGGACATGCTGGCCGTGCCGTGGGACGCGTACCGCAAGGCGACCGCGACCGATCTTCCGGCGGACCGCCAGGCGGTGCCGGTGCCCGATCTGAACGACTTCTGGGACTTCGACGACGAGGACGAGGCCCGGCGCCGGCTGCCCCGGCTCGCGGCCCTCTTCGTCGAGCCTCCGCAGGAGTGATTGGCGGGGGTTCGCCCGCGCGGCGGTTGCCCGCCGTGGACGTGGGAGCATAGAGGGGGGCCGGCATGCGCCGGCCTGCTCACGTCAGCCGACCAGAACGGACCGCTGTGCCACCGACGCTCGATCCCGGCGCGAACGCTCCTGGTGCCACCGACCCGGCGCGGATCAGGAACTTCTGCATCATCGCTCACATCGACCACGGAAAGTCGACCCTGGCCGACCGGATGTTGCAGCTCACCGGCGTGGTCGACCCGCGGCAGATGCGCGCGCAGTACCTCGACCGGATGGACATCGAGCGCGAGCGCGGCATCACCATCAAGAGCCAGGCCGTCCGGATGCCGTGGACCATCCGGGAGGGCGAGCGGACCGGCGAGCAGGCCGTGCTCAACATGATCGACACTCCTGGCCACGTCGACTTCACCTACGAGGTGTCCCGCTCGCTGGCCGCCTGCGAGGGCGCCGTCCTGCTGGTCGACGCGGCTCAGGGCATCGAGGCGCAGACGTTGGCCAACCTGTACCTGGCACTCGAGAACGACCTGCACATCATCCCGGTGCTCAACAAGATCGACCTGCCGGCCGCCCAGCCGGAGAAGTACGCCGAGGAGCTGGCCCACCTGATCGGCGGCGACCCGGCGGACTGCATCAGGGTCTCCGGCAAGACCGGCGAGGGGGTACCGCACCTGCTCGACGAGATCGTCCGGCAGTTCGTCCCGCCGGTCGGCGACGCCGAGGCACCGGCCCGCGCGATGATCTTCGACTCGGTGTACGACGTCTACCGGGGCGTGGTCACCTACGTCCGGGTCATCGACGGTCGGATCGGCGCCCGGGACCGGATCAAGATGATGTCCACCGGCGCGATCCACGAACTGCTGGAGATCGGGGTCATCTCGCCGGAGATGGTGAAGGCCGACGCGCTCGGCGTCGGCGAGGTCGGCTACCTGATCACCGGCGTGAAGGACGTCCGCCAGTCCCGGGTCGGTGACACCGTCACCATCAACGGCCGGCCGGCGAGCGAGCCGCTCGGCGGCTACAAGGACCCGAAGCCGATGGTCTACTCCGGCCTGTACCCGATCGACGGGTCGGACTACCCGGCGCTGCGGGACGCGCTGGACAAGCTCAAGCTCAACGACGCCGCGTTGACCTACGAGCCGGAGACCTCCGGGGCGCTGGGCTTCGGCTTCCGCTGCGGCTTCCTCGGCCTGCTGCACCTGGAGATCATCGGGGAGCGGCTGGAGCGGGAGTTCAACCTCGACCTGATCTCGACCGCGCCGAACGTGGTCTACCGCGCCATCCAGGAGGACGGCGAGGAGATCGTGGTCACCAACCCGAGCGAGTACCCGACCGGCAAGATCGCCGAGGTCTACGAGCCGACGGTGCGGGCCAGCGTGCTGACCCCGAACGACTACGTCGGCGCGGTGATGGAGCTGTGCCAGGGCCGCCGGGGCAGCCTGCTCGGCATGGAGTACCTCTCTGCCGACCGGGTGGAACTGCGCTACACGCTGCCGCTGGCCGAGATCATCTTCGACTTCTTCGACCAGCTCAAGAGCCGGACCAAGGGCTACGCCTCGCTGGACTACGAGCCCACCGACGAGCAGGCGTCCGACCTGGTGAAGGTCGACATCCTGCTGCACGGCGAGCCGGTGGACGCGTTCAGCGCGATCGTGCACAAGGACAAGGCGTACAACTACGGCACCACGATCGCGGCGAAGCTGCGCAACCTGATCCCGCGCCAGCAGTTCGAGGTGCCGATCCAGGCGGCCATCGGCAGCCGGGTCATCGCCCGGGAGACCATCCGGGCGATCCGCAAGGACGTGCTCGCCAAGTGCTACGGCGGTGACATCAGCCGCAAGCGCAAGCTGCTAGAGAAGCAGAAGGAGGGCAAGAAGCGGATGAAGATGGTGGGCCGGGTGGAGGTCCCGCAGGAGGCCTTCATCGCCGCGCTCTCCACCGACTCCGGTGACGGCAAGCCCGCCGGGAAGAAGTGACCGCCGGCCCGAGTCGGGCCGGCGGCCGGTACGCGCGACGACGCGCGGAAATTGGTGTGCCATCGACGGGCGACATGTCCGGTCGGTTTGGGAATTCGGTGCCGAGGGAACTGGATCGGTGCGACAGGAACCCCGTCGACTGACATCTTCTCGTTAAGGAGGGCGACCATGGAGCTCACCGTCTGGGGCATCATCACCGCGCTGTTCGTGGGTCTGATCGTCGGCGCGCTGGGCCGCCTCGTGGTCCCGGGTCGGCAGGACATGCCGATCTGGCTGCACATGCTGATCGGCGTCGGCGCGGCGCTGCTCGGCACCGTGCTCGCCCGGGCGATGGGCATCGCCACGGTGACCGCCGGCATCGACTGGGCCGAACTCGCGGTGCAGGTCGCGCTGGCCGCGATCGCGGTGGCTCTGGTCGCCGGCGTTGGCGGTCGCCGACGCGGCATCACCCACCGGTAACCCCACACACGCCTCGCGGGCGTCCGGCCGGTACCGGCCGGGCGCCCGCCGGCGTGTCAGGTCCTTTTCGGACCCGTCGGGCATGGACACCCGGGGCCACGTCTCGTCGCCCGCGTGATGTTTGAGGTCCGGAGCGGCTCCCTGGGGTGGAAAGGCGGTTTGGGTTTTTGTCGGGTCGGGAATTAGGGCGGTCACGACAGGAACGCCACCTAACGTGGAACGTCTTTTGTGAAGGAGAGCGACCATGGAGCTCACCGTCTGGGGCATCATCACCGCGCTGTTCGTGGGTCTGATCGTCGGCGCGCTGGGGCGCCTGGTGGTGCCGGGCCGGCAGCCCATGCCGATCTGGCTGCACATGCTCATCGGTGTCGGCGCCGCGCTGCTCGGCACGGTGATCGCCCGGGCTTCCGGCTTCGCGGAGACCGCCGGCATCGACTGGCGGGAGTTGATGCTTCAGGTCCTGCTGGCCGCCGTCGCGGTCGCGCTGGTCTCCGGTGTGGGCCGCCGCCGCGGAGTCAGCCATCGGTGACAGCCGAGTCTCGTCAAGGCGCCCGACCGTCGAGGTCGGGCGCCTTACGTATGTGTACGCCCCGGTTTGCGGACGGTGGGTCCGGCCGGCAGCCCGCGCCCTGCGGTACGGTCGGTCCCCGCCCTCTGTCGTAAAGGAATTCTTCGTACTAGGGTGCGACGCAGAAGGTTAATGCCAGACGGCGGGAGGGGGAAGTGGCGTGAACAGGTGGAAACGGCTGGCGCCGGTCACCGCCGTGGTGGCCGCGACCGCGATGGTGCTGGCCGGCTGCGGCGGCTCGGACGACGACGCGGCCGACACCAGCAAGCTCACGGTCTGGATGATGGGCGAGGGCGGCGACGCCCAGACGGCGTTCCTCGACGCCGTGGAGACCGAATTCCGGCTCAAGCATCCCGACACCGACGTGGTCGTGCAGTACATCCCCTGGCTGGAGGCGCCGAAGAAGTTCCAGGCCGCGCTCGCCGGTGGCGAAGGGCCGGACATCACCGAACTGGGCAACACCGAGACCCAGGGTTGGGCGGCGCAGGAGGCTCTCGCCGACGTCACCGACCGGATGGCCGGCTGGACCGACGGCAAGGACGTCCTGCCCGACCTGGTCCGCAACGCCCAGCTCGACGGCCGGCAGTACGGCGTGCCGTGGTATGCCGGCGTGCGGGGCATCTACTACCGCACCGACTGGTTCGCCGAGGCCGGCGTGCAGCCCCCGAAGACCTGGGACGACCTGGTCTCGGCGGCCAAGGCGGTGCAGGCCAAGAAACCCGGGACGTACGGCATCGCCCTGCCCGGCAACTCGGAGCTGCCGTTCTACTCCTTCCTCTGGGGCGCCGGCGCGGAGATCGCCACCAAGGAGGGGGACGCCTGGAAGTCCGGCTACACCTCGCCGCAGGCCCGCGAGGCGGTCAAGTACTGGACCGACCTGGTGACCGTGCACAAGGTCGCCCCGCCCGCCGCGGCCGGCTGGAACGAGATCGACGCGCGTACCCAGTTCGCCACCGGCAAGGCGGCGATGGCGTTCGCCGGCAGCTGGCAGCAGGGCGCGATCGCCAAGGACAACCCCGAGATCGAGAAGGTCTGGGGCACCTTCCCCATTCCCGGCCCGGACGGGCAGCCGGCACCCGCCTTCGCCGGCGGCTCCGACCTCGCGATCTGGCGCGACAGCCAGCGCCAGGACCTGGCCTGGGACTACCTCACGGTGCTGCTGAACAAGAAGAACGCGCAGCAGTTCGCGGACAGCCTCGGCTTCTTCCCGGTCTACTCCGACCTGGTCGGCGGCAGCGGGTACGCGGATGACAAGATCATGGCGGCGTTCGCAACGACCATGCAGAACACCAGACTCACGCCGCTCACCCCGAAGTGGGTGGAGGTCAGCCGGACGAAGACGGTGACCCAGGCGATGAACAGCTCGGTCATGAAGGGTCAGAAGACGGTCGAACAGGCCACCGCCGACGCGGCCGCGGAGATGGAAAGCATCCTCAACGCCAGGTGACCACGCTGACCGAGGTGCCGGAGGCGGCCGCCGCGCGGGAGACCCCCGCGCGGCGGCGTCGCCGGGTGGACCGGTTGCCGTATCTGCTGTTGCTGCCCTGCCTGGTGGTCATCGGGGTGCTGCTGCTCTGGCCGCTGGGCCAGGTGGTGGTGATGTCCTTCCACCGGCTGGACAACGTCCGCCAGCTGCGCGGCGACCGGGAGTGGCCGTGGGTCGGGCTGGGCAACTACGCGCAGATCCTCGGCGATCCGTTCTTCTGGACCGTGCTGCGTAACACGGTGCTCTTCGCCGCGGCCAACGTGGCGCTGACGATGATCCTGGGCACCCTGGTCGGGCTGCTGCTCAACCGGCTCGGCCGCCGGATGGCGGCGTTCGTGGCCAGCTGCGTGATGCTCGCCTGGGCCACCCCCGCACTTACCGGCACCATCGTCTGGAAATGGATCTTCGACGACACCAGCGGGCTGGTCACCTGGGCCTTCAACGCCCTGCCGGACGGGCTCTCGCAGGCCCTCTTCGGGCGCAGCGACTGGACCGGGTACGGCTGGTTCAACTCGCCGCTGCTGTTCTTCGCCATCCTCACCCTGGTGGTGGTCTGGCACTCGTTCCCGTTCGTGGCGGTCAGCGTGCTGGCCGGCCTGAAGAGCGTACCGAGCGAACTGCACGAGGCGGCCCGGGTCGACGGAGCCGGGCCGTGGCGGGTGTTCTGGCGGGTCACCGTGCCGCTGCTGCGGCCGGTCTTCGGCATCCTGGTGGTGCTCTCCACCATCTGGGACTTCAAGGTCTTCACCCAGTACTACGTGCTGGCCGGCGGCACCCAGGACCGGCCCACCTTCATGCTCTCCGTCTACTCGTACGCCGAGGCGTTCTCACCCCCGCCCAAGTACGGGCTCGGCTCGGCGATCGCGGTGATCCTCACCCTGATCCTGCTGGTCGTCACCGGGGTGTACGTGCGGATGGTGCTCCGACAGGAGGAGGACGCGTGACGGCCGGCTCCGCAGCCGCCATCGGACGCCGTCCGGCGGAAAACGAGCGTCGCCCACCCGGCGGTGGCCGGCGGCGCCGAGGTGCCCGGCGCCTCGCCCTGAACGGCGCGGGTCTGCTGGTGGCGCTGTTCGCGGCCTTCCCCGTCTACTGGATGATCACCACCTCGCTGAAGCCGAGCGGGGAGATCTTCGCCAGCACGCCCCGGCCGCTGCCGACCGAGCCGACGTTGGCGCACTACCGCCAGATCCTCACCGGGAACCTGATCCCCGGGGTGACCTTCACCGACTTCTTCCTCAACAGCGCGCTGGTGGCGGTGGCCACGGTGCTGCTGAGCGGGCTGGTCGCCCTGCTGGCCGCGACCGCCGTGGCCCGGTTCCGGTTCAAGCTCCGGACCAGCTTCCTGATCATGCTGCTGGTGGTGCAGATGATCCCGCTGGAGGCGCTGGTCATCCCGCTGTTCCTGATGATCCAGCGGCTCGGCCTGTACAACACCCTGCCCAGCCTGATCCTCACCTATCTGGGCTTCTCGCTGCCGTTCGCGGTCTGGATGCTGCGGGGCTTCGTCGCGGCGGTGCCGAAGGAACTGGAGGAGGCCGCCGCCATCGACGGGGCCAGCCGCGCCCAGATCTTCCGCCGGATCCTGTTCCCGCTGGTGGCTCCGGGTCTCGTGGCGACCAGCATCTTCTCCTTCATCACCGCGTGGAACGAACTGATCTTCGCGCTCACGTTCATCAACCGTCAGGACCGCTACACGCTGCCGGTGGCGATGACCTTCTTCTTCGGCCGGGACGACACCGCCTGGGGGCCGGTGATGGCCGCCTCCACGCTGTTCACCCTGCCGGTGATCGTCTTCTTCCTGTTGGTGCAGCGACGGATGGTCTCCGGCCTCGTCGCCGGTGCCGTCAAGGGCTGAACCGACGACGGCCCCCTGTCCCGGCGGGACAGGGGGCCGTCGTTCACCGGCTCAGCGAAGCCAGGGGATGTTGCGGTTGAGCTGGCCGCGCTCCTTCAGTTCCTTGCGCAGCGGGATCTCGTCGTCGATGTAGCCGTCCCAGTTGATGCCCCAGTAGTTGGCGGTGTGGGTGCCCTCACCGCAGAGCTGGCGCTGCACCGGCGTGCGGTTGGTCCACCACTCGCCGTCCTTGTCGATGTGCAACTCGTCCAGCGGGCGGATCCACCGGTACGTGTAACCGACGAAGAGCATCTTGCGGGTGATCGTCGACAGGTTGGTCGACCGCGAGTGCCACTGGCGGCGGTCGAAGATGAACGCGTCGCCCGGGTTGGCGGTGATCTCGACGGTGCCCTCCGGGTCCGGGTTGTGCACCGTGGTGTCCGCCGGGCGCGGCAGCGAGTTCCACAGGTGGCTGCCCGGGATCACCTTGGTCGCGCCGCGGCCGGTCTCCGACAGGTCGGAGAGGACGTAGGCGACCTTCAGCGAGAACATCGGCCGGGGCAGGTTCGGG
This sequence comes from Micromonospora craterilacus, assembly GCF_003236315.1. Classification (GTDB taxonomy): domain Bacteria; phylum Actinomycetota; class Actinomycetes; order Mycobacteriales; family Micromonosporaceae; genus Micromonospora; species Micromonospora craterilacus. The sequence goes on from NZ_POTY01000201.1 coordinate 11,309, forward strand.
TCCATCGTCTCCGGGTCGGAGTTCTGCCGGTACCCGTCCTGGTGCCAACCCCAGTACGGCTTCTCCGGCTCCAGCGCCGGCGGGGTGACGTCCAGGTGGTTGTGGTGGCTGTAGAGGTTCCACCCGGCCAGTCCCCACATGTAGGGGAAGGCGATCGGGTGGGTGAGCAGGTCGCCGAAGAGCTCGTCGCGGTCAAGGAAGCCCAGCAGGTGCAGGGTGCCGTCCTTGGTGGTCTTCCCCTTGGCCTTCTCCTCTTCGTACACCCGGTCGACCGCGGCCTCGAGCGCGGCCCGGTGGTCCTCGGTCAGGACGTTTCGCAGCAGGAGAAAGCCCTGCTCATGGAACTCCTTGCGGTCGACGTCACTGATCGGTTCGTAGCCGGTCCGGTCGCCGTAGTCGAATGCCACGTCGTACCCCTCCCCAAGAGGTGAAACCATCTTTTGGCACAGGCCGCCGATGGTAACGCGCGGACGCCGGGTCCGGGAGACGCCCGACGGTCGATCCTACAGGGATGGCGACCGAGGGCGGTGGTATGACTACTGGCAGTTTCGCAGCGTGGTGCGGCAGGGGGTTTTGTGGCTGATTGCCGGATTTTGCGGTGACTGCGGGTAAAAGAGATCGGGGTTGTTCACAGGTCGGCGTGGATCTCGACGACCACCTGGTTGTCATTTTTCTCGCGGTCGGCCAACCGCTTCCAGGTGCCGTTTCGATCGGTCCACTCCATGCCGCCGAAGCGCACCTTCTTCACCCCGTGGTCGTTCGCGTGGGAGACCAGCCAGTGCGCGTACCGCCAGCCGGCGCGTTCGTCCGCGGCGCTCACCGTCAGGCCGGTCAGGCCGCCGTCGCGATTCACCCGGGTGCCGACCACGTCCAGTGCCTTCGTCTGCTCCGCCGCCGAAGCCGAGTCGGTCAGGCCCCAGTCGAGCGTCAGGCCCCGGGTCAGGGCGGCGGCCGCGGCCGCGCCCCGCATCGCCGGGTCATCATCCACCGTGCAGGCGACCGCGCCGGTGGCCTCGCCGAGCAAAGCTCGGGTGAGCACCGCCGAATCGTTCGCCCACTTCTCGTACGCCTCCGGGAAGGCCGACCGCTGGACCTTCTGCGCCGCGTCGGTGACCCGCATGTCCTCCCAGCCGCGCACCTTCTTGAGCGCGGTGTAGAACTTGTCGGCCGCGTACCGGGGGTCGCGGATCTCGGTCGGGGTGCCCCAGCCCTGGCTCGGGCGCTGCTGGAAGAGGCCGACCGAGTCGCGGTCGCCGCCGGCCAGGTTGCGCAGGCCGGATTCCTGGTAGGCGGTGGCCAGCGCCACCACCACGGCCCGCTCGGGCATGCCGTGCTGGACGCCGATGGCCGCGATCGTCGCCGCGTTGGCCATCTGGTGGGCGTTCAGGGACACCTCGCCGTCGGCCTGCACCGTGCATTTCCGGCTGGCCAACGGCAGGCGCAGCCCCTCTCCGACCTGGCGCATGCCGAGCACGATCCCGATCACCGCGACCAGCACGAGGACCACGACACCCGCCATGACTGCCCGACGCACTCACACCTCCCGTTCGACGTCCGCCAAGCGTACGTCCCCCATCGGCCCGTTCGGGTCGTCCGACCGGTTCCACCCGCCGCGCGACACCCCGCGCCGACCGGGGGTTCCCCGTCCCGGCCGCTACTTACCTGTCGAGTTCGGCCACCCAGCGGGGCGGCCGCTTCTCGCGGAACGCGGCGACCCCCTCGACACCGTCGTCGGAGAGGAAGTAGCGGGTGGAGACGGTGGCCAGCTCCGCCAGGTCGGCACGCAGATCGGTGGCGGCCGGCCGACGCAGCAGCTCCTTCGCGCCGGCCAGCGCCGACGGGGCGCCGCGGACCAGCGAGTCGCGGTACCGGTCCACCGTGGCGTCCAGGTCGTCGGCCGGCATCGCGGCGGTGACCAGGCCGATCTCCGCCGCGCGCCGGCCGTCGAAGGTGTCGCCGGTCAGGTAGAGCTCGGCCGCCGCCCGGGGGTGCAGCCGGGGCAGCACGGTCGCCGAGATCACCGCCGGGATCACCCCGATCCGGACCTCGGTGAAGGCGAAGGTCGCCTCGGCGGCGCAGACCGCCAGGTCGGCCGCCGCGATCAGGCCCAACCC
>NZ_POTY01000202.1 GCF_003236315.1 Micromonospora craterilacus
GACAAAGAGGAAGTAGCCGATGTCCATGTCCGTGACCCGCCGACGCCGCGCGGCCGCGATGCTCTCGGTAGCCACGCTGCTCGGTGGCATGCTCGTCGGGCTGGTCGGTACGCCCGCGTACGCCGCCGACCTGGGCACTGTGAGCCTCTCCCAGACCAGCGGCAGGGTGACCGACTCGCCGATGTTCGGAACCGGAATCACCTCCGTCCCGTGCCCGACCGGGTTCGGCGAGGAGGCGGCGCTGCGGATCGGTCCCGCGGAGACCGGGCCGTTCACGAACCTCACCCCGTCGCTCGGTGGCGGGGGCTACGACAAGGCCCCGGTGACCGCCGACCCGAACCGGTCGTTCCAGCTCGCGCTCGGCTCGGTGCCCGCCAACGGTCGTTGGTGGGTCGTGGTGGAGTGCTTCAGCCTGCTGGAGGGCCGCCACCCCAACCGGTTCGTGACCCCGATCGAGGTCACCGGCGACCAGTGGCGGGTGGTCAGCACGGCGGTCGCGACCACGACCAGCCTCGCGGCCAGCCCGCAGAATTCAGCGGTCGAGGGGGCGACGGTGACGCTCACCGCGGCCGTCGACCCGCCGACGGCGACCGGCTCGATCCAGTTCCAGAGCGACGGCTCGCCCATCGGCGCGCCGGTCGCGCTCGCCGGCGGCAGCGCCACGCTCGCCGTGGCGGACCTCGCAGTCGGCAAGCGCTCGCTGGTCGCGATCTACCAGCCGACCGGCAACTTCGCCGGCTCGATCTCGCCCGCGGTGACGTATCAGATCAACTCGGCGACCGGCGTTTCGACCGTGACCCGCCTGGCGGTCTCGCCCGAGGGCCCGCAGGACCCCGGGACCCCGATCACCCTCACCGCGACCGTGGAGCCGGCCGAGGCCGAGGGTGTGGTGCAGTTCCGGGACGGCACCGCCAACCTCGGGATCGAACTCAACGTGACCGGCGGCACGGCCACGACCACGGTGAACACGACGCAGTCGGGACTGCTGGCGTCGGGCGCCCACTCGTTCAGCGCGATCTTCACCCCGGCGGATGCGGCGGCCTTCAACGGTTCCCAGTCGGAAGCCGTGCCCTACGAGATCACCGGCGAGGGAGCGGCGGTCACCACCACGGAGCTGACGGTCTCGCCGGCCGGTCCCCGGCCGCAGGGCAGCTCCGTCACGCTGACCGCGCGGGTCCGGCCGGAGGCCGCGATCGGCACCATCCGGTTCGAGGACGGGTCGACCCCGTTGGGCGACCCGGTCCAACTCCAGAACGGCGTGGCGAGCATTTCGACCACCACCATTCCGGTCGGGACCCGTTCGCTCAAGGCGGTCTACGTCTCTGGCGACACGACGCGCTTCTTCGGCTCCGAGTCCGCGCCGCAGTCGTACGTCATCACCGCGCCGGTGCCCGCCGGCGACGCCCTCACCGTGACCGACGAGAACGGCGTCGAGCTGGGCCCGAACCCGACGCTGAAGCGGGGCCAGCAGGTGAACCTCGTGGCCCGCGGCTTCGACGGGAACGAGACGGTCTCCACGCGCCTCGACGACGAACCCCAGGAGCCCGTGTCGGCCGAGAACGGCGTGGTCCGGGCGACCATGGTGGTCGCCGACGACGCGTCCGCGGGAGCGCACCGTCTGGTGCTCACCGGTGCGCAGCACGAGGTCACCTTCGACTTCGTCGTCGCCGAGGCGGCCGACCCGGATGACAACGGCGACGGTGACGACAACGGCGGCGGTAAGGGCGGCGGCGGCAAGCTGCCGACCACCGGCACCAACCTCGTCACGATGATCGGCGCGGGCCTGATCCTGCTCAGCGGCGGTGCGGGTGTGCTCGTCGCGACCCGGCGGCGGCCCCAGCTCGTCCCACCGATCTGGCCCGACCAGCAGCCCTGAGGCGGGACGACCGGCGGCCGGCGGTAGTGCCGGCCGGCCGAGTCGGCCCGGCACCCAGAAGAACCTGAGCGAGGAGAAGTGACGACCATGACGGTGACGACCGAGCGTCACCAGCCGGCTGCGGCGGTGCCGCCACCGCCGCCGCCGACGAAGCCGGTGCCGGCTTCGGGGGGTGGCGGTCCGATCCCGCCCGCACCGCCGGCTCGCGCCCAGTTGGCGTTCCATCTCTCCGGCGCGGGGCTCACCATCCTCGCCGTCCTGGTCCTCGCCTTCGTCGCGCACCTCACGGGCGTCTCCCAACTGCGCTACCTCCGTTCGCAACAGACGGCGTACGCGGACTTCCGGTACGAGCTGGCGAACGCGACCGCGCCGGTCGGGCAGACCGACGGGGACGGCAAGCTCGTGCCGCTCGGCACCACCGTGGCGGTGCTGCGGATTCCGGCGGTGGAACTGCGGACCGTGGTGTTCGAGGGAACCCGCGGCGACGTGTTGCAGTCGGGACCGGGGCACCGCCGCGACACGGTGCTGCCGGGTCAGGCCGGGACCAGCGTCATCATGGGCCGCAAGACGCTGTACGGGGCACCGTTCGGGACGCTCGGCCTGGTGCTGCCGGGCGACGAGATAACCGCCGTCACCGGGCAGGGCGAGCACACGTACCGCGTCGTCGCGGTGCGTCGGCCCGGTGAGGAGGCGCCGCCGTCGTCGGAGACGTCGCCCGGTCGGCTGGTCCTGGTCACCGCCGACGGCCCGGCCTACGCCCCCCGCGACCTGCTCTACGTGTACGCCGATCTGACCTCGCCGGCTCAACCGTCGGCCGGGCGCGCCTTCGGTGCCGCCTCGTTGCCGTCCGCCGAGCGGGCGATGGCCGTCGACGAGGGCGCCTGGGTCGCGGTGGTGCTGTGGGGGCAGGCGCTGCTGCTCGCCGCGCTGGCGGTGTCCCAGATCCGGATCCGGCGGGGCCGCTGGCCGGCGTGGATCGTCGGCCTTCCGGTCTGCGCCGCGATCGGGCTCACCCTCGCCGACCAGATCGCCCGTCTTCTGCCCAACCTGATGTGAACCTTCGTGACGCTGTGAGGACAAGGTGACGCACCCGATCGACGAGACCGCTCCCCGGTGGGACGCACCGCGCGCCGAGCCCGGCTGGGCGGTGCGCGCGGCGGACCCGCCGACGCTGGTGGACATCGCCCCCGATGGCCCGCCGAGCCATGGTGGGGCGCCCGCCACCCACCCGGCCACGACTGCCGGGGCGGGACCGAAGCACCGCCGGTCAGCCCGGCCGGGCACCGGGACCGGGGAGCTGGCGGCGCTGGACGCGCGTGGCATCTCGGCCTGGTTCGGTGAACGCAAGGTGCTCGACCGGGTCTCGCTGACCATGCGCGCCGGCCAGGTGACCGCGCTGATCGGTCCCTCCGGATGTGGCAAGTCCACCTTCCTGCGCATTCTCAACCGGATGCACGAATTGGTATCCGGTGCCTCGCTCGCCGGGGAGGTGTTGCTGGACGGGCAGGACATCTACGACAGTTCCCGCCGGGTCACCGACGCCCGCCGACAGATCGGAATGGTCTTCCAGAAGCCAAATCCGTTTCCGGCGATGTCCATTTACGACAACGTGATTTCCGGGCTGCGGCTGACCGGCGTGAAGGCGAGCCGGCGGGATCTGGACGACCTGGTCGAGGAGTGCCTCGCCAAGGCTGGCCTCTGGAAGGAGGTCCGCGACCGGTTGCGGCAACCGGGAGGTGCTCTCTCCGGCGGCCAGCAGCAACGACTCTGCATCGCCCGATCGCTCGCCGTACGACCCCGGGTGCTGCTGATGGACGAGCCCTGCTCGGCCCTTGACCCCACGTCGACGCGGCGAATCGAGGAGACCATCGGCGAACTGGTCGCCGAGGTCACGATCGTCATCGTCACCCACAACATGCAGCAGGCCGCCCGGGTCTCCGACGAGTGCGCGTTCTTTCTCGCCAGTCAGGGGACCCCGGGCGCGATCGTCGAATACGGACCGACCTCGGCCATGTTCGACAACCCGCAGGACTCCCGCACGTACGACTACGTGCACGGGCGGTTCGGCTGATCGCTGGCTCCGCACCGGAAGTTTCCCTTCCCCATGTCCGGCGTAGGGATTGGCCTGCCGGTGCGGTCACGGCACCCGGAAATGGTATTTGCGGGCCGGGTCGGGTGACCCGGTTCCGTCACCACCCTCAACGAGAGGAAGTGATTCATGAGTAAGCGTCTGCTTGCTCGTGTGGCCGCCCTGACGACGGGCGCCGCGCTGGCAGCCGGTGCTGTTGTGGCGGTCGCCAGCCCGGCGCTCGCCGCGCCGCTCGGCACCGTCAACCTGTCGCAGACCAGCGGTCTCGTCACCGATAGCCCGATGTTCGCATCCGCGGTCACCTCCGCGCCCTGCCCGACCGGGTTCGGCGAGGAGTCGGCGCTGCGGATCGGTCCCGCGGAGACCGGGCCGTTCACCAACCTCACCCCGTCGCTCGGTGGCGGGGGCTACGACAAGGCCCCGGTGACCGCCAACCCGAACCGGTCCTTCCAGCTCGCGCTCGGCTCGGCGCCCGCCAACGGGCGGTGGTGGGTCGTGGTGGAGTGCTTCAGCCTGCTGGAGGGCCGCCACCCCGACCGGTTCGTGACCGAGATCGTGGTGGCCGGCAACCAGTGGCGGGTGCCGGTCGTCGAGGCCACCACCACCAGCCTCGCCGTCTCCCCGGCCAGCCCGGTCGAGGCCGGTACCCCGGTGACCCTCACCGCGACGGTGGCCCCGAGCGGCGCCGCCGGCACGGTCGAGTTCCTCCGCGGCACCAACTCGCTCGGCACCGCTGCGGTCTCGGGTGGCACCGCCACCCTGACCACCAGCACCATCCCGGCCGGCTCCTGGTCGCTGACCGCCCGGTTCACGCCGGCCGACCCGGGCTCCTTCGGGGCGTCCACGTCGGCCGCCGCCTCGCTCGTCGTCAACGGCCCGGCCGGTGGGGTGAGCAAGGTCGAGACCATCACCGCTGACGTCGACCCGGGTGCCTTCACGCTGGACGTGGCGCAGCCTCCGGCGGTCGAGCTGCTCGGCGGCCAGGTCGGCGGCACCGCCACCGGTGCCCTCAAGCAGGCCACCATCACCGACCTCCGGGGCACCAACGCCGGCTGGGACGTGACCGGTCAGCTGACCGACTTCACCGGTGCCGGCAACATCCCGGCCGGGAACCTTACCTGGACCCCGTCGGCCGCCAAGGCCAGCGGCTCGGGCGCGGTCTCGGCGGGCACCCCGGCGAACCTGGGCGACACCCGTACGCTGTGCAGCTCGGCCGCGGGCAGCAGCGCCGGCACGTTCACCTGCGACGCCGGCCTGAGCCTGTCGATCCCGGACAGCGTTCCGCCGGGCGCCTACACCGCCACCCTCACCCTGACCCTGGTCTGACCGAAGCGTCGGTACCACGGGTGTCAACAAACGCAAGCGGATGTACCGCGGACAGCCGGTCCGCGGTACATCCGCTGCGTCTCCTGTCCGGAACCCGCCTCGGAGCCTGCCCCCATGAGCCCTCGTGATCTCCTTCGTACCGCGGTGGTGCTGCTGGCCGTGGTAGCCCTCACCCTGCCGGCCGTGGCGGCTCCGGCCGTCGCCGGACCGGGTGCCGTCCGCACCGGCGACGCCGTCGGGGCGCGGCCGGTCGCGTTCCAGCCGTCGACCGCGCTCACCGCGCGCCGCGACGAACCCCGCTGGAGCGTGCAGCCGTCGAGCAAGAACGGACCGACTGGCAAGAACCACTTCGTGTACGACCTCGCGCCCGGCGAGCAGATCATCGACTACGTCGGGATCAGCAACCTGGGTCCGGCACCGATCACGCTCGACACCTACGCCACCGACGCTTTCAACTCGGAGGACGGCGCCTACGCCCTGCTACCCACCGCCCAGGAACCCCGCGACGTCGGCGCGTGGATCCGGGTGCCGCAGCGGTCGTACACGATCGCGCCGGGCAAGCGGCTGGACGTGCCGTTCACCCTGCGGGTTCCGGCGAACGCCGAGCCGGGCGATCATCCCGGAGCCGTGGTGGCCGCGATGACGGTGACGGAGACCGGCAACGAAGGTCAGCAGGTGACCGTCGAGCGGCGCATCGGCGCCCGGGTCTACCTACGGGTCAGCGGGCCGGTGCAGCCCTCCGTACAGGTCACCGGGCTGGAGCTGCGGTACGACAATCCGGTCGTCCCGTTCCCCGGTGGGGATCTGACCGTCACCTACCGGGTGGCGAATCTCGGCAACGTCCGGGTCACCGGCAAGGCGCGGATCCAGCTCAAGGGTCCACTCGGCGTCCGGCTCGGCCACAGCGAGGTGATCGACATCCCGGAGTTGCTCCCTGACTCCGAGATCCGGCTCAGCAGCACGATTCCCGATGTCTTTCCGGCTGGCCGGATCTCTGCCTCTTTGGCGGTCAACACGGAGACCGTTGACAAGAAAGATCCGGTACCTTCCGCCAATCGTGCCGCCGCGACATCGGCGGTACCGTGGGGCCTGCTGATCTTCCTCGGGGCCCTGGTCACGGCCGTGATCCTGGTGTTCGTCCTGCGTCGGCGCCGCCGCCGGCTGCTAGCGGCGATCGCCGGTGACGGCGGTGTTCCGGGTCCGGCGGGCGGAGACCAGACCCCGACAGCGTCAGCCGGCCGGCGAGCGACCGCCGCAACCGGATAGCTGCCGCCGCCGGAGGATGATCATCCGCCACGCGGGAGCTGGTTCGCCGGCACCGTCCCGCCGTACGCGGTCCGGCTCGACCGGCGCCGCATGACCCACCGGAGAGAGAGAAGGTTGTGGTGAGCAGGACCCGGATTCGCCGTCGCGCGGCGGCGGTCCCCTTGGTGGCCGGAGCGATGGTCGCCCTCTGGGCGGCGAGCGCCCAGGCCGCGGTGGACCGGCCGCCGGTTCCGGCGGCCATGGTCGCGATGGCGTCCACGTCACCGTTGGCCGCACCGTCGCCCGGTCAGGGCGGCGGGCAGGAGGGGTCCCTGCGGATATCCGTCTCGATCGCCCCCAAGCCGACCCCCTCGGGCAGTGCCAGCCCGACCGCGTCGCCGACGGTGACCGCCTCGCCGCCGGCCACCGGCTCGCCGTCGCCCGCCCCGCCGTCGCCCGGAGGTGGCCTGCCGCGTACGGGTGTCGCAATCGGCGCCCTGGTGATCGTCGGCGCGGCGCTGGTCGGCGGCGGTGCGGCGCTGCGGGTGTTGGCGCGGCGGCGACGGGAGCTTCCGGCCGGATGACCCGGCGGGCCGTGCCGGCGCCGGAGCGCCCAGCGGACCCGTAGGCGGCCCGGCCAGCCAACTGGTGCTGCCGGGGCTCGCGTACCCTCGTCAGGGATGACTGAGCAGCAGAGCGCGTTCCCCCGCCGGGACGCCGAGGGACGCATCCGTGCCCTGGGCGACCTGCTTGGTGTCGGCCTGGCCGGGGTGGTCATCGGGCTGCTGGTGCTGGTGCTCTTCGACGGGGCCTTCGCCTCGTTCGGGGCCGGTGACTTCGGACAGGCCAACGGTTGGCTGGCGGTGATCCTGCCCGCGTGGCTGTTCTGGGAGGACTTCCGGGCTTGGGAGTTCGGCGCACCCCGGGTGGTGGCCGCGCTGGTGTCCCTCGCGGTGGCGGTGGTCGCCGGGCTGGCGCTTGCCGGCGTGACGGTCGGGCTGCCGCCGCTGCTGTCCGGAGGGCTGGCCGCGGCGACGTTCACCGTGGTCTACGCGATGATCTGGTTTCCCGGTGTCCGCTGGTTGGCCAGTCGGACGAGCTGAGACCAGGCTCCGCCGGGCGGGCCGGCAGGCAGGACTGACAGCGCCGTCGGTCGGACGGCAGGGGAATGGAGTGGCTACGTGAGCGAGCGAAGCGAGGCGACGGCGTGAGTGCGGCGGTCAAGTACACGCTGGGCCGGATCGGGCTGTTCGCCGCCGTCGTGGCGGCCCTCTGGCCGGTCAACATGAACATCTTCCTGAAGCTGATGGTGGCGCTGCTGTTCTCCGCCGCGCTCTCGTTCTTCCTGCTCAAGGGCTGGCGCGACGAGATGGCCGAGGAGATGGCGAGCGCCGCCGAGCGCCGTCGCTCGGAGAAGGAGCGGCTGCGGGCCGCGCTGGCCGGTGACGACCAGGCCGGCCCTGACGCCCCGGCGGACGGCGCCTCCGAAGCCGCCGGCGACCAGCCCGGGACCGCCTCGGATCAGGGTCGCGGCCCGGCCGCCTGAGCCGGCCGGTTTCGGCACCCGGCTCCATCGCGTGTCGGGCGGCGGAAACATGTTGCCGGCATGAGGATCCGGCTGGGATGGACTAAAGAACGATCGATATTGATATGACCATGTGACCGGTGGCGGGCTGTCCGCCACCAGGCGGGTGACCCCCGCGCCTCGAGGAGGTTGTCCATGGCCCTCCGCACCATCCCCGTCCGCCGTGCTCTGGCGCTCATCGTCGCCGCCGGACTCGGCCTGCTCGCCATATCCGCGCCACCCGTCTCCGCCCGGCCGGCCCCGGACCGGGAGGAACAACCGGCCGCCGCGACCTACCGGGTGCTCGGTCCGCGTACGCTCGCCGACCGCACCGCGGTCGCCCGTACCGGCGCCGCCATCGACTACTCCGAACACGGGGTGCTGCACGTCTCGGCCACCCGCGCCGAGGCCGCCGCCATCACCAAGCTCGGCTTCCGGCTGGAGGAGGTCGCCGCACCGCCGAACGATCGGGGCCATGACCACGGGGACGTCGGCGCGCTGGCCTTCCCGCCGGCCGACGCCGACTACCACGACTACGCCGAGCTGACCACCGTGGTCAACCAGATCGTCGCGTCCTACCCGTCGATCGCCCGCAAGGTCAGCATCGGCACCTCGTACGAGGGCCGGGACCTGATGGCGGTGAAGATCTCCGACAACGTCGCCGTCGACGAGAACGAGCCGGAGATCCTCTTCAACTCGCAGCAGCACGCCCGCGAGCACCTGACCGTCGAGATGGCGATCTACCTGATGCGGCTGTTCACGCAGAACTACGGCACCGACTCCCGGATCACCAACCTGGTCAACAACCGGGAGATCTGGATCGTGCCGTCGGTCAACCCGGACGGCAGCGAGTACGACATCGCCACCGGCTCGTACCGGTCCTGGCGCAAGAACCGCCAACCCAACAGCGGATCGTCGTACGTCGGGACGGACCTGAACCGGAACTGGAGCTACAACTGGGGCTGCTGCGGCGGCTCGTCCAGCTCCACCTCCTCGGACACCTACCGGGGTCCGTCGGCCTTCTCCGCCCCGGAGACTCAGGCGCTGCGCAACTTCGTCAACAGCCGGGTGGTCGGCGGCGTGCAGCAGATCAAGGCCAACATCGACTTCCACACCTACTCGGAACTGGTGCTCTGGCCGTACGGCTACACCTACAACGACACCGCTCCCGGGATGACGGCCGACCAGTTCAACACGTTCGCCACCATCGGCCGGCAGATGGCGGCGACCAACGGCTTCACCCCGCAGCAGTCCAGTGACCTGTACATCACCGACGGCAGCAGCATCGACTGGATGTGGGCGGTGCACGGGATCTGGGCGTACACCTTCGAGTTGTACCCGCGCACGGCCTCCGGCGGCGGCTTCTACCCGCCCGACGAGGTGATCCCCGCGCAGACCTCGCGCAACCGGGAAGCGGTGCTCATGCTCGCCGAGTACGCCGACTGCCCGTACCGGGCGATCGGCAAGCAGGCGCAGTACTGCGGTGGTGGCGGCGGGACCACGGTCTGGTCGGACACCTTCGAGACCGCGACCGGCTGGACGATCAACCCCAACGGCACCGACACCGCGACCTCGGGCCAGTGGGAGCGGGGCGCCGCGCAGGCCACCAACTCCAGCGGGGCCAAGCAACTCGTCCCGTACGCCGGCAGCAACGACCTGGTGACCGGCCGGCTGGCCGGCGCCAGCGCGGGTGACTACGACGTCGACGGTGGCGTGACCAGCGCCCGGTCCCCGGCCATCACGCTGCCGTCCAGCGGCACGCTGACCCTCTCACTGGCCTGGTACCTGGCGCACGGCTCGAACTCGTCGTCGGCGGACTACTTCCGGGTCAGCGTGGTGCACAACGGCGGCACCACGGCGCTGCTCACCCAGGCCGGTGCGGCCAGCAACCGCAACGGTGCCTGGACGACATCGAACCTCAACCTCACCCCGTACGCCGGGCAGTCGATCCGGATCCTGGTGGAGGCGGCCGACCTCGCGACGGCCAGCCTGGTCGAGGCGGCTGTGGACAACGTCACGATCACCGCCTCCTGATTCGACGGGGCCCCGCCACCCCTCGCGCGGGGCCCCGTCTCAGGGACCAACCGGACAAAGAGCATCCAGCGTCCGCCCCGGCCCCGGCCGGCGGTGGCCCTCCGGCGGCGACCGCGGCCTGCTCAGCGGGCCGCGGTCGGGTCGTGCGCTACGGTCTTACCGACCCGCCGCAGCGAAGCCGGTGCGACACCGGCGCTGTCCCGCAACTGTGATGCCCCGATCCGGGGACGAGCCAGGTCGCCTGGGGCGCGGTCGCGATCCGCGCTCTCGAGGAAGGGCGCCTCGCGGACGGGTGCCCAGGCTCCCTGTCGGCGAAGCACCGCACTCCTCGACCGACAGGAGGACCGATGTCCAGACGTACCCCCCGGCTCTTCGCCGCCACCCTCGCGGTGGCCGCGCTCACGCTCGGTGCCTGCGCCGAGAAGGCCGCCGAGACCCCCACCGCCAGCGGCAGCCCGAGCGCCGCCGCCTTCCCGGTCACCGTCGGGTCGCTGACCTTGGAGCAGCGACCCGAGAAGATCGTCTCGCTGTCGCCGACGGCCACCGAGATGCTCTTCGCCATCGGTGCCGGCCCGCAGGTCACCGCGGTCGACGACCAGTCCAACTTCCCCGCCGACGCGCCGAAGACGGACCTGTCCGGCTACCAGCCGAACGCCGAGTCGATCGCCGGGAAGAACCCCGACCTGGTGGTGCTCGCCAACGACACCAACAAGATCGTCGACCAGCTCACCGCGCTGAAGATCCCGGTCTACCTGACCCCCGCGGCGCAGACCCTGGACGACTCGTACCAGCAGCTCACCGAGCTGGGCACGCTCACCGGCAACACCACCGCGGCGGCTGACGTCGTGCAGCGGATGAAGGACGACATCGCGAAGATCGTCGCCGAGGTGCCGCAGCGGGTCCAGGCGCCCACCTACTTCCACGAGCTGGGTCCGGAGCTGTACACGGCGACCAGCAAGACCTTCATCGGCTCGATCTACACCCTCGCCGGCCTGGAGAACATCGCCGACCCGGCCGACGCCGACGGCAAGAACGGCGGCTACCCGCAGCTGTCCCAGGAAGTGATCGTCAAGGCCAACCCGGACTTCGTCTTCCTCTCCGACGTCAAGTGCTGCCAGCAGAGCGCCGATACGGTCAAGGCCCGCAGCGGCTGGTCCGGCATCAACGCGGTCAAGAACGACCAGATCGTGCCGCTGGACGACGACATCGCCTCCCGTTGGGGCCCGCGCGTGGTGGACCTGCTGCGAGTCATCGTCGACGCCACCGCCAAGGCGTCCGAGTGACGACGGACGGCCGGCGTTAACAAGGGACCCTTTCCATGCACCAGGCGTTAAGAAGGGGCCCTTCCTTCCCGCCGGGCGGGGCGGCGCCGTCGTCCCGGCCGGCGGGCCTGCGGAAACGCTGGCTCGCCGCCGGCGTTCTTGCCGTGCTCGTCGCCCTGGTGGCCGGCGTCTCGCTCGGCCCGGTCAGCCTGCCGCCCGGCAGTGTCGCGATCGAACTGCTCAACCTGCTGCCCGGGGTACGCCTGGAGAGCGGGCTGACCGAGCGGGAGATCGCCATCGTCACTGAGCTGCGGCTGCCCCGGGTGGTGCTGGGTCTGCTGGTCGGTGGCCTGCTCGCGCTGGCCGGTGGCGCGTACCAGGGGGTGTTCCGCAACCCGCTGGCCGACCCGTACCTGCTGGGCGTCGCCGCCGGGGCCGGACTGGCGGTCACCGTCGTGCTGACCCTCGGCGTCGGGGCGGGCGGCGCGCTGAGCGGGCTGCCGCTCACCATCCCGCTGGCCGCCTTCGTCGGCTCGCTCGGCGCCGTGGTGATGACCTACCTGCTCGGTGCGGCCGGCGGGCGAAGCCGCTCACCGGCCGCGTTGATCCTGGCCGGGGTGGCCGTCTCCGCGTTCCTCAGTGCCGGGCAGACGTACCTGCTGCAACGGCACGCCGACAGCATCCAGCAGGTCTACTCCTGGCTGCTCGGTCGGTTGGCCACCGCCGGCTGGCAGGACGTCCGCCTGGTGCTGCCGTACTTCCTGCTGACCAGCCTGGTGATCCTGCTGTTCCGGCGCGAGCTGGACGTGCTCTCGGTGGGCGACGACGAGGCCGCCAGCCTCGGCCTGCACCCGCAGCGGTCCCGGTACCTGCTGATCGCCGCCGCCTCGCTGGGCACCGCCGCCGCCGTCTCCGCCTCCGGCCTGATCGGCTTCGTCGGCATCATCGTGCCGCACACCGTACGGCTGCTCGCCGGTTCGAGCTACCGGGTCATCCTCCCGCTGTCGCTGCTGTTCGGGGGAGCCTTCCTGGCCCTGACCGACGTGGTGGCGCGGACCGTCGCCGCACCGCAGGAGATCCCGATCGGGGTGGTCACCGCGCTGCTGGGCGGCCCCTTCTTCGTCCTGGTGCTGCGCACCGCCCGGCGGGTGCTGACATGACCGAACCCGCACCGGGCGCACCCGCCCCCGCGACCACCACGCCCGGTAGGGCCGACGGGCCGCCGGCCGTCGACGTGCGTGGCCTGCGGGTCAGTCTTGACGGCGTACCGATTCTCGCCGGCGTGGACCTGACCGTGCGGGCCGGCGAGTGGGTCACCGTGATCGGCCCCAACGGGGCCGGCAAGTCGACGCTGCTGCGCGCCGTCGGCGGTCTGCTCCCCGCGCCGGACGCCGTCCGGCTGTTCGGTACGCCGCTGAGCGCGCTGCGCCGCCGCGAGCTGGCCCGGGTGGTGGCCACGGTGGCCCAGTCCCCGGTCGTACCGCCCGGCATGGCGGTACTGGACTACGTGCTGCTCGGCCGCACCCCGTACATCCCGCCGCTGGGCCGGGAGTCCGCCGCCGACCTGGCCGTGGTGCACGAGGTGCTGGACCGGCTGGACCTCGCCGGCTTCCACGCCCGTGAGCTGGCCACCCTCTCCGGCGGGGAACGGCAGCGGGTCTTCCTGGCGCGGGCGCTGGCCCAGGGTGCCACCCTGCTGCTGCTCGACGAGCCGACCAGCGCGCTCGACATCGGCCACCAGCAGGAGGTCCTCGAACTGGTCGACCAACTGCGCCGCACGGATGGCCTGACCGTGCTGGCCACCATGCACGACCTGTCGATCGCCGGCGAGTACGCCGACCGGATGGTGCTGCTCGCCGACGGCCGGGTCGCCGCCACCGGCACCCCGCACGAGGTGCTGACCGAACAGCTCCTGTCGCACCACTACCGCGCCCACGTGAAGGTCATCCC